>JADLEH010000314.1 GCA_020846255.1 Propionibacteriaceae bacterium
CGGGTGACCGTGTTCTGGCCTACGACGAGGAGACCGGCGAGACCGCCTATCAACTCGTGACGGCGACCTGGGCGCACGAGGACCCGGTCCTCGTCTACGTCACGGTCAGCGGCGAGCGGATCGAGACCACGCCCGAGCACCCGTTCTCGGTGGTCGGGCGTGGCTGGGTGAAGGCCTCGGACCTTCGCCCCGGCGACCGCATCCACCGCGCGTTCGGTGGGACTGGACCAGTCACAAGCGTGACAGTCGCACGCCAGCCGCAGGTGATGTACAACCTGACGGTCGACGCCGCGCACACGTTCTTCGTCGGCGACGATGCGTGGCTCGTCCACAATACTGGTGGTAGGGGTACCGCGCTTTCTGGGCGACAGGCTGAACAGATTGTGGCTGCCAGGCTCGGAGTGCCACACAACACGATTCCTCCGCTCGCTAAGATCACGGGGCCAGGATCGAAAGTTTGGTATCCAGACTTCGATCCGCGCATCACAATACCGAAGTTCGGCACTCTCGATGAGGTCAAAGATTACGTCAGGCTGAAGACCACGCGACAACTCAAGAGATTTCACGCAGAAGCACAAGCACTGGGTGGGAAGCTGCGAATTCATACAGACGGAAGGCTTCCGACTCGTGGCTGGCTAGCACAGCGCGTTGCGAGGGGTGAAATCTTGATTGCTCCTATTCGATGCTAGTGCTTCTCGATCACCATGAGGTGGCGACTTGAACAGCTTGCTCGATTGCGCAAGCATGGAAGGAGAAGGGGATGGGCCAGTCGTTTCTCTTAGACATCTCAATATTCTTTGGTCGATCACTCGTTCATGGGAAAGAACTCGACCTATTTCAATCACTGTTACACAGCCAGATGCCATCGTGGTCGAGTGGACTCAAGGTCTGGCGCAGCTACGGTATGAATACTCCGATCAATGTATCTATGTCAGGGACTTTGGCCCAAGCGGTCCGGGCTCCTGCAGTGGATGATGCCAATAGTCTTCGTCACTCGTGGAAGTCGATAAATGACCCCCATCGGCATCTCTTACCTGGACGCGTGCACTGTAGCGAAGAACTCCGAGGAGCAAATTCCTCGCTCATCATCAATATTGATATTGACGATTTCAGACTAAAGCCGGTTGGAGAAATATGGGGATGGGGCAATGCCATCTCAGTTCAAGTCTGTCGAGCACGTATCGAAGGTAAACCATCAGTGAAGTGGTCGTACAACTTTTTCAAGCTAACTTGCGAACTCCTCTCACCTGTCCATGCCTTTGCGAACATGATAGATGAGTTCCATTCCAAGAATATTTTTCAACTGGATGGGAGTGTGCAGGCCATCGGCGTAGATCGTTCCGCATCACTCTCTGGGCTGTACTGGTTGAACTACTTAGGACGTCCATATTGTGAGTTAATTGGTCGTGACCGATTGATGACTGCACCTGCATCTAAAGTACAAGAAATCGGCGCAGGTGTCATGATCAGTCTTGATGCAGACCCCCGCTCCTGGAACACACCGGAGTATCAGATGCGCGAGCAGCAAGTTATTGACCATATTGGCCGGCAGTTTGTCTTTGATCGATACGATCCTACTAAGCGGACCGTCGCACCAGACTTCGGACTACCGACGCTGGTGCCACCATGGGGAGCACGGTATCTCAAGGCCGTCCAGAATGATGAGGGCTGGTCATGGCAGGCCACAAACGCTTCAGAGTAGCACTTCAGACCATCCTACAGCGGTTTGCGGCACCAGTAATCACTGCCTCATCTCCTGGTCACGGCATCCATGGAAGCCGGCCCCATGATCAACGCTGATGAAGGGCGCTGTAGTGGCCGCGTTACTCTTCGCGGCTGACACCGACGTGCAGGCCGAAGTCATGTACGACGGACTCCGCCAGACTTAGAGACTATCTCAGACTGGCACGACGTTGCAGAGAAGGCAGCCGGAGGTGTCAGATGGGACGCCGACGGAAGGAGCGGAAGCCGCTGCCGCCGATCTGGGAGTGCTCGGATGATCTGTGGGCGCTGATCGAACCGATCCTGGCGGAGCATGATCCGCCGAAGCAAGGGCCGCCGAGGATCGACCAGCGCGGGGCGTTCGACGCGATCATCTTTCGGCTGCGGACGGGGTGCCAGTGGAACCGGCTGCCGTGGGAGTACCCCGACGAGAGCTCGGTGCACCGGACGTTCCAGCGGTGGGTTAAGCTGGGCATCTTCGAGAAGCTGTGGGCAGTCGTGCAGGAACAGTGTGAGGATCTCGGCGGCTGCGACTGGGAGTGGCAGGCCGCCGACGGGTGGCTGGGCAAGGCGCGGCTGGGTGGCGACGACGTGGGACCAAATCCGACCGACCGGGCCACACCTGGCGTGAAGCGATCCCTTCTGGTCGAAGCCGACGGCGGACCGCTCGCCATCACCATTGCCGGGGCCAACGTCCCCGACGCCCAGCTCCTCGGGCGGACCATCGACGCCATTGTGCTGGAACGGCCTGAGCCTGAGCCGGACTTTCCCCAGCACCTCTACCTCGACACGGGGTACGACAACGACACGGGCTGGGAAGCCGCCATCGACCATGGCGACGATCCGCACATCGCCATGATTCGTGACGAGCGACCTCCCCGACCGAAGCGGCACAAGGCCCGCAGATGGGTTGCGGAACGGACGATCTCCTGGCTGTCCAAGTGCCGGGGTCTCCTGATCTGGTGGGAGAAGGAGGCCGCCAACTACCTCAGCCTCCTCCAGGTCGCCTGCGCCCTGCTCTGGTTCCGTCGCCTCCACCGCCTCGCTCGCCTCGGCTAGTCGCTCCTCTGCGCCTGCCCAACCGCTCCGTCGCGCCGTTGTCGGTCTGAGATGGTTTCAACCGGGCTTGGTATAAGAACATTGAGATCATTGACAAGCGCCCAGATGAAGGGCACTTTGGAGTAGAGCATGGTGACGTACCAATGAAGATCGCAGGGTATACGCCAGATCATCTGACACCAGTCGATGAGGTTATTGCCTATCTTGATTCGGAACATATAGGTTATGTTCAAGATGTCTCTCTGACATACGAAGACCACTTGTGCCTTGTTGCTGGAACTGGCATTGACATTTTGTTCAGTGGCGCGCCACTAGCACTCGACAGCTTCCAGTATTCAGGCGAAGTTCGCCAGGGGCGGTCCCTTCGCCCGTACGGAATCAACTCAGGTCGACTGCGCAGTAGTACCAATCCTGTATAGCTACGCCGCGTTTTCCAGGGGTACCGGCAGGGTGGCGATGGCGGTATTGATCCAGTCCCAGCCGCAGAGGGAGCGGACTCGGGCCGGGTCTGCATTGAGCTCGTCCAGGAAGTCGTAGACGGCGGCGACCTTCTCGGTGAGGGTGGCGTAGACCCGGCCCTCGACGTGGCGGCGGACTTCCTCGAACAGCCGCTCGGCCGGGTTCAGCTCCGGGCTGTAGCGCGGCACCTGGATCACGGGGACGCCGACCGCCCGGACGGCCTCGTCGCGGTGGCTGGTGGCCCCGTCCCAGGCCACCGCGTCAAGCGGGGCGTCGGCACGCAGCGCCTCCATGAGCGGAACGAGGTCCGCCGCCTTCGTCGAGTCGAGCCAGGTCCACGCTGGCCCTGACGCGCACCTACCGGCCCAACGACAGCCAGAGTCGGCCGTTCGGCATCGGAGCGACGCACCCGTACGAGATCTTCCGCTGGACCACGATGGCCAACGGCGGCTGGCAGGACTACACCAAAGTCTGGCTGGTGCTGCCGGACGGCGCACGCGTCTACTATCCCCGCATCTCGCCTGGGATCGGCTGGACCGACGCCGTCTTCGAAAACTCGGACGCGCCGACGGCGTACTACAAGTCCAGGATCACCTATCGAGCCTGGGGCTGGGATCTGACGTTCCAGGACGGGACGATCTACCGCTTCGGCGACAACGCGCCGCTGCAGTGGATGCGCGACCGCTACGGCAACCTGACCCGTATCTTACGAACCGGTACGGACGCCTACGGCAACGGGACCGGCCAGATCACCCGCGTCATCTCCCCCAACGGGCGTTGGATCGCCTTCACCTACGGGGCCGGCAACCGCGTCTCGCAGGCGATGGACAACCTCGGGCGGACCGTCGGCTACACCTACGACGGCTCCGGGCGGCTGACGAAGGTCACCGATCCGGCCGGCGGCGAGACCGAGTACACGTACGACGC
>JADLEH010000315.1 GCA_020846255.1 Propionibacteriaceae bacterium
GGTCGCGGGAGCGAGCGTGCCCAGAACGCGTGGGGCTGAGCGGCCGACACCGTGGAGCTCCCGGACCACGAGCTCGGAGTACGTGTTGTAGGCGAGCCGGCGCGTCCCGTCAGTGGCCACCTCCCACCAGTCCAGGTCGGGGATGACGGTGTCCTCGCCCGTTGCCAGGTTCCACACCGCCAGCTGGTCGTCGTAGGCGTTCGACGGGTCACCGGCGGGCAGTTGGACGGCGGCGAAACCGTCGCCGATGGCGATGGGGTAGCCGACCCGGTCCCAGGTCCGGCCGGTGCGGTAGTTGACCACGACCGTCGTGGGAACCTGCTCGGCGCCGACCGGAGCCCAGCCGAGGACCAGGTCACCCCAGATCCTCAGGCCGGCGAACTTCAGTGGCTCGAGCCGGCCGGGAACCACTACCCGGCTGACCGTCCCGGTGACCGCGTCGATCACCTCGTAGCGGTTGAGGCTGGCGCTGGCCAGCCGCAGGACCAGGGATCCGAACAGTCCACGGACCTGGCTGTTGTTCATCACCTTGCCGTCGACCCGGGTCACCTGGTCGTAGGCGACCGTTCGGCCGTAGAAGTAGGGCCCGGTCAACGACGCCGCGGTCGCGCCGTACTTGGGGCGGGTGAGGGTTCGGGCCTCCTCGCCGCGGTCACTCAGCCACAGCTTGGCGCCGTCGTCGAGCAGGGTCCGGCCGGCGGAGGCGCCGAGGCCGGCCGCCAGCGGGGTGAGCAGGCTCTCCGAGGCGATCCGGGTGTCGGAGACCTTCCGCTGCCAAGCCTGATAGGTGTCCTCGTGCCCGGGACGCATGTCCAGGCCGGCGATGCGGTCGGCGGCCAGCCGCAACCCCATCACCTGCGCGGGCCCGGTCGGGTGGTCGAACAGCTTCGAGACCTCGCCGTCGGTCTCGACCTGCCCGATGTAACCGGACGGGCCCTTCCAGACGGCGGCCAGCGGCCGCTCGGAGTCGCCGACGGCGAAGATGCGCACCCGGTCGGCGTCGGGTTCGGTGACGACCACTGGTGCGTCCGGAGCGTCGGCGCCGGCCACCACCAGGTTCGTCTCCGAGCCGGCTCCCCACCGCGGGGTGACGAGTGCCCAGTCGGCGCCGAGCGAGAGGTCGGCGGTGGCCGTCCGCGGGTCGTCGAGACCGGGCACCTCGAACGGCCGGCAGGACGGGTTCGTCCAGTCGGCCAGCTGCCGGAAGCAGATGGCGAAGCCGCTCTCGGCCGCGGTGACGTACACGACCTGGTCATCGCGGAGTTCAGCGGCAACCAGTCCCGGAACCGTTTCGGGCGAGGCGAGTGGGGACGGTTCCCCGTTGAGCGGGAGCAGGTCCAGGTAGCCGTCGGCTGCGAGGTCGTCGGGACCGGTGGTGGTGGTGCTGGCCAGCGCGAGGGTTCCGTCGTCGGTGCTGAAGGCGGTCCCGGCCGACTCGCCTCCGACGGCCATCGGGTGGGCGAGTCTGTGCACCTCGCCCGTGGCGAGGTCCTGGGCGTAGTAGCCCGCCTCCTCGAGCACAGCCCCGGTGCTGTAGATGGCGGTGGTGGAATCAGTGCTCTCCACCCAGCCGCCGGTCACCTCGTGGGTCGAGGTGGCGCCGGTGGCGAAGTCGTAGACGGTGATCCCGGTGGTCGCGGCATCGATGACCTCCCAGACCACCTTGCCGTTGCCCGAGTGGGCGATCCTGGCGTTCGCCGGGAAGGCTGCGGCGAGGTCGGCGAAGGTCGTGCCGTTGTCTGTGGTCACCTTGTCGGGCGCCTCGCCGGCACCGAGAGCCAGCAGCATCGCGGTCCCGGAAGCTGCGACCACCGTCCGCTCGGCCATCGCGCCCGGCAGGGCGACCCGGATGTCGTCGGCGGCAGCGCTGGCCTGCGGCACGGCGAGGGCGAGGCCCGAAATGCCCAGCGCGAGGGCAGCCAGCCAGGCAACGGATCGCCGGGACGGGGTCGACCGATGCTGCAGCCAGGCGTTGCTGGTTCGCACCATGACAGCTCCGAATCCCCGATTGCCCCGATGCCGCGCGAGGGCGGCTGTTCGGAAGTTACCATCCATGCTGCCAGTGGACGGAGGCAATGCGCCCTAACATGTCGCGAGAACCCCCGGGAGAAGGACGACATGCGACTGGCAGCAACCTCATTGGTGACACTCTCGCTGCTGGTCTTCCCCGGGTGTGCCGCGACCGGCACTCCCCCGCCCTCCGCTGCCACCGTGACCCCCGTCTTCCTGCCACCGACGACGGCAGGCCAGTCGGCGACCCCGGGCGTGACCTCCGCCGCTTCCGGGAGCCCGACTCCCGGCACGTCCGCCACGACCGGGGCCGAGCACCGCCGTCCAGCTCTGCAGCTCTCGGAGCGGCGCATCGGGTCGCTGCCGTTGGGGTCGGCCGCCCTTGGTGAGGTTCGGAACCTGTTGGACCGGCAGCTCGGCAAGGGCACGGCGCGGGCTGGTGAGACCTGCGACGGCGGCTCCACCGCGGTGTCCTGGGGTGCGTTGACCATCACTTTCACCGGGCGGCTCCAGGTGGCCCAGCACTGGCAGGTCGATA
>JADLEH010000316.1 GCA_020846255.1 Propionibacteriaceae bacterium
GGTCATGGGCGCCACCTACAACCAGGGCACCAACTCCTACGCGCTGGGCCTGTGGCTACTGGTGATCACCGCAGCCCTCGCCCTCGGGCTCGCGCTCGCCCTACGCGGACGTCGGGAACCTGCCCTCGCGCAAACCCACTGAGTAGGGCCGCAGGCAGGTCAGAAATGCCCGGCGCCGTCCAACTGGGAAACGATGTAGGCCAGCAGTGGTCCGACGACGTCGATCGCGTCCCGCACGCCCCCCCGGGAACCGGGGGCTGTCATCACGAACACGGGCACTGGCCCCTCCAGCACCACTCCGGCCACCTCCCGCGACACAAGGGCCGACGCGACGTGGGTTGAGCCACGGCGACGGACCTCCTCACAGACCCCTGGCACTTGATAGGCCAACAGCGGGGTGACTGCGTCGACTGTGACATCGCCTGGCCCGATGCCGGTGCCACCGCAGGTGAGCACGATCCGCGCACCGCTGTGCATGGCCGCTGCCACTGCAGACCTGATCCGCTCCTGGTCGTCCGGCACCACCACCAGTTCGGCGTGGACGCCGTAGGGAGCCAGCAACTCCAGAGCGAGCGGGCCGGAGCGATTCGCGTCATTACCGGCGTTGATCTCGTCGGACACTGTTACCACGGTGGCCATCATCTGCTTGCCGGAATCCATGAAGAGCACGCTATCCGTTCCACCTTCGACAAGATGCGGACAGCGCACAGGCCCAGTGACCAAGGCCGGACCTAAGCCCCGGCTCGGCTGGACTCAGGCTGGACGAATCAGACAGGCACCCGTCGCCGCGAACGGCAGGAGTAGCCGGGGTTCGGGGGAGATCGCGTCAATCAGTCCCTGGTGGATGCCGCACACGACGTCTGGGTGCCGCCGGGCGGAGGCAAGCACCGGGCAGGTGCGCAGGGCGATGCCGTCGCGTGTCGGTATGGGCGTGAAGCCCTGGCCGGCCAGGATCGAAACCAGGTCGTCCCCTCGGGTGGCAAACAGCCCACTGCCCCAAGTGAGGCCGATGGAGTGGGCAGCACCGGGCGGGTCGTCGGTGCCGGCCAGGTGTTCAGCCACGGCTTCGACCAGCGCGCTGTATACCTCCAGTTCCGGGTCTTCCCCAGCAACCTGACGACCGGCGATCGTGACCAGATAGGCGCGCGCTGGCCGGCCCCGGCCGGGGGCCGGCAGGGACACCGGAGTGACGAAGCCGTCCCCGATCAGGTGCTCCAGCTGGATACGGATGGTGTTCGGGTGGCCGCCAAGGGCGGCGTTGAGCGTTGCGATGGTGCCTCGTCCGTCGGTGGCGAGGAGCGCCCGCAGCACCCGCAGGGCCGCCTTTCGCGGGCGATCCGTGCGGGCCGGTTGGGGTCCGAGCTCGGGCGTTGTGGTCACCTGACTAGTGTAGAGTATTTTTTACAGTATGAGATGTAGAAATGGAGCTCGGGGTGTGCAGCTACTGCGGATGCGATTCGATCGAGGTGATCGGCCGGTTCATGGCCGAGCACGTGGAGATCATCAACGCCAACGGTGATCTGCGCGCAGCCGTCCACTCCGGCGACGCGGATGCGCTGGAGGCTGCGAGGTCTGTGGTGGCCGGGCTTCTCTGGCCACACACGGTCGCGGAGGAGGCTGGCCTGTTCCAGGTGATGGCCAGGGACGAGGTCTACGCGAGCCATATCGCCACCCTGTGCGCTGAGCACGCGACGCTCGCGGTTCACCTGGCGGCCATCACCCCCGGCGACAGCGTGGCGATGGAGCTGTTCGAGAATGAGCTCCGCGACCACATTGACAAGGAGGACAACGGGCTCTTCCCGGCCGCGGCGATCGCGCTCGACGGTCCTCAGTGGATCGAGGTGCACCAGGTCACGCCACACGCCCATGACGGAAGTGCGCCGCACGTCCACCCCCACTCGTCCGGCCAGACCCAGGAGACCGACGAGAGCGACGCTGCCCCGGCCGGCCAGCGTCGCGTCTCCGCGCTCTGACGATGATCCCTGCCGTGCGGCCGGCCGCCGCCGACCTTTCAGCGCACTCGGCGCTCAGTCGCAGTCCCGCCAGGGGCCGGGTCCTCCTGGTGGCGCTCGGTGGCGCCGCTCTCCTTTCGGGGCTGGACGCCGCCCTGGTGCGGCTCGAGGTTTGGGCACCGGTTGCCTCTGATCGCCTCGGCGACGTTCACGGGCAGGTGATGGTTCTGGGGTTCCTGGCCACCCTGATCTCCCTGGAACGCGCGCAGGCCCTGGGGCGCGCCTGGGCGTTCCTGGCGCCGGCGCTGTTCGGGGCGGGGGCCCTTGCGTTGATCAGTTCGGCGGCGCCGCTGCTGGGCGAGCTGCTGCAGGTCGAGGGTGCGATCCTGTTCGTCGCCACCTATGTCGCCCTGTGGCGTCGGGCGCCGCGTGCGCTGGTGGCCGTGCAGGTACTGTCCGGTGTCCTCGCGCTCGGCGGTGCCGTGGTGGTCACCTTCGCCGGTCCCTCCGGCGCGCTTCCCTGGCTTGCTGGTTTCGTGATCGTGACCATCGCTGCCGAACGAGCCGAGCTGGCCGCCCTGACCATGGGCGAGCGGGCCGACCGTGAGCTCCTCGCCCTGGCGTCGACACTGACACTGTCTGTCCTTGCAGCCCTAGTGTTCCCGTCGATCGGCGAGCGGCTGCTCGGGGTCACTGTGGCGGCGATCGCCGCCTGGCTGGCGGTCCACGACGTGGCACGCAGGCAGCTCCGGCTGACCGGGCAGCGCCGCTACATCGCCACAGCGCTCCTTGCCGGCTACGTCAACCTGTTGATCGCGGGGCTTGTGCTGACCATCGCCGGGCTCCGAATGAGCACGGCCACCTACGACGTGGTGGTGCACGGAGTGTTCCTCGGCTTCGCCGTATCCATGGTGATGGCGCACGCACCGGTGATCCTGCCCGCCGTGCTCGGCCGTCCGCTGCCTTACCGTCCGGCGCTGTGGGTTCCGCTGGTGTTGCTGCATGTCAGCCTCGGCGTCCGCTTCACCGGTGCACTCTCCGGCCAGAGCCAGCTCTGGCAGGCCGGTGGCGTGCTGGGCGTGCTCGCAATGTTGGCCTTCCTGGCGACAGCCGTCACCCTCGTGGTGCGTCGGTGAGCCGCCCGAGCGCACGTGGCCGCTCCCGGCTGCGCGACCTACCGCTCCTCGGCTGGCTCCTGGCGGCTGTGATCGTCGCGATCGTGCACCGCTGGCTACCGGACGCGAACTGGCTCATGCTGCACCTGGTGCTTCTCGGCGCACTGACCCACTCCATCATCGTGTGGAGCTTCCACTTCACACAGACCCTGCTGCGCTCCCCCGCCTCGCCGCGGGACGCGAGCTGGCAAGCCACACGGCTGGGGCTCGTCGCCGGTGGCGCAGCCGCCGTCCTGGTCGGGGTACCCACCGACTGGTGGCCGCTCACCCTCGCCGGCGGTCTCGCCGTGGCGACCGCAGCCGTCTGGCACGGCCTGGTCCTGTGGCGGATGCTGCGCAGGGCGCTGCCGGCCCGGTTCCAGGTCACCGTGCGGTACTACCTGTGGGCCGCGGCCTCGCTGGTACTGGGTGCCGGTCTCGGGGTGACGCTGGCGTGGGGTTGGCCGGACCCGTGGCATGGACGGCTGCTGGTGGCCCACGCGCTGGCCAACGTGCTCGGCTGGGTGGGCCTCACCTTGACCGGCACTCTGCTCACGCTGTGGCCGACCATGCTGCGCACGCAGCTCGACCCAACCGCAGAGCGTTGGACCCGACAGGCCCTGCCGGTGCTGACCGGTGCGATCGCTGTCGGCGTCGCTGGCGCCCTTGCCGGGATCGGCCCGATCGCCGGCCTCGGGGTGCTGGCCTACCTCGCCGGGCTGTGCCTGTGGGGACGCGGGCTGTGGCGCCCCATCCGAAAGAGCCCACCGCGCGAGTTCGGTCCGGCCTCGGTGGCCATCGGTCTGGTCTGGTTGATGATCGGGCTCACCTGGGCCAGCTGGCTGCTCGCCACCGCGCCCGACTGGCAGGTGGTGCGCGAGGGGTTCGCCTGGCCGGCCGCCGCCCTGGGGGCCGGCTTCGGCGTGCAGGTGCTCACCGGCGCATTGTCGTACCTGCTGCCCTCGGTGCTGGGCGGTGGGCCCAGCGTCGTGCGGGCCGGACAGGCCTGGTTCAACCGCGCAGGCTCGTTCCGCCTGATCGCAATCAACGGTGGCCTAGCGCTGTGGCTGCTGCCCACCACGAGCTGGGTGAAGGTCACCGGATCGCTGCTCGCCCTGGCCGCCGCTGCGAGTTTCCTGCCCCTGATGGTTCTGGGATTGCGGGCCAGCATCGCCGCCAGAAAGCTGCTCATCGCGGTGCGCGAAGGTGAGGTTGCCGAGCCCGATCCACCCCAGCCACCCCGGGTGGAGCGACCGAGCATCTTCACCGCCGGCCAGCTCATCGCGGGCCTGACCGCGCTGGCCACCGCCGTAGTGATCGGTGTCGGCGTCGATCCAGCTGCAGCCGGGATCACCGGTGTTGCTGACGCACTCGTCCAACCGACCGGAAAGACGGTGAAGGTCGAGGTGACAGCTATCGGGATGCGCTACACCCCGTCTGAGATACACGTCGACGCCGGTGACCGGCTGGTCGTCGAACTGGTCAACAGCGACACCACCACCCACGACCTGGTGATCGGTTCCGCCCGAACCCCTCGGATTGCCCCCGGCTCGCGCACCGAACTGGACGCCGGTGTCATCGGGGCGTCCACGACGGCCTACTGTTCGGTTCCCGGCCACCGGCAGATGGGCATGGTCCTGGCGGTCATCGTGGACAACGCGCCCGCCGCACCGGGCGCCAGTTCTCCGCCACCCACCCACGACATGGACCAGATGGGGCACCACCCGACCGGATCGAACCCGTCGACCCCGCCCACGGCGCAGGACGTGCTCGACCCAGTGCTGGCACCGCTGAACGACGAACGCGAGCACCGCATCACCCTCACCGTCCAGGAGTTGCCGCTGGAGGTGGCGCCCGGGGTATGGCAGCGCCGATGGACCTACAACGGCCATCCCGTGGGACCAACCCTCCACGGACGGGTCGGAGACACCTTCGTGATCACCCTCGTCAACGACGGGTCCATGGGCCACTCGATCGACTTCCACGCCGGCTCGCTCGCCCCGGACAGGCCGATGCGGACCATCGAACCGGGCGAAAGCCTCACCTACCGGTTCACCGCTACGAAGGCCGGCATCTGGATGTATCACTGCTCAACGATGCCGATGAGCGCCCACATCGCCGCCGGCATGGCCGGCGCCGTAGTGATCGAACCCGACGGGCTGCCGCAGGTCGATCGTTCCTACCTCCTCGTGCAGTCGGAGGTCTACCTGCAGACCCGTGCAACCGACGCAGCCTCGGCAACGGAAGTGAACGCGGACCTGGCCGCCACCGGTCAGCCCAGCTATGTGGTGTTCAACGGCGTCGCCAACGGCTACGACACCCGGCCGCTCACCGCACGTGTCGGCGAAAGGGTCCGGGTCTGGGTCCTGGACGCCGGCCCGAACCACACGAGCAGCTTCCACATCGTCGGCGCCCAGTTCGACACCGTCCTCACCGAAGGCAGCTACCAACTCAAGCGTGGGCGCGACCCGTTCGGCGACCACGGCGGCGCCCAGGCCCTCGGCCTGCAACCCGCGCAAGGCGGGTTCGTCGAGACCGTCTTTCCCGAAGCCGGACGCTACCCCGTGGTCACCCACATCATGGCCGACGCCGAGCGAGGCGCCCACGGCTACGTCCAGGTGGGTCCATGAGACGCCGGCCCACCGACCGGCGGCACCAAACGGTGCCCGCCGCCACCGCTCCCACCGGAGCAGACTGAAGGAGATCACGATGACCAAGACAGTCCCGCTGGAGACCACAACGGCCGGTGCATGCGGCTGCGGACACCACGAGGAAGAGGACCTGGTGCTGGACGTTCGGCAGATCCCCCACGCCATCCGCCACGCCAGCGTCTTCGGGGCCTTCGCTGCGATCCCGGTCGGTGGTTCGCTCGTCCTGGTGGCACCCCACAACCCGGTGCCGCTGCTGAACCAGCTCGCTGAACTCTCCCCCATCAGCGTGGAGTACCTGGTCGAGGGGCCCGAGGAGTGGCGGCTGCGGGTCAACCGACTCGATGACGCCGATCAGGCTGACAGTCGATGACCTCAGCCAGCGCCTTCACCGCGCTCGCAGATCTGACCGAACTGGTCCAGGTCCAGCCGGAGGCCACGGTCTCGCGGACAGTCCTGCGCGCGGCCGGGGTTCGGGTGGTCATGTTCTCATTCGATGTCGGCCAGGAACTCACCGAGCACACAGCCGCGATGCCGGTGCTTCTGCAAGTTCTGGCGGGCAGACTGGCGATCACCGCCGATGCTCGGACCGAAGAACTCCAGCCCGGTGGCCTGATTCACCTCGACGCCCGAGTACCGCATGCCGTGTACGCGCACGAGCCATCGCTCCTGGTGCTCACCATGCTCGACCCTCGAGCAGGCTGAAACGCTCGCGTTCCAGGGACGACCTGAACCGCCTGCGCAGGGAATGGTCCTGAACTCCCTCAGGATCCTGCGCGGGTAGTCGCCCCCGTCGACCGTGGCCCTTCCGTTGCTGTGGGAAGGTTCGGGTGCGCAGTCGAAGCCAGATCGATGCCCACGCGCAACGCGTCAGCGCTACAAATTCTCCGTCCTGGTCGCGTCGCCGATGACTTCCTGGGCCGGGTTTGTCGGTTTCGGGAGGGCGGGATGCGAGAGGTCGAAGGCTGGTGACTCCGAGCGGATCCGGGGCAGCTTGTCGAAGTTGAACCGTGGCGGCGGGCTCGAAGTAGCCCACTCCAGCGACCGTCCCCAGCCCCACGGATCATCGACGTTCACCAGAGGTGCCTTGCGGGTGATCCACACGTTCCAGATGAACGGCAACATCGAAATGCCCAGCAGGAACGCGCCCACCGTCGAGACCTGGTTCAGGACAGTGAACCCCTCGGTCGGCAGATAGTCGGCGATCCGGCGCTGCATGCCCTCCACACCCAGCCAATGCTGCACCAGGAACGTCGTGTGGAACCCGACGAACAACAGCCAGAAATGCAACTTGCCCAGCCGCTCGTTCAGCATCCGACCGGTCAACTTCGGCCACCAGAAGTAGAAGCCGGCAAACATCGCGAACACCACCGTGCCGAAGACCACGTAGTGGAAGTGGGCGACCACAAAATAGGTATCGGTCACCTGAAAATCGAGCGGCGGGGAAGCGAGGATGATGCCGGTCAGCCCACCGAAAAGGAAGGTGGTGAGGAAACCGATCGCCCACAGCATGGGCGTGTCGAAACTGATCGCCCCGCCCCACATCGTGCCGATCCAGTTGAAGAACTTCACCCCGGTAGGCACAGCGATCATGAAGGACATGAGCGAGAAGAACGGCAGATTCACCGCTCCGGTGACGAACATGTGGTGCGCCCACACCGACATCGACAACGCGCCGATAGTCAGGGTTGCCGCCACCAGGCCGATGTAGCCAAAGACCGGCTTCCGGCTGAACACCGGCAGGATCTCGGTGATGATCCCGAAGAACGGCAGGGCGATGATGTACACCTCTGGATGGCCAAAGAACCAGAACAGGTGCTGCCACAGGATGGCACCGCCGGTGGCCGGATCGAGGATGTGCGACCCGAGCCTCCGGTCCGATTCCAACACCAGCAGGCCCGCGGCGAGCACCGGGAACGCGATCAGCACCATGATCGACGTGACCAGGATGTTCCACGTGAAGATCGGCATCCGGAACATCGTCATGCCTGGCGCGCGCATCGTGATGATCGTGGTCACGAAATTAACCGCGCCCAGGATGGTGGCCAAGCCCATCACGTACAGGCCCATGATCCACAGGTCACCACCAACACCCGGCGAGTTCACCGCGTCCGACAAGGGAACGTAGGCGAACCAGCCGAAGCTCGCCGCACCGGACGGGGTCAGGAAGCCGCTGCACGCCGTCAGCGAACCGAACAGGTACAGCCAGTAGCTGAACGCGTTCAGCCGCGGAAACGCCACATCGGGCGCACCGATCTGCAAAGGCATGATCGCGTTCGCGAACGCCACGAACATCGGGGTCGCGAACATCAGCAGCATCAAGGTCCCGTGCATCGTGAAGAACTGGTTGAACGTCTCGTAATGCATGAACTGCAGCCCCGGGTAGGCAAGTTCTGCACGGATCGCCAACGCCAACAGGCCGGCAAACGAGAAGTAGGCCAGCGACGTGACGAAATACATGTTGCCGATCACCTTGTGATCGGTGGTCGTCAGCAGCTTCATTGCCAGCGCGCCCCAGCGCTTGCGCTCGACCAGCGGCACAGGCGCGACCGCGTCCAACGGAAGGCGGGCAACCGTCGTCATCTCTTCTCCCCTCACCCGCCGGGACGGTGGGTACGACGTTGGGATAATCAGGCCCTGCGTTCGCTCCGGCCGCCGTCACCGTCGGATGGGTCGCTCGAGGAAGGGTGCCGCGCCGGGAAATCTGGCGGGGTGTCGAGCCAGTCAGTGGACTGCCGTTCCTCCAGGTACCGCTGCAGTACGGCGGCGTGGTTCACCGTCGCCTGACGGGCGGCGTACAGCAGCGTGACAACAGGATGGACGTCCAGAAGGTCACGGAGTTGACCCACGGCCGGATCCTCGTCCAGTTCCGCCGAATACCGCGCGCTGAACTCGTCCAGCTTCTCGGGATCGTGCTTCCACCACTTGCGCAACTCATGGCTCGGGGCCACCGGAGGAAGCCACAAATCAAGGGCCGCACGCTCGCTGGTCATCCCGCGCGGCCACAGCCGGTCGACCAGCACCCGGTAGCCGTCGGCTGGGTCGGACCGGTCGTAGATGCGCTTGATGCGCAGTTCACCCGCCGGGCTGTCCACGGCAGCCACCTCCATTCACGTACCTCAATAAACGGGAGGATACTCCGGTTTATTAGCGGGCGTGAGTCCGATCAGAGGTCGTCGTCGCGTGTCAGGGTGATGAGGCATAGCTCGGGTTCGACGAATGGTCGCAGCCCGACCCGGACCGGATGCTTCGAGCCCTTCTGCTCGGCCAGCCCCTGTGCCAAGCCGAGGTGCACCTGACAGACCACTGCCGGATGCTCGCGCGCGGCATCTCGGAAGGGGCACGACCTCAGCCGGATCTCATCACCGGCGAGTTCCGGGGCAAATCCCAGGCGGGTAAACGTCGCGGTGATCGCGGTCACGATGTCACCGGCAGGGGTGTCCAGACGGCTGGCCCAGCGATGACCGGCCAACAGGGCCTGCTCACTGACCGACTGCCCGAGGTTGGTGACCGCCTCGGCAAGCACCCCGACAAGGTCCTGGCGGGCCGCTTCCGGGTCGCTGCGCGACGACCGATAGCGGACCTTCGGACGACCACGGCTGCGATCCCGGCCTGCGTCCCGGACGACGAGCCCCGCCTGCTCGAGGTGCTCGAGGTGAAACCGCACAGTCGTCACGTGCAAGCTCACCTCGGCCCCCAATTCGGCCGCCGTCAACGGCGAACCCCCGGCCTCCAGCACAGCCAGCAAACGCCTACGCACCGGCGACGCCAAAGCAGCGTGGTAACCCGTACCCACGGCCGTGTCCATGAATAGAAAGTAACACCCTCCGCAATAACAGCACCGTAGCCGTCAGTGAGGGCGTCGCCAGGAGATCCGGCCCGGATCACTGGTTGGGCGAGCTCCACGTAATCGCGCCCAAGAACGGCAGTCCGCGTCAACCCATCGATCGGACTACCCGGTGGCCGACCGCCAGCAACTTTCGGAGCAGGAGAGTCTCGTGACCTGGATATATCACGTGGCGATCGCCGACGACTGGAAGACGGACCTGCGGAGCGAGTCCTACGAGGCCGCCACACGAGGCGTTCTGCTGGAACCCGGCGGGCACCTCCCTGCGGTCACCTCCGATGGGGCACAGCAGGTACTCGACGACCGCTACGCCGACCTGACCCTGCCGTTGCTGCTCGTGGCGCTCAACCCGGATGCACTCGTCACCACGGAGATCCCCGTCGTCAGGAATGCTGGATCAACCGGAGTGCGTATCGGTGGCCCAGCCCCCTGCTTGGATGCGTTGATCGTCTGCCAGGTGCAGCCACTCGAGCGGGTGGGAGCACGCTGGCTCGCGCCAGCAGCCTTCCCCCCACCCACACGATGGTGCCGCGACGGTCCCCTCGCGAGAGACCTGACCCGCCGCTCGCGCACTGGATGGTGACCAACCGACCCCGCCCGGCTGTGTGCGGCTACAGCTGCGGCCATGCGCAGTTCGTGGCTGACGTCGGCGCGACGATGCCGAGCCCGGTAGCCGTACAGCGCGGCTAAATGGCCGACGAAGCGGGGAAGCGGCTCCGAGCAGATTCACTCACACTGCGCCGGTGGGTGTCGCCGCCGACACCGCCAAAGGGCAAGCCGGACTCCGCGCGACACGTGGTCACTGACCTTGGTGAGCCTCGCTGCCGGTTTCGGGGGAACCGAGACCATGCTGCAGCGGATCTGGGTGTCCGCCTGTCGGGGTCAGCGAGTGATCCGGGACGCCACCGCCGGACAGGCCGTGCTCCAGAGTGTTCCACCGCCCACCCTCAGCGACGTCCTCATCCCCATGGTTGTCGTTGGTCACGTCCCGGGAACCCAAGCCATGGGCAAGGGGGTCCGGCCTGGAGTCGTGGAGCACCGGCTCACCAGCCTGGGTGTCGGGCGAGCCCAATCCGTACTCGTTCACTGTGTCTGACATTCGTCCTCCCGAGGTCCAACGTTACCCGGCCCAGACTGGACCGGAGCGGCTGGCGGGGTTCCCCTTCTGCTTAGCGGCAGGGCGGGGCAAGTCCTTCGGACTCAGCACACGCCTGCCGAGCCACGGGGCGCAGAGAACTGCCTTAGCTGGGGTTGAGGATCACGGGCACGAGCTGGAATCCGCCGACCGGGGGTTCCTCTCGTTCGGGCACCCGGTTAGGTGCAAGTTCGAGGCGTCCGGCAGTGAGCAGCGCACGGACCAGAACCACCAGCTCGAGGGTCGCCAGAGGGCGCCCCGGGCAGACATGCGGGCCGATGCCATAGACGATGTTCTTCGCCGCGTGGCGCACCGGGGCGAAGGTGTTCGGATCTCCAAACACCAACGGGTCACGGTTGGCCGCCGTCCAATTGATGACCACCCGTTCCCCTCCGTCCAGGGTCACCCCTGCCAGCTCGACCGTGCCCGTGGTGACCCGCCGGTTCGACACGAACGGGTCGTCGATGCGCAGCATTTCGTCGATCGCGGCCGCCAGCCCCGCGTCGGGAGCGTCGCGCAACTCGACCTGCAAGTCCGGGTGGGTGGCCAGCCAGTGGGCCACCACACCGACGCACAGCGCGATCGAGCCCAGATCCCCACCGGTCCAGTTACGCAGGACCGACACCAGCACGTCGTCGGGAAGCAGGGCACCGTCGGCGTCCCGGATCCGAACCAACTCGGTCGTCACGTCAGCGGCTGCGTCATCACCAGCCTGGCGCCTGGGTGCGATGATGCCGTTGATCAGGGCGTCGAAGCGTTCAGCGACGGCCGCCGTCTGGTCGAGGTCACCCGAGCGGGAGGCAGCATGGTTGTCGGCCATCCACGTCAGCAATCGCTCCTCCAGCACTGCAGGCCAGCCAAGCCATGCAGACTGGGCTCGGACGGCATACCGCGCCCCCAGCTCGCCGACTGCATCGAATGCCTCACCACGGGGAAGCCCGCCAACCAGAGCCCGCGCCACCCCATCCAGCAGCGGTTCCAACGCAGCCATCCGCTCGGGGGCGAAGAACGGGTCGAGAATGGCCCGCGCATGCGCATGGGTAGGACCATCGAGGCCGTTGGGCACCTGCAGGAACCGCGACACCGCGCTCGAGTACACCCCCGGTGAGGTAGCAACACCCACCACGTCGGCGTGGCGGCACACCACCCACTGTCCGCGCTCATCCTGCGAAAGCGGCTGCGACCGCAGCCGGTCATAGCCCTGGCGAGGATCATCAACAAAGCTCATCAGCTTGCTCCTCATCGCTGTCCGGGGTCCGCGTGCGCGCGTGCCCTGCAGGGGAGAACCCTAGCTGCGCAGTGCAGCACAACGGGGCCCGTCCGTGATCTTCAGGTGGCGCGGAGCTGGCAGGGGCCAGCGGCGCGGTGGCAGTTCTCTTCGGCGCGGGCCTCGCCGCTCACCGCCGCCTGGGACCCACCGGTAGGGCGCTGTGGGTGGTGGCCCTGCTTGTCGGCACTGTCGCGCTGATGCAGGTCTCCTCCGACTTCGTGTGGCTCGTCTTCCAGGTGTGGATGTGGGTCGCGCACGTGGTGAGGTTGCCGGTGGCGCTGACGTTGACCGCTGCCAGCGTGGCCATGGTGACATTGCACCAGCAGGGCCAGTCCTCGAGCGCCGCAGTCCTTGGACCGATCATCGTTGCGCTGATTGCCGTCGGTCTTGCGCGTGGTGCGCTTCGCCTCGAGCGTGAGGGCGAAACACACCGGCGACTGCTGACCCGCGTGATCGAATCCCAGGCCGAGGGGCGCGGCCTTGTCCGAGAACTCGTAGGTTCGCAGCGTGACGCAGCCATGCTTGCCGAACGTACCCGGCTCAGCCACGACATCCACGACACCCTCGTCCAAGGCTTTTCCTCGATCCTGCTGCTCTCCCGAGCGGCCGCCCGCGAAACCGACCCGACACGCGTCCACGGGCTCCTGGCACAGCTCCAGCAGGCGGCGTCGCAGAACCTGACCGAGTCGCGACCGCCAAAGAGGTGGCCCTGCTCCGTGCAGCCCAAGGCGCCCTCGCGAAGGTGCGCCGCCACTCAGGCGCGAAGACCGTGACGGTCACCGTAGACCGCGACGACAGAGACGTCCGCCTCGACGTCATCGATGACGGGGTCGGCTTCGACCCAGCGACCCTCGCCGACGCCGAGCCGACCCTGGCCGGAGGCTACGGACTACGCTCCCTGCGGGCCAGACTGGCCGGGCTCGGGGGCGGCCTGGCCATCGAGAGCGAACCTGGCAACGGGACGGCGCTCTCGGTCACTGTTCCCTTCGCGCCCGTCGGGGCAGGCTCCCCATGATCAAGGTCCTTATCGTCGACGACCACCCCGTCGTCCGCTCCGGCCTGCGGGCACTGTTCGCCGGCGAGCCCACCCTCACCGTTGTCGGCTCGACGGCGTCAGGAGAGGAGGCGCTCACACTCGTCGCCGCCCTTGCCCCCGACGTCGTGCTCTGCGACCTGCGCCTGGGCGACGGGTTGGACGGCGTCGCGGTGACCGAGACCCTGCGTCGAGGCGGCGACCGGCCGGCCGTGCTCATCTTGACCACCTACGACAACGACAGCGACATCGTCCGCGCGGTCATGGCCGGAGCGGCCGGCTATCTCCTGAAGGACCCCGACCCCGAACGGATAACCACCGGGATCCGCGACGCCGCCGCCGGCCGGCTCGTCCTCTCCCCCGAACTGGAACGCCGGGTCGTTGAACGGGATGACCCAGGGCGTCCCCCAACTCAGCGACCGCGAGCGTGACGTGCTGACGTTGGTAGCCGACGGTCTGTCCAACAAGGAGATCGCCCGTGCCCTGTTCATCTCAGAGGCCACAGTCAAAACCCACCTCGTCCACATCTTCGGCAAACTCCGCGCCAACAACCGCACCTCAGCCGTCGCCGCAGCCCGCGCCCACGGACTTGTCAGCTAGCCCCTACCCTCACCTGAGCCAATGGATGGACTGCGGGAATGTCGCAGGAACGGTGTAAATGGCTCTACCGCCCACTTGGGCAGGAAGGGTCGTGATGACAGAGACACTGGTGCCTATGGAGCCATCGAAGGATGGGGCGCCTGAGGGTGCACCGTTCGGGTTGCCGGCTGATGCCGGTTTGAGCGCTGAGGAGCTGGCCGCGATTGCTGGGCTGGTTCGTAAGGCCCGTGAGCAGGGGGTCGCTGTTACTGGCCCCGGCGGGTTGTTGAAAGCCCTGACCAAGACGGTGATCGAGACCGCCCTGGAGGAGGAGATGGTTGACCATCTTGGCTATGACAAGCATGATCCGGCGGGCCGGAACCGGGCCAACTCCCGTAACGGGCGCCGGGCGAAGAGGGTGATCACCGACAACTGCGGTGAGGTTGAGATCGAGGTGCCCCGGGATAGGGAGGGCAGCTTCGAGCCGCAACTGGTCGCCAAACGGCAACGCCGGCTCTCCGATGTGGACGCCATGGTCATCAGCCTGTTCGCGAAAGGGTTGACGACCGGGGAAATCTCGGCCCACCTGGCCGAGGTGTACGGCGCGTCAGTGTCCAAGGACACGATCAGCCGGATTACCGACAAGATCGTGGAGGAGATGAACACGTGGTGGGCCCGGCCGCTGGAGGCGGTGTACGCGGCGATCTTCATCGACGCCATCATCGTGAAGGTCCGCGATGGCCAGGTCGGGA
>JADLEH010000317.1 GCA_020846255.1 Propionibacteriaceae bacterium
GAGGGCAGGTTCCCGACGTCCGCGTAGGGCGAGCGCGAGCCCGAGGGCGAGGGCTGCGGTGATCACCAGTAGCCACAGGCCCAGCGCGTAGGAGTTGGTGCCCTGGTTGTAGGTGGCGCCCATGACCAGCGGCGGGAAATAGCCGCCGAGCCCCCCGGCCGCCGCTACCAGGCCGCTGATCGAGCCAACCTTGTCCGGCGGGGCCAGCCGCGGCACCCATGCGAAGACGGCACCCATGCCGGCACCCAAAGCCGCAGCCATCGCGAGAAACGTGACGCCGGTGACGATGCCCTCTGCCGGTTGCAGGCTGACCACCCACGCCAGGACGGCGACAGCGGCGAGCGAGGTCGCGGCGATCAGTTTCGGCCCGAGCCGGTCAGCCAGCACACCGCCGATCGGACGGGCGATCACGGCCGCGATCACGAAACTACCCATCCGGCTGCCGGCACCGATCTGATCCACTTCCTGGGGATAGATCGTGGTCAGATACTTGGGCAAGAACGTGGAGAAGGCGACGAAACCGCCGAAGACGATCGCGTAGAGGAACGACATCTGCCAGGTGAGCGGCAGCTTCAACGCGCCGGTGATTCTCGGCAGGAGCGGGTGCGGGTTGGGTGTCCAGGCCGGTGATTCCTTCATGAAGAACCAGACGACCCCAGCCATCGCGACCATCAGCGCGGCGATCAGGAAGTGGGTGTTCAGGTAGCCGATCGACTCGGCCAGTCGTGGAGTGAGGAAGGCCGAGAGGGCTGTGCCGATCATGCCCATGCCGAACACCCCGTTGGCGAAGCCGCGTCGTTTGAGCTCATACCAGGCGCTGGAGAACGGGATGCCTACCGCGAAAACGGTCCCCGCCACGCCGAGATAGAAGCCGGAAGCGATCAGCAGCCAGTACAGCTTGAGGCTGCCGGCGAGGGCGACGAGCAGGACGGCCGGTACTGAGCCGAGGAGGATGACGGTGAACATCTTGCGGCCGCCGAGTCGGTCGGTGAGGGCGCCGACGACGATTCGTCCCAGGGCTCCGACGAGTACGGGAGTGGCGAGCATCAGCGAGATCTGGCCCTCGTTGAGCCCCATTGCGGTTGCGTAGGTCTTCTGCAGCGGGGCGATCGACATCCAGGCCCAGAAGCCGGTGGTGGAGGCGATGGTTGCCAGCAATACCTGGGCGAACTGGCCGTGGAGAGCCGGTACGGGGGGTTGCGTCACTTCGATCCTTTGTCGTTGTCGCGGGTTCCGATCGGGTCCCAGCCACGGACGCGCCCGCGCGCGGGGGTCGGGGTGACCTGGTCACGGCTGCGGTACACCACGTAGGGCCGGAACAGGTAGTGCAGGGGGACGGTGAAGGCGTGCACCAGCCGACTGAAGGGCACCAGGGCGAACAGGCCGAGCCCGACCAGGATGTGCACCTTGAATTGCCAGGTGGATGCGACCATCGCCGCAATGTTCGGCTGGAACACCAGCAGGGAGCGGAACCAGATCGAGACGGTCTCGCGGTAGTTGTGCTCCGCACCGGTCGGGGTGGTGCTGCCGGTGAGAGTGGCGATCATGCCGAGGACGATCGCCGCAACCAGCACGACGTACATCAGTTTGTCGTTCTTGGTGGTGGCGAGGAACACCGGCCCGACGGTGCGACGGCGGTAGATCAGCATCCCAATACCGATCAGGGTGGCGATGCCGGCCAGTGTCCCGGCTCCCAGCGCGACCGTGTGATAGGTCTCCTGCGTCACGACCAGGTCAGTCCACTCCTTGGGGATGAGCAGGCCCATCAGGTGGCCGCCCAGGACAACGAGGAGCCCGAAGTGGAACAGCGGAGATGCGATGCGGAGCAGGCGCGACTCGTACAGCTGGGAGGACCGGGTGGTCCAGCCGAACTGGTCGTAGCGGTACCGCCAGATGAGTCCGCCGATCAGTACCAGCGCCACGAGGTAGGGGAGTACGCCCCAGAGCAGAAGGTCCATGTCAGCGCCTCACCACTTCGTTCAAGCCGACGAATTCGAGGGGTGCCACCTCGTCGACCATGGCCTGCACTTCCAGCCGGGTCTTCGGTGATTCGCCCGGCAGGCTGTTGCAGATGGCGGTCAGGATTCCGGCGTGCGGCAACCGGTCCTCGGCAAGGCCGATGCGCAGCAGTTCGAGGCTGGCCCGGAACCGCTGCAGCAGCGGAAGGCCACGGTCGGGGTCGGCGACTGCGAACTCGAGCATCACTGGAAGGTAGTCGGGCAGTTCGCGTTCGAGCGCGACGACAAGGCCCGAGTCTCGGTAGGCGCCCTTGATCTCGGCCAGTACCTCGCCGCGGCGACGGGTGTCGCCATCGGTCCAGTAGGTCAGGTGCAGGGCGTGTCGGCGGGACATATCGAACTCCTGCACGTGGAACGACTGCAGCTCGGTCAGGGGGGCCGATCGCAGGTGCGCGAGGACGGGGGCGAACTGCGCGGCCGCTGGAGTGTCAGTCAGCGCCGCCCCGATGACGTCCACCTGGTCGAGCAGTCCAGCTTCCGGGTATGCCAGCAGCAGGGCTGCGGCCTGGAGGGTGAGGGCGGTGGACGACCCTTCGTGACGCGCTGGCGGGTCCTGAGGGGCATCGTGAGGAACGAGCGATGCGTCACGAAGGGCGCTGCGCTCACCAGCGCTCCTCAGGGATCGTTCTGGGCGGAACAAGGGGCTCACTTCGCGTCCTCGTTCCCGTCCCAGTTGAGCAGGTCTGTGCGGTGGTGCAGCTGCTCGGCGGAGGTGGCTTCTTCGGCCTTCTGGCGTTGCTTCAGCGCGGTGAAGGTTTCGATCGCGACCGGTACCGGACGCCCAGAGGACTCGCCGAAGGGGCCGGATTCGCACATGCCTGGGCCGTCCTCGTAGTCGAGTGAGCAGGCCAACTCTTCAAGGTTGTGGGCCTCCTCGCGGTGGGCGGTGGGGATGACGTAGCGGTCCTCATATTTGGCGATCGCCAGCAGCCGGTACATCTGCTCCATCGCCTCCGGCGTCATGCCGACGGCCTCTGCCAGCTCCGGGTCCCGCTCGTTGGTGAGCGTCACGCCCCGCATGTAGGAGCGCATCGCCGCGAGTTTCTGCAGCACCCCGGTGACGATGTCGGTGTCGCCGGCGGTGAACAGGCCGGCAAGGTAGCTCACCGGGATCCGCAGCGCGTCGATGGCGCCGAACAGGTTGCCGGGTGCTTCCGCGTCGGGGCCCTGTTCCTTCAGCAGGTCGACCACCGGCGACAGGGGCGGGATGTACCAGACCATCGGCATCGTGCGGTACTCAGGGTGCAGCGGCAGGGCGACCTTGAAATGCTTGGTGAGTGCGTAGATGGGAGAGCGTTGGGCAGCGGCGATCCAGTCCTCCGGCATGCCGCCGGCGCGCGCGTCGGCCAGCACCTGCGGGTCTGTGGGGTCGAGGATCAGCCCCAGTTGGGCCTCGTAGAGGTCCAACTCACTCTCGACCGAGGCCGCGGCGCCCACAGCGTCCGGGTCGTAGAAGACGATGCCCAGGTAGCGCAGTCGCCCGACGCAGGTCTCCGAGCACACCGTCGGCAGGCCCACCTCGATGCGTGGGTAGCAGAACGTGCACTTCTCGGCCTTGCCGGAGCGGTGGTTGAAGTACATCTTCTTGTAGGGGCAGCCGGTGATGCACTGGCGCCAGCCGCGGCAGCGGTCCTGGTCGACCAGCACGATGCCGTCCTCTGCCCGCTTGTAGATCGCCCCGGACGGGCAGGATGCCATGCAGGACGGGTTCAGGCAGTGCTCGCAGATCCGGGGCAGGAAGAACATGAAGCTCTTCTCGTACTCGAACCGGATGCGCTCGTTGGAGTCCTTCAGCAGCTGTTGCACGATCGGGTCGGTGTCGCCGGTGGCGTGGACCCCGCCGAGGGAGTCGTCCCAGTTGGCGCTCCAGGTGATCTGGGTGTCCTCGCCGGTGATCAGCGACTTGGGCCGGGCAACCGGGAAGTCGTCGCCTAGGGGGGCCGAGATCAGGTTCTGGTAGTCGTAGGTCCACGGCTCGTAGTAGTCGCTCAGCTCTGGCTGGACGGGAGAGGCGAAGATGCTCAGCAGCTTGGCGAACCGGCCGCCGGAGCGGAGCTTCAGCCCACCGGACTTGGTGCGCACCCAGCCGCCCTGCCACTTCTCCTGGTCCTCGTAGCGACGCGGGTAGCCAAGCCCCGGCCGGGTCTCGACGTTGTTGAACCAGACATACTCGGTGCCGGCCCGGTTGGTCCAGGCCTGCTTGCAGGTCACAGAGCAGGTGTGGCACCCGATGCACTTGTCGAGGTTCATCACCATGCCCACCTGGGCCATCACACGACGTCGTTTGGGCATCAGTAGGTCACCTCCTGCGAACGGCGGCGGACGGTGGAGACGATGTCGCGTTGCACCCCGGTGGGGCCGAGGTAGTTGAACGCGTACGACTGGTGGGCGTAGCCGCCGATCAGGTGGGTCGGCTTCATCAGGATCCGGGTCACGGAGTTGTGGATGCCGCCGCGCTTTCCGGTGGCCTCCGACTTCGGAACGTCGATGGTGCGCTCCTGGGCGTGCTGGACGTAGCAGATGCCGTCAGGCAGCTTGTGGGTCACAACCGCCCTCGCGACGAACACGCCGTTGGCGTTGGTCAGCTCGATCCAGTCGTTGTCCGCGACCCCGATGCTGGCCGCGTCTGCCACGCTGAGCCAGGCCTGCGGTCCGCCCCGGCCGAGGCTGAGCATGAACAGGTTGTCCTGGTACTCGGAATGGATCGACCACTTGTTGTGGACGGTCAGGTAGCGCAGGGTGATCGACTTCTCGCCGGTGGGGCCCAGTTCGGGCTCCCCGAAGGCGCGGCTCATGTCCAGTGGCGGACGGAAGATGGGCAGCTGCTCGCCGGCGTCGATCATCCAGTCGTGGTCGAGGAAGAAGTGCATCCGCCCGGTCAGGGTGTGCCACGGCTTGAGTCGCTCGGTGTTGATCGTGAAGGCTGAGTAGCGGCGTCCGCCGGTCTCCGAGCCCGACCATTCCGGCGAGGTGATCACCGGCTGCGGTGAGGCCTGGGTCTGGGCGAAGGTGATCCGGCGCTCCTCCTGGCCCTCGGACAGGTCGGCCAGCTTGCGTCCGGTCTTCTTCTCCAGCGTCTTGAAGCCTTGCGTCGCGAGCGCGCCGTTGGTGGTGCCGGAGAAGGTGAGGATGGCTTCCGCGAAGCGCTTGTCGGTGTCGATCGCAGGACGTCCCGCACCGGCGCCCCCGGACATGACGCCGTGCAGCTTCCCCAGTTGGGCGACCTGTTCGGTGACGTCGTAGGTGATGTTCTTCGTGGCGAACCCCAGCCGGTCCGCCAAGGGTCCGACGGTGGCGAGCTTTTGTGCGATGGCGGTGTAGTCGCGCTCGACGATCATCATTGCCGGCATGTTCTTGCCCGGGATGCCGGGCAGGTCGGTGCCCTTCCAGTCGGGGACGATACCGCCGGGCTGGGCGAGCTGGCCGGGTGTGTCGTGCTGCAGGGCGACGGCCACCAGGTCACGGCGGGTGCCGAGGTGGGTCTTGGCCAGCTGGGAGACCGCTTCGGCGAGCAGCGTGAACACGTCGAAGTCGGTCTTGGCCTCCCAGGGCGGGTCGATCGCCGGAGTGAACGCGTGCACGAACGGGTGCATGTCGGTGCTGGACAGGTCGTGCTTCTCATACCAGGTGGCGGCTGGGAAGACGATGTCGGACAGCAGGGTGGTGGAGGTCATCCGGAAGTCGGCACTGATCAGCAGGTCGAGCTTGCCTTCTGGTGCCTCTTCGCGGAACTTGACCACCTTGGGCCGTTCCCCGGGTCCGTGGTTGTTGGGCATCAGGTTGGACCCGGTGCCCAGCAGGTGCTTCAGGAAGTACTCGTTTCCCTTGGCAGACGACCCGAACAGGTTCGAACGCCACACCACCATGGTGCGGGGCCAGTTGGCGGGGGCGTCGACGTCCTCGATGGCGCTGGCCAGTTCGCCGGACTTCAGTTGCGCTGCGACCCATTCGCTGACGGTGGCGGCCTCGCCGGCGTCGACAGCGGCCTGGGCCTGGTCGGCGAGGTCGAGTGGGTTGCGGTCGAACTGCGGGTAGAACGGCATCCAGCCGAGCCGGGCCGACAGGGCCATGGCGTCGGCGGTGTGCAGGCCGTCGAGCTTGTGCGTGGACAGCGGGGACTTGATCTGGTCGGCGGAGTACCCGTCCGTGCGCCACTGGTCGGTGTGCATGTACCAGTAACCGGTGCCGATCATCGTCCGCGGCGGACGCGACCAGTCCAGCGCGTTGGCCAGGTTGAACCAGCCGGTGATCGGGCGGCACTTCTCCTGCCCCACATAGTGAGCCCAGCCGCCGCCGTTGCGCCCGATGCAGCCAGTCAGCATCAGCAGCGCCATGATCGCCCGGTAGGTGACGTCGGCGTGGAACCAGTGACACACCCCGGCGCCGAGGATGATCATCGAGCGTCCCTGAGAGTCCTCGGAGTTCTTCGCGAACTCCCGGGCGATCCGGATGCACGCCTCGGCAGGGACGGAGGTGATCTCTGCCTGCCAGGCCGGGGTGTAGGGCACGCTGGGGTCGTCGTAGCCGGCGGGCCATGTGCCCGGCAGGCCGTCGCGGCCGACGCCGTACTGGGCCAGCATCAGGTCGAGCACGGTCGTGACCAGATGCTCGCCCACCTTCAGCGCCGGGACGCCGCGGTGGATGATCGTCCCCTCGCCGCGCGGGTCCTCGAAGCAGGGCAGGGCCAGTTCGACCGGCTCGGCGCCGGGCACATCGACCAGGCTGAGCGCCGGGTCGAGGTCACCCAGGTCAAGGTTCCACTTGCCGGCGCCGTCCTCGTTGTAACGGAACCCCATCGACCCGTTGGGCACGGCGGGCGCCCCGGTGACGGTGTCCCACAGCACGGTCTTGAAGTCCGCATCCGGGACAGCCTCGCCGAGGTCGGCCGCGGTCAGGAACTTGGAGGCGGTCAGCCCGTGGCCGTCGGGATGCTCGACAAGGGTGACCAGCATGGTGAGGTCGGTGTACTGCTTCACGTAGGAAGTGAAGTAGGGAACCTGACGGTCGACGAAGTTCTCCTTCAGGACCACGTGGCCCATCGCCATGGCGAGGGCACCATCGGTGCCGGCCTGGGCGGGCAGCCACTCGTCGGCGAACTTCACGTTGTCGGCATAGTCAGGGGCGATGGTGACCACCTTCGTGCCGCGGTAGCGAACTTCCGCCATCCAATGGGCATCCGGGGTGCGGGTCACCGGGACGTTCGAGCCCCACCTCATCAAGTAGGTCGAGTCCCACCAGTCCCCGGATTCCGGTACGTCAGTCTGGTCGCCGAACACCTGCGGGCTGGCCACCGGAAGGTCGGCGTACCAGTCGTAGAAGGACGTCATCGCCCCGCCGATGAGGTGGTTGAACCGAGTGCCGATCGCGTGCGACACCATCGACATGGCCGGGATCGGCGAGAACCCGGCCACGCGGTCGGGGCCGTACTTCTTGATCGTGTAGACGTTCGCCGCCGCGACGATCTCCGTGACCTCGTCCCAGCTCGAGCGCACGAACCCGCC
>JADLEH010000318.1 GCA_020846255.1 Propionibacteriaceae bacterium
ACCTCGCGCACGCAGCGGATGCCATCGACTACCTCGAAACCGAACATGCCCGGGCGAAGGTCGTCATCACCGTCATGCACCCGTGAACACCAGGAACCGCAACAAGAAGGAAAGGAAACGTCAATGACTACGAATGAGAATGCCGTCGGTACCGCGAAGGTCCTGGCGCCCCGCATCGCCAACGCAGGAGTCGACGACCAGAGGAGGGCCCGGATCTTCGGCGTCCTGTTCGTGATCACCTTCGCCACGTCGATCCCCGCTGCGCTCCTCTTCCAACCGCTCCTCGCCGACCCGGCCGCCTACATCGCCGGTGGCGGATCGGACACCCTGATCCATCTGGGGGTCCTGCTGGAGTTCCTGCTGATCATCGCGAACGTCGGGACGGCCGTCGTGCTGTACCCGATCGTGAGGCGGCAGAACGAGATCCTCGCCATCGGTTTCGTCGCGGCCCGAGTCATGGAGAGTGTCTTCATCGCGGCTGGCATCATCTTCGTGCTCGGGATGGTGAGCCTGCGTCAGGACGCTCCCGGTGCAGCCGACCTCGCCGTCTCCCTAGGTGCGCTCAAGGATTGGACCTTCCTGTTAGGCCCCGGCCTCGTCGTCCCCGTCGGGAACGGGTTGATCCTCGGCTACCTGATGTACACCTCGGGCCTCATCCCGCGGCCGCTGGCACTGCTGGGCCTGATCGCAGGACCGGTCCTCCTGGTTGAGAGCCTGGGCGTCCTGTTCGGCGTGTGGCAGATGACCGGCGCGGTGGCGGTCCTCGTCGCGCCAGAGTTCGCCTGGGAACTGCTGCTGGGGATCTATGCGGCGATCTGGGGGTTCCGCCGCTCGGCACCCATCCTCGCGATGAGCGAACGATGACGTCCCGATCAGGCGCCGGCTCACCCGGGCCAATGGCCCCGCCCGACACCTTCCTGCCCGCGTGGCGGCGGCTCCCGGCCCTGTCCGGCGTCGCCTTCGCCCTACTCCTGCTCTTCGGCTGGTTCCTGAGCGGCGGCGACGCGCCCGACTACACGGCAACGGACGAGACCTGGACGAACTGGGCCGACACCAAGCGTGCGGGAAGCGGCATCGCCGGGTTCCTGATCCTGCTCGCAGGCGTCGCGCTGCTGCATTTCGCCGGCACCATCCGAAGCGCTCTGGGCAGCGCCGCGACGACGGTCACCAATTCCGGGCAGCTCGCCCGCGTCGCTTTCGCGGGGGCGGTGGTCGGCGCCTCGGGCATCGCGATGGCCCTCGTGACGGTCGCCGCGGCGACCAGTGAGGGCGCCGCGGCGGACCCGGTTGTGAGCAGGGCTGTGGCCACCGCGTCCGCCGGTCCGTACATGGTGGCCGCCATGGGCTTTGCTGCATTGCTGGGCTCAGCGGGACTACTGACGCTGCGACGCGGCACCTTCCCGCGATGGACCGGCATCGTGGCACTCGTCGGCTCGGTGTCCTTCATCATCACCTTCCTGACCCTCATCGCCGGCACCGGCAAGGACAGTGTGTTCGGCTACGGCTTCCTGCCCGGCATCCTGTCGCTGGTGACCTGGTCCATCGCCACGAGCATCAAGAGCTACCGGGCCGCAACCGCCGCCAACGTGCAGCCGGCCGTCTGACCCTTGCGGACACCCACACCGGGTGCAAGGGTGCGACGGACCGGCGGCCACCGCCGTTTGTCACCACCCGACGGCCACCATCACGGCACCAGCGGCTTCCCGGTGCGGACGGCGGTGACGACGTCGAGGATGGAGTGGCTGGTGATGGCCGCGGGTCCCTGCTCGGCGACAAGGTCCTCGTGCGCCGCGTCCTGGGCCGTGCGGTGCACGCTGTTGGTTGACATCGTGGCCAGGTGGTCCTGGGCGGCGAGGTGCGCCGGGTCGCTGCCGACACCAGCGGTCAGCACGACCAGGGGTTTGTCGCCGAAGTCCCTCAGTTCTCCGGCCTGACGCATCGCCGTGTTTGCCTTGACGAACTCGTCGATTCCGCTGCGCAGGTTGGCTGCGGTGGCCATGCTGGCCCGGACCTCGTCCCGCGATCGGGCCGGCAGGGTGTCGAAGGCGAGCATCCCGTACAGCCGGCCCAGGCCCAGCCGTGCCGAGATCGAGAGCATTGCGGTCAGCCTGGTGATGAGATCGGCGGACGTCGGGTCGGGGGCCGTGCCTTCGGCACCCGGCGACTTGGGTGCGGTCGAGTCGATGAGCACCATTCCGGCGACCTCGTCGGGGTAGCGGGCCGCGTAGGCGAGAACGTACAGGCCGCCGAAGGAGTGGCCCGCCAGGATGTAGGGCCCCGGTACGTTTCCGCGCTGCAGCAGGGTGTGCAGGTCGGTGGAGATCTGGTTGCCGTCCTGCGCGGTCGCGGCGGACTCGCTCCAGCCGCGTCCGGCCCGGTCGTACACACAGACCCGGGTCTTCGCCGCGACAGCCGGCGTGATCCAGCCCAGGTTCGACGACATCTCGCCACTGCCGGGTTCGAGCACGACGGTCGGGCCACCCGTCCCTGTACAGCTCAGGTGCAGGCTGTGGTCACCGACGCTGATCAGCCGGCCCGGCGGCGGATACGTGTTGGCATCCAGCGCCTCACCGACGGTTTCGGCGCCGCCACCGACCGACGACAGCACGATCACCGCGATCACCGGATACAGCATCCAGCGGCCCCGGCTGTGTTGCTGCCGTCTCATGCCGATGATCATCACGATGGCCACGGCGAGCAGGGCCGGCGGCCAGACCCAGTTGAGGACGGGGCGTATCGACTCCCCGAGTGCCAGCAGTGCTGCGCCGGAGAGTGCGAGGAACAGTGCCGGGAGCCAGGCCCAGCGTTGCGGCTGGTCGGTGAGCAGCGCTGACAGGCCGGCCAGCAGCGCCCAACCCGATGCGAATCCGATGAGGATCGCTGCGGTGGCGCCGTCCTCGGTTGCCGGGACAAAGGGAACCACGACCAGCAGGATTGCGGCCAGCAGCCCGGCCGCCAGCGAGCCTGCCACGATCCAGCCGAGTCTGCCCCCTTGCCCGCCTCCGGGCGTCGCGACGCGGTCTCCGGGTTGGGTTGGGGTCATGGTGGTCATCGGACTCCTTGAGTTGTTGTGACCAGTGAACCGCGGCTGAGCGGCCCGGGCACTGCGCATTTCAGGCGCCCTGGGCGTCCGGCTTGACGACGATGACGACCTTGCCCCGCGTGTGCCGGGAGGCGACGTAGGTGATCGCGTCGGGGGTCTCGTGCAGGAGGTAGGTCCGGTCGATGGCGGGGGTGAGCTTCCCGGCGTCGACCAGCTCGGCCAGCGAGTGCAGGTCGTCCCGGTTCGTGGTGGACACGAACCGGATGTCCTTCTGCGCAGTGAAGAGCGAGCGGACCAGGCCTGCCAGGATGCTGGCCACCGAGACCTTCCCCATCGGCAGGACGAGACCCGTGGGGGCGAGCGCCCGCCGAATACCGCTGAACGAGTGGTTGCCGACCGTGTCGAGGATCAGGTCGTAGGTGTCGGTTCCCGTGGTGAAGTCCTCTTTGGTGTAGTCGATCACCCGGTCGGCCCCGAGCCGGCGCACCATGTCGACGTTCGCAGAGCTGCAGACGCCGGTCACGCTGGCCCCGAGGGCCTTGGCGATCTGCACCCCGTAGAGCCCGACGCCGCCGGAGGCGCCGTTGACCAGCACCCGCTGGCCGGGGGTCACCTTGGCAGCGTCGCGCAGGGCGTGCTGCGCGGTGAGCGCCGACGTGGGCAGGGCGGCTGCCTGCGCGAACGTGAGTCGGGCCGGTTTGGCCACCAGGGTCTGCTCGGTGCCCAACGCGTACTGTGCGCACGCCCCCTTGCCTTCGCCGAACACCTCGTCGCCCGGCTTCAGCGAGGTCACGTTCGCGCCGACTGATTCGACGACACCGGCCAGCGACAGGCCCGGGACGAAGTTCCTGCGGGGTTTCGGCCAGCCCACCAGGAAGCGAGCCGGGTACGGGTTGCCGCGCAGCAGGACGACGTCCCCGGCGTGCAGGGAGGCGGCGTGGACGCGTACCAGCACGCCGTCGGCGTCGGGGACGGGCTTGGCGATCCTGGTGACGGTGAGTGCTGCGGCATCCCCGTAGGCGGTCTGGACGATCGCTTCCATCGTGGCGGCGTGTTCGGCGAGTCGGGCTCTGCCGGTTTCGGTGAAGGTCATTCTCGTTCTCCCTGTGGTGTGGACAAGCTGACCGGTTCATCGTCTGGCTGGACCGGTGGTGGTCGCGCCGGTGGAACCACCGGGGTTCCGCCCGTTCGTAGGATGACCGTGTGTTGGTGGGACGCGGTCCTGAACGAGCCGCCCTCTTGGGCCTCCTCGCCCGAGCACGCGCCGGTGAGGGCGCGGCGCTGGTGCTTCGTGGCGACCCCGGGATCGGCAAGACGGCCCTGCTGAACGACCTGGTCGAGAGTCGTGGCGACGTCCTGGTGCTCCGGACCCGTGGGGTGGAGTCGGAGAGCCCGTTGGCGTTCGCAGCTCTCCACCGGCTGCTGCTGCCGCTGTCCAGCCGGGTGGCCGAGCTGCCTTCGCCGCAGGCTCGGGCGCTTGCGCGGGCATTCGGCTCCGGCGACGGCGAGGGCCCGGACGAACGTTTCCTGGTCTTCCTCGCGGCTCTCACCCTGCTCACGGAGGCGGCACAGGAGCATCCGTTGCTGTGCGTCATCGATGACGCACACTGGCTCGACGATGCCTCACTCGCGGCCCTGCTGTTCATCGCCCGGCGCGTCGAGTTCTCCTCGGTTGCGCTGTTGTTCGCGGTTCGTGATGGCGAGTCACGCACGGTCGACGCCCCGGACCTGCCGAGGCTCACGCTGCGGGGGCTGGATGCCGCTGCCGCGGAGGAGCTCCTGCAGGACTCCGATCCGGATCTGACGCCGCCGGTGCGAGCCCAGCTGATCCAGCGGACTCAGGGGAACCCGCTCGCGCTCCTGGAGATCCCCAAGGCGCTCAGCATGCCGCAGCTCACCGGTCGCTCCGGGCTGCCCGAGCACCTCCCGCTCAGCGCCGACCTGGAACGAGGGTTCGCTGCGCGCGCCGGCCTGTTGAGCGTGGATGCGCAGAGTTACCTGCTGCTGGCGGCACTGGATGAGTCCGGTGACGCCGGCGTCCTGGGCTCTGCCTCCAGACGGCTCGGCCTTGCCGACGATGCCCCCGATGCGGTGGCCCGCAGCGGTCTGGTCGAGTTCGGCCAGCACGAGGTGCACTTCCGGCATCCACTCGTGCGTTCGGCGGTGTACGTCGCTGCCCCACCCGGGGAACGTCGCCGCGTGCACAAGGCGCTGGCCGGGGCCTTCGAGGACCATCACGACCCGGACCGTGCGGTGTGGCACGCGGCGTCGGCCGCGGACGTGCCGGATGAGTCGACCGCCTCGCGCCTGGAGGAAGCGGGCCGCCGCTTCCAGCAGCGCGGTGGACACGAGGCCGCCGCTGCTGCGTTCGAACGGGCCGCGCAGCTGTCCACAGCCCCGGCAGCTGTAGGACCACGGCTGTCGCAGGCTGCCGTGGCTTCGTGGCTGGCCGGCAACCCGGAGCGGACCCGAGCACTCGCTCAGCGCGCGCTGGCAGCGGTCTCCGACCCCGGAGCTGTTGCCGACCTCGACCGGTTGCGCGCCTTCGTGGAGCTCAACTTCGGTTCCCCCCGGCTGGCACACGGGATCCTCGCGGAGGCGGCCCGGAGAGCAGGAGATGCAGGTGACCTCCAGCGGGCCCGGCAGTACTCGATGATCGCAACCGTGCTGGCGACCTTCGAAGCCGATTCCGGTGTCCCGGTCGCGGTCAAGCGCCTGGCGAACCTGGACGCCGCCGACCAGGTCGAACTGTGCTTCTCGACTCTCCTCACGGGTCTGGACGACTTCACCCACGGCCGGGTCGCCGAGGGCGCGCCGCTTCTGCGTCGGGCCCTCGACGTGGCCGAGGAGACCGAGGCGCCGGACCTCCTGACGAACATCGGGATAGCTGCCCTCCTTCTCGGCGACGACGAGCTCGCGTTGAGGTGGCACGACCGGCAATTGGACGCTGCCCGGCGGCAGGCGTCGGTCCTCGGAGTTGTCCATGCGCTCACCAGGCGGGCGGTCGCGCAGCTCGCCATGGGCAGGTGGTCCGATCTCACGGCCGCTACCGCCGAAGTGCTCGACCTGGCCCGCGCCACCGGCCACGACAATCAGCGGGCCCTGCCCCTCGCGCAGCTCCTCGTGGTGGACGCGCTGCGCGGCGCCGACGACGTCCCCGTCCGTGCCGACGAGGTTGAACAACTCCTGCGTCACCACCCCTCCGGAGTTCTGGAGGTGCTGATCCTCGACACCCTCCGGTGGGCGCGCGGGATCCAAGCTGCCCGGACGACCCCAGCGGCGGCAATGGTTCAATTCGACGCGATCAAGCTGCCAATGATCCAGCTTGCCGCCTCAGTCGACGTCTTCGAGGTCGCCCAGCGTGCCGAGGACGCCGCGGCCGGTGAACGCGTCGCGCTCGAGTTGCGTCGCTTCGCCGAGGCGACCGGGAACCGTTGGGCGCATGCCTACGCCGCGCATGCGGCTGCGCTGGTCGCACCGGAGGACCAGCGCGGGGCGCTGTTCGAGGAGGCACTCGGGCACCACCGCTCCGCGGCACGCCCCTTCGCCCGTGGACGGGCCGAGCTCGCGTACGGGGAGTTCCTTCGCCGCAACCGCCGCAGGGTCGACGCCCGCGAACACCTGCGGGCAGCCCTCGCCCACTTCGAGGGAGTCGGCGCCATCGGGTGGACGACCCGGGCCACCAATGAACTCCGCGCGTCCGGCGAGACAGCCAGAAGCCGTACCGACACCCACTCCCCGATCGGACTCACCGTGCAGGAGCTCCAGGTCGCCCACCTCGTACAGGACGGACTGTCGAACAAGGATGTTGCCGCAAGGCTGTTCCTGAGCCCGCGAACGGTGGAGTTCCACCTGCGGAACATCTTCGCGAAGCTCGGCATCACCTCACGGGCAGCCCTGGCGAGGGAGGAGCTTCCGGCCGCGGGACGCTGATCCCGGTGGTTCCACCGGCGCGATCCCGGGGCCGGGACCCGGAGTCTGGCTAGGTGCAGATCGCCATCTTCCTCTTCGACCGGTTCGCCGCGCTGGACGCGGTCGCCCTCCACAGCGCCCTCTCCTCGCTA
>JADLEH010000319.1 GCA_020846255.1 Propionibacteriaceae bacterium
GCCGCTGCGCGCAGGATGTCGACCAGGTTGCCGACCAGGCCGCCGAGGTTGTCGCTGTAGGTGATCGAGAGGTAGCTGGGGTCGGCGGCCAGGTTGACGGCCAGCAGCAGGATGACGGCGAGCAGCCCCCAGACGTAGGCGTGCCTGGTCAGGTCCCGCAGTCGGGTGGCCAGTGTTGCCTCGCTCATGCCGCGTCCTCCTCAGCGATCACAGCAATGATCGTCGCGGCCGAGATCGACTCGTCGTTCTCGATCTCCGCCACCTTGCGCCGATCTCGCATGACGATTATCCGGTCACTCACCCGAACCACTTCCTCAATCTCGGAGGAGACGAAGATGACGCTGACCCCGCCGCTCGCGAGATCGAGGACAGTCTGCTCGATCTCGGCCTTTGCCCCCACATCGATGCCGCGCGTCGGCTCGTCCAGGATGAGCAGGTCCGGCCTGGTTGCCAGCCACCGGCCGAGCAGCACCTTCTGCTGGTTCCCGCCGGAGAGGAACTTGATCGGACGGTCCGGGTCGGCCGGGCGGACGTCGAGGCCTTCGATGTAGCTGGTGACGATCTCGTCCGCCTCCCGCTTCGGGATGCGGCGCAGCCAGCCCCGGCGCGCCTGCAGGGCGAGAATGATGTTCTCGCGAACGGTGAGGTCGCCGATGATGCCCTCGTCGCGGCGGTTCTCGCTGGAGAACGCGATGCCGTGGGCGAGGCCGGCGGCCGGGGTGTGGATGGTCACCTTCTCCCCGCGCAGAGTCATTCCGCCGCTGTCGGAGCGGTCGGCGCCGAACAACAGCCGCACCAGTTCCGTCCTGCCGGAGCCGAGCAGGCCGGCGAAGCCGAGCACCTCGCCCTTGCCGATCGCCAGGTCGGTGGGTGCGATCGAGCCCTTGCGGCCGATACCGGTGGCAGTGACCAGGTTCTCCCGTTCAACGGTGCTGGCGGCCCGCTCCCTGCGGGAGCCGGCGAGGGTGGAGAGGTCCCGCCCGATCATCTTGGAGATCAGGAGGGAGCGGTCGAGGTCCCTGGTCAGGTACTCGCCCTCGTAGGCGCCGTTGCGCAGGACGGTGATCCGGTCACTGATCTCGAAGACCTGCTCGAGGAAGTGGGAGACGAAGAGGATGGCGACGCCGTCATCGCGCAGTTGCCGGACCACCTTGAACAAGGTGGCGACCTCCTGGGCGTCGAGGCTGGAGGTCGGCTCGTCGAGGATGAGCACGTTCGACTTGGTCACCATCGCGCGGCTGATCGCAACCAGTTGCTGCATGGCCAGCGACAGCATGGAGAGCGGCTGGCGGGTGTCCAGATCACCGAGCCCGAACCGCTGCAGCACCTCAGCTGCCCGGCGATGGGTGGTGCGCCAGTTGATCCCCAGCGGGCTGCGCGCCTCGTGGCCGAGCATCACGTTCTCGCCGATGCTGAGGTTGGTGACCAGGTTGACCTCCTGGTAGACGGTGGCGATCCCGGCGGCCTGGGCGTCGGCCGTGCCGGCGAGCAGCCGCTCGCGGCCTTCGATGATGATCCGGCCCGAGTCGATGCTGTACACGCCGGTGAGGGCCTTGATCAGGGTGGACTTGCCGGCGCCGTTCTCGCCCATCAGGGCATGGACCTCACCGGGGAAGAGCCGGAAGTCGACTCCGTCGAGTGCTTTCACGCCCGGGAATCCGACGTGGATTCCGCGCATCTCTACTACGGGCTGAGGGGTCATCGTTGAGGCCTCGATCGATGCTGCGCGCTGCTCTCGCCGCGCGGCGGGCGGTTGGGTGACTGGGGCTGACCAGGGGTCGCCGGCACCGGCGACCACACCTGGGACCTGGGCCGGCCGGATCGGCCGGCCCAGGTTCATCGGTCAGAACTTGCGGTTCGGCAGAGCCGTCTTGGCTGCCTCTGGGGAATCGAAGGTGATCGAGGGGACGATGATGTAGGAATCGACCTTCTCGCCGGCCAGGGCCTTCTTGACGACGTCCATGGCGGTTTCACCGAACAGCGGGTTGTACTCGGCGACGAAGCTGAGCCGACCCTCGGAGAGCGCGGTGAGGGCGTTCTTGGTGCCGTCGATGGTGGCGATCTTGACGTCGGTGCCCGGCTTGAGGCCGGCCTCTTCGACTGCGAGTGCTGCGCCGAGACCCATTTCGTCGTTCTGGGCGAAGACCAGGTCGACCTTGTTCTTGTTGGCCTTGAGCACGGTCTCCATCACGGACTTCGCCTCATCGGTGGACCAGTTCGCGGTCTGCGCGCCGATCTTCTTGAACTCCGGCTTCGACCCGATGACCGAGTCCCAGCCCTTGTTGCGCTCGTTGACCACGCCGACTCCGGCCGGGCCCTCGAGGGTGAAGTAGCTGCCGCCCTCGGGGAGTGCCGAGACGGCCCAGTCGGCGACACCCTTCGCCACCACGACGTTGTCGGGGGCGATGCGGGTGACGTACAGGCTGGTGTCATCCGGCTCGATGCCGCGGTCGATCAGGATGACCGGGATCTCGGCCTCCTGTGCGCGCTTGAGCGGGGCTTCCCAGCCCGAGCCCTCGGTGGCCGACAGCAGGATCACATCGACGCCGGAGTCGACGAACGACGTGAACGCGTCGATCTGCGACTTCTGGTCGAGGTTGGTTGCCGGGGCGTACTTGAGGTCGTACCCGGCCTCCTTGGTGAAGGTCTCCTGCATGTTCGCCTCGTTGGCTGCGCGCCAGGCGCCCTCTGGGCCGACTGCCACGAACCCGACCGTCACCATGCCCCCGCCGGACTCCGTGGCCGAAGCTGACCCGCTGGGCTGCGCTCCGCCGGAGCAGGCGGTGAGCCCCAATAGGCCGACGCTCACCGCAGCGAGAGCCGACACCATGTGCTTCTTGATGCTCATGATCTCCTCCTTGAGATCCCTCGAGACGCCGGACTCAAGTCGAGCCAGGATCTGGGGTACCCCCGTCGGGCAGTCTCATGTTTCCCCATTGCCGGGATGTTATCGATCACAAGTGAGCGATAACAAGAGTCTCGTGCGCTTGTGATTGGTCACGAATTGATAACGATGGCAGCGCTCACATTTCCGTCCGTCCGCGGCCTTCCACGGCGCTGCGGGCAGCCGAGGGCCAGCCCGCCCGTCAGGGCCGGTTGCTCGCGTGCGGGGCTCCCCACCCGTGGACGGTCCCGCCGGCCCGGACGCCGGCCGGACGGATCCGCACGCGGGAATGCCGTGCGGGCCAAAGGCGTTGCTCAGGGTGCCCAGGCCGGGTCCTCGGTAGAGTGGGGCACCCGCACAAGAGACTCCAGAGGTTCCATGTCCGACATCCGTGAGGTCATCATCATCGGCTCCGGCCCTTCCGGCTACGCCGCGGCGATCTACACCGCCCGCGCCGGCCTGAAGCCGCTCATCTTCGAAGGTGCGCTCACCGCCGGCGGCGCCCTGATGAACACCACCGAGGTCGAGAATTACCCCGGGTTCACCGACGGGATCATGGGTCCGGACCTGATGCTGGCGATGCGGGCCCAGGCCGAGCGGTTCGGGGCCGAGATCATCACAGACGACGTGGTCGCGGCCGACCTGGTCGGGGAGCTGAAGAGCGTCACCGATGCCGAGGGCAACCAGTACCTGGCCCGGGCAGTGATCCTCGCGATGGGTTCCGGCTACCGCAAGCTCGGGCTGCCGGCAGAGGAGGCCCTCAGTGGTCGCGGCGTGTCCTGGTGCGCCACCTGCGACGGCTTCTTCTTCCGCGACAAGGACATCGCCGTCGTCGGCGGTGGCGACTCCGCGCTCGAGGAGGCCACCTTCCTCACCCGGTTCGCCAGGACGGTCACGATCATCCACCGCCGCGACGAGCTCCGCGGATCCAAGATCATGGTCGACCGCGCCAAGGCCGACCCGAAGATCCGGTTCGCCTGGAACTCCGTGGTGACCGACCTGGTCGGTGACACTGCGCTCAGCGGGGTCGTGCTCACCGACACGATCACCGGCGCCACCAGCGAGTTGGCCGTCCAGGGCCTGTTCGTGGCGATCGGCCACGACCCGCGCTCGGAGATCGTCCGGGGCCAGGTCGAGGTCGACGCGGCCGGGTACGTGCTGGTCGACGCCCCGAGCACCCGCACCAACCTCGCCGGCGTCTTCGCCGCCGGCGACCTGGTCGACCACACCTACCGGCAGGCGATCACGGCTGCCGGCACCGGGTGCGCAGCCGCCCTCGACGCGGAGCGCTATCTGGCGGCACTGTCGGACGTTCCGGCTAGCCTCAGCACAGCCACTGCCGAAGCCTAGGACGGCCAGGTTGCCCCACCCGGGTCAGAACCATGGGGCCGGGTGCCCGGCCGAGCAGTACTGCACGAACTGCGAGAAATGGAGTCACAACTAATGGCGAACGTTGCCGATGTCACCGATGCCACCTTCGGCGAGCTGGTCCTGAAGTCGTCCAAGCCGGTCGTGATCGACTACTGGGCCGACTGGTGCGCCCCCTGCAAGCAGCTGTCACCGATCATCGAGGAGCTCGCCCGCGAGCACGGCGACCGGGTCACGTTCCTGAAGATGGACACCAACA
>JADLEH010000320.1 GCA_020846255.1 Propionibacteriaceae bacterium
GCCCCAGAGAAAGCCCAGGGGAGCGATGGCGACATCAGGTCGAGACTGCGCCGAAGCCTTCAGCAGGGCCTCGCCTTCGGCACGCTGGTCGTCCTGATCGTCTTCTTCGCCATCGCCCGCCCGGCCTTCCTCCAGTGGAGCAACATCGCCGGCGTCCTGCTCTCCACCGCGGTGATCGGCATCCTGGCGGTCGGGACCACGCTCGTCATCATCACCGGCGGCATCGACTTGTCGATCGGCACGGGCATGACCTTCGCCGCGGTCATGACCGGAACGGCGATCACCGTTTGGGGGGCGCCGATGTGGATGGGGATCCTTGTCGGCTTGGTCACGGGCGCCACCATGGGCATGGTCAACGGCGCGAACATCGTCTTCCTCAACGTTCCGCCCTTCATCGCAACGCTCGCGATGATGATGATCACCCAGGGCCTGTCGATGATCGTTTCGGGCGTGAAGCCCGTCTACATCCAGGTTGAAGGCTTCCAGCAGATCGCGCTCGGCGAGTTGGTCCCCGGCTGGCCGAACGCCGTCCTCATCCTGTTCGCCTGCGCCGTCATCTGCTCGGTGCTGCTGACCAAGACGATCCTAGGCCGTTACACCTTCTCGATCGGTTCCAACGAGGAAGCCAGCCGGCTGTCGGGCATCAACACCAACAAGTGGAAGATCGTGATCTACGCCACGGCGGGCGTGTTCACGGGCATCGCCGGTGTGGTGCTGGCCTCCCGGTTGGGATCCGCCCAGCCGCAGCTGGGCACCGGCTACGAGCTCCAGGCCATCGCGGCTGTCGTGATCGGCGGCACCTCGATGCTGGGCGGCCGCGGGTCGATCCTCGGCACCCTGATCGGTGCCCTGGTGATGAGCGTCCTGATCAACGGCCTGCGGATCATGTCCATCCAGACCGAATGGCAGAACCTGGTGGTCGGCCTCGTCGTCCTGCTTGCCGTCTTCAGCGACTCGCTCCGGACCAGAAAGGGGGCTTGACCAAGCCAGCCGTCTGGCGGGCGCGTGCCACTCTGAGCAAACCAACTACCTACGGTCGCAGACAGTGACCGACCAAAACCCCTGCCAAGAGGCAGACAGCAAAACAAAGGAGTTTTACTTATGAAGCGAATCCGCAAAGTCGCACTTCTGGCGGTGAGCATCACGTCCGCGATCGCACTCTCGGCCTGCGCCACCGGTGCAACCCCGTCTGCAGCGCCTGCCGCCAGCGGCGGGGCGTCCTCCGCTCCGGCGTCCGCCGCGAAGCCGTACATCGCGCTGGTCTCCAAGGGCTTCCAGCACCAGTTCTGGCAAGCCGTGAAGAAGGGCGCAGAGCAGAAGGCCAAGGAGCTCAACGTCGACATCACCTTCGAGGGTCCCGCGTCCGAGACCGAGGTCGACAACCAGCTCAATATGCTGCAGACCGCGATCGACAAGAAGCCGGCCGCCATCGGCTACGCCTCTCTCGACCCGAAGGCCTGCGTGCCGCTGCTCGATCAGGCCAAGACCAAGGGCATCCCGGTCGTGCAGTTCGACGCCGCTTGCGACTCGCCGGTCGGCCTCACCCTGGCCGCCACCGACGGCAAGGCCGCCGCGGCGCTCGCCGCCGACAAGATGGCCGAGCTCGTCGGTGATACCGGCAAGGTTGCAATCATCGCCCACAGCCAGATCAACCAGACCGGCGTCGATCGCCGCGACGGCTTCGTCGACCAGATGAAGGCGAAGCACCCAAAGGTCCAGATCGTCGACATCCAGTACGGCGACGGTGACCATCTGAAGTCCGCCGACATCGCCAAGGCGATGCTGGCCGCCAACCCCGACCTCGCCGGCATCTACGCCACTAACGAGGGCTCCGCGATCGGCGCGGTCGATGCCGCCAACGAGCTGAAGCTCGCGCCCGGCAAGGTGAAGATCGTCGGCTTCGACTCTGGCAAGGCCCAGATCGACGCGATCAAGTCCGGGATCATGGCTGGCGCCATCACCCAGAACCCCATCGGCATTGGCGAGGCCACCGTCCAGGCGGCCGTCGACGCGATCGCGGGAAAGCAGTTGCCGAAGTTCATCGACACTGGCTTCTTCTGGTACGACAAGACCAACCTCGAGAATCCCGAGATCGCCGCGGTCCTCTACCAGTGACCGCTGTAGCCAACTGAACACGCACGATCCGGGGGCTGACACCTAGGTGCCAGCCCCCGGCCATTTCACCCCCGGCCAGCCCCGGGCCTCGATCGGCCCACCATAAAGCAAATCAACAAAGAGAGAGGTGGAACCGCAAGTGAGCATTCTGGAAGCCGTCTTAGCCCATCGAATCGTGCCCGTCGTCGTGCTCGAACGAGCCGAGGACGCGGGCCCTCTGGCGGAAGCGCTAGTCGCCGGCGGCCTTCCGGTCGCGGAGGTGACGTTCCGGACCGCCGCCGCCGCCGAGGCGATCTCGATCATGGCCGGCCGCGGCGACATGCTGGTCGGTGCCGGAACCGTCCGTACCGTCGCCCAGGTCGACCAGGCGGTCGACGCGGGCGCGAGCTACATCGTTTCTCCCGGCACCAGCGGCGCGGTGGTCCAGCGGGCACTCGAACGGGGCGTCGCGGTGCTTCCCGGCGCTGTGACCCCCACGGAGATTCAGGCCGTGCTGGAATTGGGCCTCGACACTGTCAAGTTCTTCCCGGCTGGCACCTTCGGCGGTCCGAGCGCCATCAAGGCGCTGGCCGCACCGTTCGCCGGAGTGAAGTTCGTGCCGACCGGCGGCGTCGGACTCTCCAACCTACGCGACTACCTCGCGGTAGGCGCCGTCGCCGCCGTCGGAGGCTCATGGATGGTGCCGGCGGATGCGATCGCAGCCGGCGATTTCGACACCGTCCAGCGTCTGACCGCCGAAGCTGTCACCGCAGCGCGCCAGTAGCAGGCTTCGACGCGGTTACCGACGCCCGGCTGTACATCAGAAGCAGGCTGTTCCCGACGTCGGCCCCACCATGGTCCCGCATGGGAGCGGGTGGTCGCGCGCGGCGTCAGTGCCCGAGGCCCTCCCTGATGAACTGCCGGGCGCCGCGCGCCAGTTCCACGTTGTTTTCCCACAAGTTGCGCCAGATCGCGAGATCGTTGCTGAACGCGGAGTGCACGACCTTGGACGAGAACGATTCGAAGGTCACGACGCCGTCGTAGCCGACCTCGACCAGCGCCCCCGAGGAAGTCGTCCCAGTTGACCGTCCCAGTGCCGAGCTGGCCCCGATGGGACTCCCCGACGTGGACCTAGCTGTGATGTCCAGCCAGGTTGTCCAACCTGGTGATGGGTGCGGCCCGTCCGATCGCTGAATGGGGCCGGTGGTGGTTGTACTGGTGGATCCAGCTTGGCAGGGCGGCGACCCGGATGTCTTCGGTGTTGTAGAACTTCTTGAATGCCCAGCCCTCGGCGAGGGTGCGGTGGAATCTCTCGATCTTGCCGTTGGTCTGTGGCCGGTAGGGCCGGGTCTTCTTCACGGTGATGCCGAGGTCATCGCAGGTTGCCTGCCACAGATGTGACTTGTAGGCCGAGCCGTTGTCGGACAGGACCCGTTTCACGGTGACGCCCCGCTCGGCGAACCAGGCCACGGCATTGCGCAGTACCTGGGTGGCGGTCTCCTTGGTTTCGTCGTCGTGGGCTTCGACGTAGGCGACCCGGGAATGGTCATCGATCACGGTGTGCAGGTAAGTGGTTCCGGTGAGCGGCTGGCGGTAGGCACTCTTCGGTGCACCGGTCCGGGCAGCTGTGGCCGCCCGGTTCTTCAGGCCTTGGTGCCGCCCGACGTAGCGCCAGCCGCCGCCGTCGGGGATCTTGCCGAGCTTCTTCACATCGACATGAATCAGGTCGCCGGGCGCCTCATGCTCGTAGCGGCGGATCGGTTCGCCGGTGGCCCGGTCGATGTGGCTGAGCCGGTTGAGCCTGCACCGCAGGAGCACGGCGTGCACCGTCGAGGCAGGCATGCCGAGCCGAGACCCGATCTCGACCGGGCCCAGCCGCTGCTTCCACCGCAGGTGCACGATCTTGCGGACCACAGGTGCCGGGGTCCGGTTCGGCTGATGGTGCGGCGTCGAGGAACGATCCTGCATACCGGCCGGCCCCTCGGCCCGGTACCGCTCAGCCCACTTCATCGCCGTCTTCCACGACACGTCATAACGCTCGGCCGCCCGAGCCGGTGGCCAGTTCTCCTCGACGATCAGACGCGCCAGCCTGAGACGGGCACGTGGAGTCAAAGCCGCGTTGGCATGGGTAGCGTGGGACACGAAGGCCTCCTTTGGTGCGGAGCGGTTCCTAGACAGCTCCACTCCACATCGGGAGGCCTTCACCCATCCACGACATCAGACCGTGTCGTCACACTTCCTCGACCAACCTGGCTGGACATCACACCTAGCCGACCTTGCCCGCACCCGCGGCCAGCTTGACGGCCTCGCTCATCGAGCGTTCCTCGATGTTCATGTGGTAGCTGTCCAGATGGGCGAACACGTTCGGCCGGTTCATCTGCTCGATGAAGGCGCGAGCGTGTCAGCCGTGGTGTTGATCACGTTGGTCTCGTACCGGCTGCAAAACTCTAGACCCAGCGAGATGCCCGAATCGGCTGCCTTGTCGGCGAGCTCTGCGAGCACCGTCCGGGAGTTCTCCAGGCCACGCGGGGTCGCCGGCGCCGGGTACTTCATCAGGGCGCCGTAGATAACGCCACAAAGCATCGACCCGTCACAGTCGCGCACAAGGTTGAGGGCCAGGTGCAACCGGTCGCGACCCGCTTTCAGGGCGTCCGGATCCTCCGACGAGATGTCCGTGGACGGACCCAGGCCCAGGGACGCCGAGCAGCCGAGGCCGTGCTCCTCGAGCAACCGGGCGGTCAGGCCGACATTGAAGATCTCGGGCGCGATCTCCGAGAGTTCGATCAGGTCGTACCCTGCCTCAGCCGACTTCGAGATGGCCTGGCGCGCGGCCGCTTCCGACCAATCACCGACCCACACCATCGAGTGGATGCCTATTTCTAACGGATCAACTCCTCAGTGACGGGCCGGGTGCTCCGGCGCGGTCTTGGTACAGCGTCGTTGGCCTACCCGGCCGACGCCAGCAGCCGGGCGGGGTTCGTCACCAGGATGAGCTCGATCGCCGCCTCCTCCAGACAATTGCGCAGCCTGGGCAGGTAGCGGCGTCCCAGGTATGCCAGCCCGGGCATCCCGCCGTAGGCGACATAGCGGGAGCCGCGAGCCACGTCGGCGCCCAGCAGCAACCGGCCACCGCCACCGCCCTCGACCACGCGCTGGGTCAGCTCGAGCAGCACCGCCTCGCTGACGCCCTTCGGACGGGCCATCCCGTCGTAGCCGAGATAGGCGCCCCGGTTGATCAGCTCAAGGTGCAGGCCAGGATCCGGGTCCCGGTCGGCATGCGCGAGCACAACCCTCGATTCCTGAACGCCTTCGGACGCGAGCAGATCGAGCACCTCGTGAGCAGCGGTGCAGTACTCGAGGTGCACCATGATCGGCGCGCCGGTACGGCCGTGAGCCAGTGCGGCCGCGTCTAGGACCGTCCGCTCGAAGTGGCTGATTCGCCAATAGTCGATCCCGGTCTTGATCAGCCCGGCCAGCACGGGCGTCCCGGAGGGACCGAGAGCGACCGTCAGCTCCTCCACCGGTCGACCAGACCGCAACTCAGCGTCATCGCTTAACTGCCCGACAGTGAGCTCGCGCTCGAACACGGCAGCCATCGTCGCGACGTCGATTCGCCGGAGCGGGTCGTCCGACAGGTAGTGGGCCTGCCGGTGGAGGCCGGTCGCCGCCACCACTGCCAGTCCCGTTGCGGCGCTGATCCGCGCCAACGCCTCGGGACGCCGGCCGAGCCCGATCGGCGTCGCGTCTATCATCGCCGAGAACCCGCTGGCCCGCAGAGCCCCCGCTTCAGCGGCAGAGGCCGCTTCGTCGCAGATCTCATCCCCCGGCAGGATTGGCGAGCTGTGGAACAGGTGGTCGTGGTAGTCGACCGTCCCCAGAGTGTCGGACGGGACGACGCCCAGGACGGTCTGGACCAACCCCACCGTCGTCACCGAACCTCGTAGGCGGCCTTCGACATGGCCTGGAAGCGCTCGGGCGTGAGCTCGAGCTCGAACACCTCCGCAACCACCTGCGACCAGCCATGGATGAAGTAGTCCCAGCCGTCGATCACCTTCAGGTTGCGCGACTCCCGCTGGGCCTCCGCCTGGTGCAGGAACTCCAGCGAGCCCCGGTAGTTAAACTCCCACGCATAACCGGCGTTGGGGAACACGGCAGCGTCGGTAAGCGGCGAGCCAGGGATGTCCTTGCCCATCCCCGTGGCGTTCACGACGACGGTGCCGGCCGGCTGCTTCGCGAGCAGCTTGTCGACGTCCTCCGCGCGCGGTGTGAGGACGTAGCGGAGGGCGTCCGGACTGGTGCCCCGGGCGTCATGGATCGCCCGCAAGTGGTCAAGGGAGGCCTGCCGGCGGGCGGTGACAGTAGTGTGCTCCGGCCGGTCCGGACGGTCTTGCAAGTACCAGCTCAGAGCCGTGCCGGAGCCGCCCGCGCCGAGGATGATCATCGAGGCGCCGGTGGCTGCGAAGTGGTCGGCAGACAGAAAGTCCTCCAACGCGAGACCCGCCGTGATGGGGTCTTTCGCCCCGCCGAGCAGCCGACGTCCGCCGTCCCGCTTGGCGATGCTCGAGACCTCGTGGCAGGCGAGGGCAAAGTTGTCGAAGCCGTCGAACAGATGGCCGGCGGCACGGTAGACCGCCATCTTGTGGGTTGTCACGAGCGCCCCAAGATAGTCGGGGTCATCGCGCAGCTTTTGCACGAGGTCGACGTAAATCTCGTCCGGCGAGCCGGGGGGAACGTCGAAGCCCACCAGGCGGTTCGTCGGCAGGCCGAGAATCTCCGCCCACGCCGGGAAGACCCGCATGATGAGCGAGCCCCCCGTGGAGACTCCAATGAACCCCATGTACTGCTGACCCATGCGCCGACCCCTTCTAGAGTGGTTTGGTGTATTGGACGCTGTCATCGGCCCCAGCCGACAGCGTTAGGCGGCTGGTGTCCATCCAGGACCGCGAGCGCGTTCTCGACCGCGAGCCTTCCCATCTCGTCGATCGCCTCGACGGTCTGGGCGCCGACGTGGGGAGTGATAGTGACCCGCGGGGCGAGGTCATCGGCCAGCAGCGGCGAGTCGTGGCCCGCGGTGTCGCCGGCCACGGAGTCGGCGGCATAGCCAGCAATCAGCCCGCTTCCCAGCGCTTCCGCCAGTGCCACCTCGTCAACCAGGTCCGCCCGGGCGGAGTTCACCAGGAACATGCCGGGACGCACGCCCTGCAGCCACTCCCTGGTGACGAGCGCGGAGCCGCCCGGCGCGTTCAGGGAGACGGCGTCGCAGCCGGCCAGGTCTTCCGGGGAGCCGGGCTCGACCCCGAGCGACTCGGCCCGCTGGAGGTCCAGGTAGGGGTCACAGGCGACGACCCTGGGACCGAACCCGCTGAGCCGGCGGGCGACCCCCTGCCCGATCCGCCCGAAACCCCAGATGCCGATCGTCATCGCGCCGAGTTCCCGGCCACGGATCGGGCGCCAGTCACCTCGGCGGACCCTCCGGTCGCCCTCGGCCACCTGCCGCGCGGCCGCGAGCAGCAGCGCGACGGTGTGGTCGGCCACAGCGCCGGAGTTTGCGCCGGGCGTATTGGTCACCACAATCCCGCGCGCCGCCGCAGCATCGAGCTCGACGGCTTCGACTCCAACGCCATAACGGGCGATCACCTTCAGGCCGGGCGCCCGGTCGAGGTGGGCCGCAGTCACCGGCCCGGTCCCCGCGATCCAGGCGTCGGTGTCCGCGAGGTCAGCGGTCAGTGCCTCGAGATCGTGGTTGGGCCAGCCGCTGACGACCCGGTGCCCGAGGGCGGCGAGCTGGGCGGGGTAGTCGTTCTTGCCGGAGCCGAAGGACCGGCTCGTCACAAGGATCTTCATCGGGTGGGGCGCCGATTGGCGAACCACGGTTCCAGGCGGTCATAGGCGTCCCGGAAGATGTCGACGGCCTGCCGATAGAGCGCGGTTCGGGCCGGATCGGGCTCGAAGGTTCCGGTCACGTGGGACAGCGTCCGGGCCGAGGAGAAGTCGGTAAACCCGAGTCCGACCGCGCCAACGACCGCCGCACCGAGGCTGTTCGCCTCCTCGACGACCGAGCGGCGACGCATGGTTACTCCCCACGCGTCGGCCATGATCTGCAGCCACAGGTCGCTCGCTGCGCCGCCACCGATGGCGTCGATGGTCGGGGAATTGAAGCCGGAATCGCGGAAGGCATCCAGGCAGATGAGGAGGTTGAGGGCCACGCCTTCCATGACCGCCCGCATCAGGTGGCCGGGGGTGTGGTGCCGGGAAAGCCCTGCGAAAGTGCCTGCGGCCTCGGGGTTGAAGTAGGGCGACCGCTCTCCCATCAGGTAGGGCAGGAAGAACAGCCCCTCGTCCGCCGCCTTCACGTTCTCGGCCTGGGCGACGAGTTCCTTCACTCCCACACCGGGGCCGCCGAACACCTCGCTCGCCCATTGGACGGCGCCCCCGCCGGCCTGCATCGTTGCGGTGGGGACGTACAGCTCGGGCACCACGTGGCGGAAGGTGAAGATCCTGGGATCGGCGGCTGCGGGCTCCGTCGTTGCGAAGGAGATCCAGGTCGAGGTTCCCATGCACACGTACGGCGGGTCGTCCGGGGATACGACGCCGGCACCAACGGCTGCGATAGGGCCATCCCCGCCGCCCATGACGACGCGCGCGCTGGCCGGCAGCCCGAGAGCCTCGGCGGCCCTCGAGGTCAGGGTCCCGACCACGGCAGTGGAGTCGACCACCTCAGGGAAGATCGAACGCGGCAGGCGGGCAGCCTCGATGATCGGATCA
>JADLEH010000321.1 GCA_020846255.1 Propionibacteriaceae bacterium
CCCCCACGTTTCGGGAGCGCGGAGCGGAGGGCGGGGCGGGTTCGGGGTGCGGGGGCCGGGCGGCGGGGGCCGGGGGGCGGGGGCCGGGCGGGATCAGAGCCAGTCGACCAGGGGGGCTACCAGCGCGTAGCCGATGAAGGCGACCAGGTCGAGGATCACGTGGGCGACCACCAGCGGCCCGACCCGTTTGAACTTGAGGTAGGCCAGTCCGAAGACCAGCCCCATTACGAGGTTGCCGACGAAGCCACCGAAGCCCTGGTAGAGGTGGTAGCCGCCCCTGACCACTGCGCTGGAGAGCAGCACCACCCACATCGGCCAGTTGAGCTGGCGGGCCCTGGTGAACCAGAACCCGATCATCACGACCTCTTCCAGCACGCCGTTCATCACGGCTGCGCCGACCAGCACCGGCACCGTCCACCAGTTCTCGGCCAGGTTCGCCGGGGAGACGTTGGTGTTGAGGCCGAACGCGCGGGCGGCGAAGTACAGGGCCAGCCCCGGGATCCCGATGCCGGCAGCGAGGCCGAAGCCCCAGCCCAGGTCGAAGCCGGGCCGACGCAGGTCGAAGCCGATCGCGCGGCGGTCCCTGGTGAGTTGCAGCAGGTAGAGCGCGAGCAGTGCCGGCACCAGGGGGAAGACCAGGCCGGCGACCTGGTAGGCGAGGTCGAGCCACGGCCGGTCCGGGACCACCGAGTTGTTCATCGTGGTGGTCTGCTGGTTCAGCGGGACGTTGCGGGTCAGCTTCTCGATGATCGACAGGATCGAGTACACCGCCGACTGGCCGAGGGACACCCCGAGAACCAGCAGCAGTTCGATCCCGGGACGGGAGCGCGTCACGTCCGGCAGCGCAGCCACGGGCGCGGGTGTGGCCATCAGCGGGACTGCCCGACGGCAGCCGACAGGTGGTGCCGGACGAAATTCAGGCTGACGGCGAGGGCGTTGCTGCGCTCGCTGCGGGACAGTCCCCTGGTCTGTACCTCCACGACCACATGGCCGGCGAACCGGGTCCTGGTCAGCTCGGCGAGGACCCCGGCGGCGTCCTGGTCGCCCTCGCCGGGCAGCAGGTGCTGGTCGGTGGCCCCGGCGGTCCCGTCGGTCAGGTGGACGTGCCGCAGGCGCTCCCCCCAGTCCCGCACCAGCCCGACCGATGACTGCCGGGCGGTCGCGGCGTGCGAGAGGTCGAGGGTGAGGTTGTCGCAGTCCAGCAGGGACGGGTCCCAGCTGGGGGCGTAGGCGCGGACGTCGCCACCCCCGGGGCCACGCCACGGATACATGTTCTCGACGGCGAAGGCCAGGCCGGTGGTCTGCTCTAGGCGACGGATGCCCTCGGTGAACCCGGCGGCGTAGCCGCGCTGCCACCGGAACGGCGGGTGCACCACCACCACGTCCGCGCCGAGCTGGTGGGCGGCCATCGCAGCCCGCTCGAGCTTCTCCCACGGGTCGGGGCCCCACACCCGCTGGGTGAGCAGCAGCGTCGGGGCATGCACGGCCAGCACCGGCACCTCGTGGTAGTCGGCCAGGCGCTCGACCGCGTCGACGTCCGCGGACGCCGGGTCGACGCCGACCATCAGCTCGATGCCGTCGTAGCCGAGCTTGCGGGCGAGCGCGAAACCGGCCGCCGTCGACTCCGGGTAGACCGATGAGGTCGACAGCGCGACCCTTGGCGCGACGGCTGGCACTTGCGGCACGCGACCATGGTAGGCGACCTGTCCGCGGCGCAACCGGCCGGGCCAGGACGGGCAAATGCCCCGATTCGCTTCGAAAGGGGCAGAACGACACAATGGTCTGCATGCATGTCGATCATCTGACCTTCGCGGTGGGATCGGCTGGCCTCAAGGCCGAGTCCGAGCGGCTTGGCGACTTGTTGGGCGAGCGGTTCCGCGACGGCGGGTTCCACCCCAGGTTCGGCACCCGCAACCACATCCTGCCCCTGGCCGACGACCGCTACATCGAGGTCGTCGAGGTGCTCGAGCACCCGGCCGCGGACAAGGCGCCGTTCGGCCAGGCCGTCCGTGCCCGCTCCGAGATGGGTGGTGGCTGGATGGGCTGGGTGGTCTCGGTTGACGACCTCGCCCCCTTCGAGCAACGCCTTGACCGGGAAGCCGTCCACGGCTCCCGGCACTTCCCCGACGGCCGCCTCCTGGAATGGGAGCAGCTGGGCGTCAAGGGACTGCTGGCCGACCCGCAACTGCCGTACTTCCTGAAGTGGGACTCCGATCCTTCGGTGCTGCCCAGCGCCCTCGACGGCACCATCCGGCTGAAGAAGATCGAGATCACCGGCAACCGGGAGCGCGTCGAGGACTGGATGGGCGTGGCCATCGGCGACGAGTTCGACGGCGTGCGGATCAAGTTCAGCGCAGAGAACGGGCAGCCGGGCATCCGCTCGGTCTCGTTCGAGACCGCGAACGGTACCGTCCGGATCTGAGCATCCTCCCGGGGAGTGTCAGCGGCACCCCCTAGCTTGTTGGCATGGCCAAGAGTTCCGCCAATCCCTATCGCTGCACCGAGTGTGGCTGGAGCACGCCCCGGTGGGTCGGCCGCTGCGGCGAGTGCCAGGCCTGGGGAAGCGTCGCTGAGAGCGCCGCGCCGCAGGCCCGGGTCACGTCCTCAGCACCGGCCCAGGCGGCCCAGCTGATCAGCCAGGTCCCGCTGGACTCCGCGCGGGCGATCCCGACCCGCATCGCGGAACTCGACCGGGTGCTCGGCACCGGGCTGACGCCCGGGTCGGTCGTCCTGCTGGCCGGGGAGCCGGGGGTGGGCAAGTCCACCCTGCTGCTCGAGTTGGCCAACCGTTGGGCGCGGGCGGGCCGGCGAACCCTCTACGTGACCGCCGAGGAATCGGCGGCCCAGGTCCGGTTGCGGGCCGAGCGCACCTCCGCCGTGGCCGACGGCCTCTACCTTGCCGCAGAGAACGACCTGGGTACCGTCCTCGGCCACATCGAGCAACTGTCCCCCGACCTGCTCGTCCTCGACTCCGTCCAGACCGTCGCAGTCCCCGGCGACTCGGCAGCAGGGGGTATCGCCCAGGTCAAGGAAGTAACTGCTGCGCTCGTGCGGGTCGCCAAGCTGCGGTCGATGCCGGTGATCCTGGTCGGGCACGTGACCAAGGAGGGCACGGTTGCGGGTCCGCGGACGCTGGAACACCTGGTCGACGTGGTGCTCTCCTTCGAGGGCGATCGGCACAGCGGCTTCCGGATGCTGCGGGCGACCAAGAACCGGTTCGGCCCGGCCGACGAGGTCGGCTGCTTCGAACTGGTCGAGACCGGCATCCGGGAGGTGGCCGATGCCAGTGGGCTGTTCACTTCACAGCACAGCGAACCCACCCCGGGAACCTGCCTGACCATCGCGATGGCCGGCCGCCGACCACTGCTGACGGAGGTTCAGGCCCTGGTTGCGCCAAGCGCGGCGCCGGTGCCACGGCGGGTCACCCACGGTGTCGAGAGCGCCCGGGTGGCGATGATCCTCGCCGTCCTGCAACGCCGGGCCGGCGTGAAGCTGCACACCCGCGAGGTCTACGTCGCCACGGTCGGTGGCGTGCGGGTCAGCGACCCGGCGACCGACCTGGCCACCGCCATCGCCGTTGCCTCAGCTGCCCTCGACCGGGCCTTCAGCCTGCCGGTGGTGGCCCTCGGCGAGGTGGGCCTTTCCGGTGAGCTCCGCCGCGTGCCCGGGGTGGAACGGCGGCTGGCCGAAGCTGCCCGGCTCGGCTTCGAGGTCGCACTGGTTCCGGCCGGCGGCGGCACCATCCGGGTACCCGGGCTCCGGGTGGTCGAGGTGGGCACGGTCGCTGCCGCACTGCAGGCCCTGCAGTTGCGGCCGCGGGAGCGGCCGGCCGCCGATCCGGACAGCCACCGGCCACGGCTCAGCGTCGTCGAGGGCGGCTAACCCGCCTTGGTCACCTGGAAGACCTGACGTCCCTTGAGGTTCTCGACGAAGGTCGCGCTGGCAACATAGGTGCCCGGCCGGAGCTGGGTCTTGCTCTGCTTGCAGTCCGGCATCGACCGGTTGACCCCCCACTGCAGGGTGAACTCATAGCTCTTCTGCGGCTTCAGGGTCTGCTTCTTCGCCGGGACCCACTTCGCGCAGTGGTCCGTTGTCCAGATCCGGTCGGTGCCGCTGGTCACGAGGAGGCTGAAGTTCGAGGCCTTGAGGTCGAGGACGCAGGGCTGCTTGCCGGTGTTGGTCACGGCAACGCGGAAGGCCTGCTTCCCGTCCTGCTTCACCTTCTGGTAGCCGGCCAGTGCCAGGTCGGAGTTGGTCTGGTCGCACGTCACCGGACCGGTCGGGGTGGGGGTGGGCGTCCCGGTGGCCGGGGGTGTGCTGGTGGGCGATGCCTGCGTCGGGGTGGTGACGGACGGAGCCGGCACGGCGGCAACGTTGCCGGTGCCGGGCGGTCGGAACAGGGCGAAGCCGATCACGATCAGCAGCACCAGCGCTCCCAGCAGAACCGCGCGCCGGGCCCAGTAGACCCTGGCCGGTTGGGCGCCGACCGGGTGTAGCAGCGAACCCATGCGCTCAGGCTAGGTCGGATGCCCGGCTCCCCGCCCGCACCACGCCGCACCGGGACGGTCGCAGCGACTACCGGGTACCGTTGGCGCAGTACAGAAGCCCCAGCCAGCAGAGGTAGCAATGACCGACCCGTACGCTCGCCCAGCCGAAGCCGCCGGCGACGCCACCATTCCGCTGGTGCCCGAGGAGGGTTACGCGGCGACTGCGGAGATCCCGTTCGCGGAGGAGACCATCGTCACCACCCCGGCCACGGCGGCTCCAAGCCCCTGGGCGCCGACGCAGGCCGGGCAGGCAGCGACCAACTACACCCAGCCGGAGATCGGCTACCCGCAGACCAACTACGCCCAGACCGCCTACCCGCAGCCCCCGGCAGCTCCCGCCCGGAGCAACTACACCCAGCCCCAGGCGAACTACGGCCAGGCGGCGCCGGCCGGCTACCAGCAGCGGCAGAGCGGGTTCGCCGAGCCGTCCGGTTTCCCCGAGAGCGTCCCGGCCCAGAACATCTACCAGGGCTACCCCACCGCCCAGCCGGGGCCGGCCTGGCCGGCAGTGATCCAGGACCCGGTCGGGTACGACTACGGCTACTCACGGCAGCCCGCCGCCTCAGACCACCCGAACGCTGTGATCTCGCTGATCCTCGGGATCCTCGGGCTGGTCTTCTTCCAGTTGCTCAGCCCGGTGGCCTGGTTCCTCGC
>JADLEH010000322.1 GCA_020846255.1 Propionibacteriaceae bacterium
CACCAAGCTCGACCTGCTGGCCATCGAGGACCTCGGCATGAAACGCCTGCCAGCCTCCGCCGCAGAAGACCTGCTCGAGATCTTCGTCCGCCGCCACGAGACCGGCTCGACCCTCATCACCACCAACCGCCCCACCGAGGACTGGGGCGCCTTCCTGGGCGACGTGCCGGCCGCCACCGCCATCCTCGACCGCTTCCTGTCCAGAGCCCAGATCGTGCGCCTCCAGGGCAAGAGCTATCGCCTGCACCGACAGCGCGCCCGAGAGGAGGAGATCAGCGCGTGAGGGAGCCGTGGAAGGTGCCGGTCCTGTGGACGCGCCAACGGACGCGCGTCCACAAGGCCCTTGGACGGCCCTGCGAAGTCACTCCGGGGGCCGGCCGCCCACACCTCCCACCGCTCTCAGCCACTCCTACCCGGCCACGGACCACGGCAACGGCACCACGCTTGCCGTGTCTCGCGGCCACCGGCATACTCCACCCCCCGCCCGGGGTGGCCGCTTTTGAAGTGTTCCCCAGTGGCCGGTTTTCACTGACCGGTGACATAGCAGCGCGGTGGGTTGTGGCCACGATCAACCTCAATAATCCCTACGAGTTCCATCCGACGATTCTGTCCAGGGACTCCTGGGAGTCGTTGTCGGGCCAGCTAGCTCAGGCAGGCCAAGAGAGGGTCGCGCTTGAGACGCGAGTATCGACCAAGCGCGGTGAGTACGAGTTCTTCGCCTTTCGCGTGATACGTCCTCAGCGAGCACCTTCGAGGGGTCCGGCAAAGACCCGAAGCTCCGAACTGGCCGGAGTTCGCAGGGAGTATCCCCGAGCTAATAGACTGCGAAGAAGCTAGCGCTCTTTTCCGGGTTGTACCCCCGGCGGTCGTAGAGCTTGGTCGTGTCGGGGTCGGCGTGCCCGGCCGCCTCCTGAACGTCTTCGAGGGAGGCACCGTTGGCCAGCGCCGTCGTGATGAACGTCGCTCGCATGGAGTGCGCCGAGTACCCGTGGCCAGCCCCGATGGCCCGGGCCCACTTCTTCACAATCCGGTCGACCTGGCCGGCCTCCATGTGCCGACGAAGGGTCTGCCCCTGGCTCCCCCGCGGGGTGGGGCAGAAGAGGGGGGAGTCCAGGTCCTCGAGCCGTGCGTCGGCCTGGAGGTACTCGCGGATGCGCTGAGCCACGTTGGGGTGAACCGCGACCACATGCTCGACGCCGCCCTTGAGCCGCATCCGCAGGCAGTCGTAGCCGGCGTTCTGGTGGAAGTCCCGGACAGCCAGGCGGACGATCGAGGATCGTCGCAAGCCCACTTGGAGGCCCACGGCTAGCAGCGCACGATCTCGCAGGCCCTCGATTGCGGTCGCGTCGGGGGCATCGAGCAGGGCCCGGGCCTGTTCGCGCGAGAAAGCCGGGGTCGAGCCGGTCTTGCGGTTGATCCGGGGTCGGCCGACGTCGCGGACGGGGTTTGCGCCGACGACGTGGCGGTCGACCAGGTGGGCGTAGAGCGAGCTCAGGGCGGCCAGCTTGCGCCGAACCGTCGAGGGCTTTGCACCGGCGCGGTCGAGGTGGCGCTGCCAGGCCAGGATGTGGGCCCGATCCACTTGGTGCAGCTCGGCGGCCGAACCGATGCGCAGGTACTCGACGAACTCCCGAACGTCGTTCCGATAGGCGCGGCGGGTCTGGGGGCTCTGCTGGGACTGGAGCCAGATCTCTTCCTCAGGCAGCTCGGCCAGGAGGCGGACCGGGCCCAGTGCCTGGACCGGTTGGACGCGTTCGAGAGCGCCGCCGTTGGTGTCGTCCAGGTCGTCGTCGGCTCTCATGGGTGCGGCCACCAGGTAGACCGGCGGCAGGACTCGGCTGCGGGACGGCCTCGAACGGGCTCCAGGCATGGCCCAGAGGGTCCCTTAGAGAGGTGCCGGAGGGGGTCCATAGGGAGCATGATAAACGGGATTATCGTGCGCGTCTGCACCCCGTCCGTCGGGTCGGACGGGTCGTGGTCGGACCCGGCGCGGGGGCGATTAGCGCTAGGCTTCTTGACCATGGCGAGGAGCATGTCACCCGCCCAGCTCGTTGGACCAGGTCGCGCGACCCCTCAGCCACCCCGCTTGGCGTGACATAGGGGCACCTTGGTGCCGCCGGCGAGACGGGCGACGTGCGGTATGTCTGAGATCGGGCTGGAACCTGCACAGGCGGCACTCGGGCCCACCGGAAGCAGCCACGAGCCGCCCAACAGCGCAGCGTATGCGCGGTAGTTGCCAGACGAAGGGAGGCCATGTGAGGACGAGGAACCTCTTCATCAGTCATTCGTGGACCTACAGCGACGCCTACGACAAGCTGTGTAAACTGCTGGATGCGGCGCCCAGGTTTTCGTACCGCAACTACTCCGTTCCGAAGGATGATCCGGTGCATGATGCTCCGAACACAGCGGCCCTCTATGCGGCCATCAAGGAGCGAATGGCCTTCTGCGAGGTCGTGCTCATCATGGCTGGAAAATACGCGACATACAGCAAGTGGATCGAGCGCGAAATCAAGATTGCGAAGGAGGACTTCAGCAAGCCTGTCGTAGGCATCCGACCGTGGGCAAATGAGCAGGTGTCGTCAGTCGTTGCCGACAACGCTGACCTCTTGGTAAGCTGGAACACCGACTCCATCGTGTCGGCCATACGGGAGCTGGCTCCGTGAGCGATGATTCTGACCCCCAGCCACCGCCTGACCCGCTCTCCGCAACCCTTCGTGGGCTGACAGCGGGTGAGTACGGCGACGCGTACCGGGAGCACGTTCTTGAGATCTACAAGACCTATTTGGAGATGGCCGACCGCATCAGCGAACGCCGCGAGAAGGCGAACGCGTTCTTCCTGGCAGTCAACACAGGCATAGTCGCTCTCCTAGCCAAGGAGGCGCTCGGTAGCGGGGGGCAAGCCGCGGCACTGGGACTCCTGGTTCCCGTGGCCGGGGGCGTCGTCTGCTACCTCTGGCATCGGCTGATCCAGTCATACCGGGACCTGAACTCCGCGAAGTTCAAGGTCATCCACGCGATGGAGCGCCAGTTACCGCTGCGGCCCTACGATGCCGAGTGGGAAGTCGTCGGTCGAGGGCAGAATCCGGAGCTTTACCTACCTTTCACCCATGTCGAACTCGTCTTACCGTGGATCTTCATGGGCTTCCACTTGGTCCTTCTCTTGTCTGCCGTTCCGTGGCGTGAGATTCGAACGGCCTTCGGGAGCGCTGGTTAGCAGCAGTAGGCCTGCCGAGGACAGCGCAAGCGATAGCCGCTCGCAGGTGAACTCGGCGTTGGGCATGAACTCCAACGCCTGAGAATGGACAGCAGTTCAGTCCCCGGGCGACCAATGCAGAGCTACTTCGTGAGCTACAACCGGGCCGACCGCGATTGGGCAGAGTGGATCGCCTGGGTGATTGAGTGGTGTGGTTATCGCGCTGTCATTCAGGCGTGGGACTTCTTGCCGGGCTGCGTGTGGCCTGCGGAAATGCAGAAGGCCGTGAGAGACTGCGATGCAACTGTCTGCGTTCTATCTCCGGACTTCTTGATGTCAGACTTCACCGCCGCCGAATGGCAAGTCTTTTTCATCATCGACCCAGTTGGTGAAAAGCGCAAGCTAATACCCGTGAAGGTCCGTGAGTGCGAACCGGAAGGGTTCCTTGCGACCAGGGTCTACGTGGACATCGTGGGAAGGAGCCCCGAATACGCGCGCGACGCGCTCCGGCGAGCGCTGGCAGGGGAACGAGCGAAACCCGGCGCTGAACCCGTCTTTCCGGGAGGCGCGTCACGCGAGCCGACGTTCCCCGCAAAGAGGGGCCGCTACGTCCTGATTCTCGAAGGTACTTTCGAAGAATACACTCGTGACCGCGTTGAGGCGATGACCCAACACTTGCGACAGCTGCTGAGCGATGGGAACCTAACAATCAAGGAGACCAGACCGGGCTCGGTGATCGTCATTCTTGAATGCACGGCGTCGGCTTTCGGGCGTGTGCGTGAGCTTGTGCGGAAGGAGCAAGTGCTGGAGGGTGCTGATTCGCCTGTGGTCGCATGTTGGGAGCTCAAGGAAGGAGGCAGCTACGGTAATCCTGTGGATGACAGGCTCGCAGAGCACCAGCGTTGGCTGCGAAAGTGGTTTGAATCGCACGTTGACAAAGAGACGGCGAAGGATCTAGCTCAAGATGTAATCGTGCAGATCCTAAAGTCGGGCGAGCTACGCTACCGTGTGCTCGGCAGTCGCGCGCTACTGGTTCTGCTAGCCAGGGTGGCCCTCCGTCGCTACACGCATAGTCGCAGCCGAGAGGCCGCGGCAAGAAGGAAGTTCGCTCGAGAATCGAACTCCGAGGAACGGCTGGAGGAGCTGCGACTCGAGGCTCTTCGAACCTCCATGCAGGTGTTCGGTCGACTCGAGGAGGACGACAGGGAGTTGCTTGAGAAGTATTGGGACGCTCGGTTCGAGGGATACGAACTCACGGAGACCGTGTCAGAGAGAACGAGAGCAATCGAGGAGCGTCTTCAGGAGTCCGTGAGCGTTGAGCTCAAGGCCCGGGAAGAGGGGTGAGTTGCATTCTCGGGTCGCACGGGACTGCCTAATAAGTTGGCGTTTGTTGGTAGTCGCGTCGGGAGGCGCGATTGCAGAGGTACGGTGTTGAACTGTGGCCGCGGCGAGCGGGATCGTTGGCTGCGCTAGCAGCCCGTCGTGAAGGTCCCGCCTCTTGTGGTTGACGATGAGCGGCGGAGGCCTAGGCCATCGCCACCGGGCTGAACAGGACCGGCCGGCCGTCACCGTGCCTTGAGCAGGGACGCCAGCCGACCAGGTATCGCGATTTCCCCACCGGCCAGCTCTCCCGCGTCCGGGAATAGCGGGCTTCCCGGCGACCAGAGCTCCAGGCTGCCCGGCTGGTCATCGAAGTAGTCCGGGTCGGTCGTGACCCGGACGGGTTTGGCCATGCCGGGAGCCCGGTAGGCGTACTCCTTGGGCCCGAGCGGCTTGACTTCGATCCCCGGCGGCAGGATGTCGGGCCGGTGCAGGATGAGATCCAGCTCGTGGAGGCCGTAAGGGGCCGCCGGCCGTTCCGGTTCGATCAGGTCCCCTTCGGTGATGGCGTCCAGGTCGAAGCCGGCGTCCTCCGCCGTGCGAATGTCCCCCTCGAGCCGGCTGACCAAGTCGGCGCGCTGTCGATCCCGTTCCCCAGGCTTCGCCAGGGCTGCCCCCTGGATGCCCCGCGGGAGACTGGATAGGATCGGCTGCAACTTACCCACGAAGCGCGAGAAGAGGCCGATGCGTTCGCGCAGGGCCCGGTAGACATCCGTCTCGATCGTGTCCTCGTAGTGCAGGTTGACGATGCGGATGACCGGGTGGCGCTGACCCAAACGGTCGATGCGGCCGATGCGCTGCTCGACCCGCATCGGGTTCCAGGGCATGTCGTAGTTGATCAGGGCCCCGCAGAACTGGAAGTTCAAACCCTCGGCCGCCGCGTCGGTGCACAGCAGCACGTCCGCCGCTCCCTTCCGGAACTCGCGCTTGACGTCGTCGCGGCTGCAGGGGTGCCACAACTTGTCGAGGCCCAGACGCTCCCCTCCCCGTCCCGAGTAGCAGAGCACGCGCAGGTCGGTGTTCTGAAGGCACCCCCGCAGGAAGTCCATGGTGTCCGTGTACTGGGTGAAGACGATGGCCTGCTGGTAGCCGGCCGCGCGGAGGCCGGGCAGCACGTCCCGGAGGAGACGCGTGGCCTTCG
>JADLEH010000323.1 GCA_020846255.1 Propionibacteriaceae bacterium
CTATCGGACCATTGCGAATCCCGCTTGGCGGGATCTCGCAAACGTTGGTGATCGCCGGTGAGTTGGTGGTGTTCGGGCTGGTCAGGTGCGGGATGCCGGGCGGCCTCCGGCTCCTTGTCTGGGCCGTCTGTTCCGGTCGGCTGGCCGCCACCAGCGTTGTGGCTACGGACATCACCAGCCACTCGCGTTTGATGGGATATTGTCCCGTCTGACGGGATCAGGTAGGGGTGGTGTGGTGGTGTCGGGCAAGGGGGCGTCGGCGGGGGCGATGCAGCTGGTTCTGCCGGCTGGGGTGCCGTTGTTGCATCCGGAGAGCCAGGTGTTCGAGGGGATGCTGGCGGGCTGGCGGAACCAGATGTTGGCCAGGAATCTGGCGGCTTCGACGATCGATTCCTCGCTGCGTCACGTGCGTGCGTTCCGGGCCCATGCCGATGTGTTTCCGTGGTCGTGGACGTGTGCGATGTCGGATGAGTGGTTCGCCGATCTGCGCGGGGTCCACCACGTTGCGAACAGCACGGTGCGGTCCTATCAGGTCGCGGTCCGGGGCTTCTGCCGGTTCATCACCGACCCGGCCTACGGCTGGGCTGAGGAGTGCGAGCGCCGGTTCGGCACCCACCCGATCCAGGTGATCAACGAGGTGAACGCCGCCGCGCACGTGGCCGACAACGAGGCCATCCCGCGCAAGCGGGCGTTCACCCGGGACGAGCTGCAAGCCTTGTTCGACTACGCCGACGACCAGGTCGAAGCACGCCGGTCGGCGGGCCGGAAGGGCTGGCTGCCGGCGTTCCGGGACGCCACGCTGTTGAAGACGGCCTACGCGTACGGGCTACGACGCAACGAGACCAGAATGCTGGACGCGGTCGACTTCGGACGCAACCCGTCCGCGCCGGAGTTCGGCGGCTACGGGGTGTTGTACGTGCGCTACGGCAAGGCCCAGCGCGGCTCCCCACCCAAACGACGCAGCGTGCTCACCGTGTGGCCGTGGATCGTGCCGGTGCTTCAGCAGTGGTTCGGCGACATCCGGCCCTACCTGGCCGGTGAGGGGCCGGCGGCGTGGCCCTCGGAGCGTGCCGAACGGATCACCCCGCCCAGCGTCGACAACACGCTCCGTGAGGCCCGTGCCGCGATCGGACTGGACCCGATCCTGGACTTCCATTCGCTGCGCCGCTCCTACGTGACGCACCTGATCGAGGACGGCTGGGATACCCGGTTCGTGCAGGAACAGGTCGGCCACGAACACGCCTCGACCACCTCGCTCTACACCTGTGTGTCGTCGGACTACCGCACCCGAACCCTGCGCCGAACCCTCGACACCCTCATCGCCGAGGTCCTCGACGAGCCCACCGGGACGGCCACCGCGGCCGTTCCCGCTGACCGATCCGGAGGTATCTGATGGCCCGACAACGACGCATCGTGTCCTACACGTGGCGGCTACGACAGGTGATGGCCGAAGCCGGCATGTTCGCCACCACCGACCTGATCGAACCGTTGGCTGAGCGCGGCGTGGCACTGTCCACCTCCCAGGTTCACCGGCTCGTCACCAGCCCTCCCGAACGGCTGAACCTGACCGTGCTGGCCGCGCTGTGCGACATTCTGGGCGCCGAACCCGGCGAGCTGATCCTGGTCGAGGCCGCGAACGCCGCCACCCGTGAAGCTGTCAACGCCACCCCGCCGCCGCGCGGTGACCGGGTCCGTCCGATCCGCGCCCAGGTGGCCCCCGACATCGACAGGTGAGCCCGGCCCACCGGGTCATCGACCCCGGGAACCTCGAGTGTGCCCGCTGCCACCGGCCCATGAGACTGGCCACTCGCGAGCCCACACCGGCCCGCGGGAAGGTCCTGACCGTGGTCCGGCGCTGGCCCGACGGCATGATCTGTTCCGGCTGCACCGCGGCCGCCCAGGAAACCTTCGGGACTTGTCCCGGCTGCCACACCCACCGCATGCTGCCCGGCCGAAACCCCACCGGCCAGCCGTGCTGCACCGACTGTGCCGGCATGCCCGCCATGGTGTGCGCCCGCTGCGGCGCCGAAGGCTGGATGGAACTACGCGGGGTGTGCGGACGCTGCGTCCTGATCGACCGGCTCACGATCGCGCTCGACGACGGGACCGGCCGGATCCGGCCCGAGCTCACCGCCTTGGCCGACCGGCTCGCCGCCATGCCCCGGCCCCGCACCGGCATCCTGTGGCTCAACAAGCCCCACGTGAAACCCGTCCTGCACGCCATTGCGACCGGCCAGGTACCCCTCACCCACGACGGGCTGACCACTCTCCAACCGGTCGCCTGTGTCTCCTACGTCCGCAAGCTCCTCGTCGCCGCCGGCACCCTGCCCGACTACGATCACCACCTCGACCGGTTCGAACGCTGGCTGCCCGGCTGGCTGGCCAGCATCGCCAACACCGACCAGCGCGCCATCCTCACCCGGTACGCCACCTGGCACCTGCTGCGCCACCTCCGTAACGCCGCCGCGAGAAGCCCGCTCGACCCCTACCGGCAACAGACCGCCCGCCACCAGGCCCGGGTCGCCGCCACCTTCCTGACCTGGCTCGACAGCCACCAGCACACTCTCGAAACCTGCACCCAGGCGCTGCTGGACAGCCGGTTGGCCAGCACGAACTACTCCGACAACGTGGCGACCCGAACCTTCCTCACCTGGGCCATCCGAGCCCGCGTCGCACCCCGGCTCACACTCCCACCACCTCCGCGCGGCAAGACGTTCACGATCAGCCAAGCCCAACGCCTCCAGGTGCTGCGGCGCCTGCTCAGCGACGACACCATGCCCACCGCTGACCGGGTCATCGGCACCCTGATCCTTCTCTATGCACAATCCCTGCAACGCATCCTCGCGCTGCGCACCAGCGACATCACCACCACCCGCGACGACGTCACCCTCACCCTGCCCGGCGGCAACGTGCCCGTCCCAGCACCCTTCGACGCACTGCTACGGGCCCACCTTGCCGAACGCGCCCACCAACTCCCGCCGGCAGCCAACCCCGACAGTGACTGGCTCTTCCCCGGCCGCCTCGCCGGGCTCGCCATCCAACCCAACGGCGTCCGGCAACGACTCCAAAACCTCGGCATCCCCAACGCCCCCGGCCGATGCCGAGCACTCCGTGAACTCGTCCTCCAAGCCCCACCAGCACTGATCGCACCCCTGCTCGGCTTCAACACCGCCAACGCCGAAAAGATCGCCGCCGAAGCCGGCAACACCTGGCAGCACTACGCCCCCGGAGACCACACCCGACTCGCCGGGAACCGCTGACAGCGACCCGCCGGCTCGCCCCGGAGCCCTACTCACAACACCTTGATACGAAAAGGTGCCAGTC
>JADLEH010000324.1 GCA_020846255.1 Propionibacteriaceae bacterium
ACGACCAGCATCCCGGCGGCCCGGGCTGCGGCTACCCCGGTCTCGGTGTCCTCGAAGGCGATGCTGGCTCCCGGGTCGGCGCCGAGCAGCCGGCAGGCGGCGAGGTAGAGGTCGGCGGCCGGCTTCGGGACAGCCACCTCGTCTGCCGCGATCACAGCGCCGAAGGCGCCGGCCAGACCCGCCCGCCGCAGTGCGATGTCCAGGATGACCCGTGGTGAGTTGCTGGCCACCCCGATCGGGGTCCGTCCCGACAGCAGGCGCACCAGCTCGACGGCCCCGGGCATGGGTTCGGCCTGGCCGGCGATCACGTCGCCGACCGAGTCCACGACCTCGGCCCGGATCCGCTCCTCGTTCCCGGTCTCGCCGAAGATCCCGGCCATCAACTCAACCGTCGCCGGGACGCTCTTGCCGATGAACAGGGCCTTCTCCGCCGGCCCGTAGCCGAGGCCGCGGGCTGCGAAGACCGCCGACTCGGCCACCGTCCAGCACGGCTCGGTGTCCACCAGCAGGCCGTCGCAGTCGAAGACGACGCCGGCCGGGCGCATCGCGGCGAAGCGGCCCCAGCCGGCCCCGTCGAGCCCGGGTTCGGTCAAGCTCGCCACCATGATCAGCCATCCCCTTGTTGACGCAGCGCCCACCACTTGCGGAGCTCGGCTGTGGCCAGCTCCTCGCCCAGTGGTCCGTCGTCGATGCGGCGCTCGAGCAGGAAACGGTACGCCTCGCCGACCACCGGGCCGGGCCCGATCCCGAGCAGTTCCATGATCTGCTTCCCGTCCAGGTCCGGACGCATCGCGTTGAGCTCCTCGGCCGCCATCAGCTCATCGATCCGCCACTCCAGCTCCTCGTAGGTCTGGCGGAGCCGGTTCGCCTTGCGCTGGTTGCGGGTCGTGCAGTCCGAGCGGGTCAGGATGTGCAGCTGCTCCAGCTGGTCGCCGGCATCGCGGACGTAGCGGCGCACGGCCGAGTCGGTCCACTGCCCCTCGCCGTAGCCGTGGAACCGCAGGTGCAGTTCGACCAGCTTCGAGACCGCCTTGATCTCCTCGGTGGAGAAGTGCAGCACCTGCAGGCGCTTGCGGGCCAGCTTCGCGCCGACCGCGTCGTGGTGGTGGAAGGAGACCTTGCCGTCCGGCTCGAAGTGCCGGGTCCGCGGCTTCCCGATGTCGTGCAGCAGTGCTGCCAACCGGTTGACGATGTCGGGCGGGTGCCCCCGCTGCCGCTCCAGCTCGATCGCCTGCTCGAGCACGGTGAGGGTGTGCTCGTAGACGTCCTTGTGCCGGTTGTGCTCGTCCCGCTCCATCCGCAGGGCCGGCAGTTCCGGCAGCACGATGTCGGCCAGCCCGGTCTCCACCAGCAGGTTGAGGCCTGGCCGGGGATTGTCGGTGAGCAGCAGCTTCACCAGCTCGTCGCGGATCCGCTCGGCCGAGACGATGCTGATCCGCGAAGCCATGGACGTCATCGCCGCCACCACGTCGGCGTCGGGCCGGAACCCCAGCTGCGAGGTGAACCTGGCGGCGCGCAGCATCCGCAGCGGGTCGTCGGAGAACGAGAGCTCAGCTGCCGCCGGTGTCCGGAGCACCCCGGTGATCAGGTCACCGAGCCCGCCGAACGGGTCGAGCAGCTCGCCGTCCACGGTGTTGATGGCCATGGAGTTGACGGTGAAGTCGCGCCGCACCAGATCGCCGCCCAGGTGGTCGCCGAACTGGACCTCCGGCTTGCGGGTGTGGTCGACGTAGCTGTCGGCCCGGAAGGTGGTGATCTCCACCAGCCACTCGGTGCCGTCCTCCTCATGGATCCTCGAAGCGATGGTGCCGAACTCCCGGCCAACGTCCCAGACCGCCCTGGTCACCTTTCGGACCAGCTCCTCGATCTCGTCCGGGCGGGCGGAGGTGGTGTAGTCGAGGTCGTTGCCGAGCCTGCCCAGCAGGGCGTCGCGCACCGAACCGCCGACCAGGTACAGCTCGTGGCCGGCCTTGGCGAACAGGCGCGCGAGGCGGCGCACCTTCGGACCGGCGGACAGCACGTCGGCCAGGGCGACTCGTTGCTCTTCGGTCAGGCTGGGCACAACCGGGTACTTTACCGGCAGGCGGCTCCGGCCGTGCGCTGCCGGTCCCACGCCACCGGCCCCCGTACGATGGGCAGGTGATCGGCACCAGCGGGAGCAAGCGGCGTGCAGTCGCACTCCTGCTGGCCTGGGGAGCGGCCGTGGTCGGGCTGAGCGCCCTGAATCCGGTGGTGGCAAGGGCCGCCACCCCGCAGGTGACCTTCACGATGACCTCGATCTCGATGTCCGGCAGCAAGCCGGACGACCAGGTCACCCTGCAGGGCACCGTGACGAACACCGGTGACATCCCGGCCTTCGGCGTCCAGGTGCTGCTGTGGGGTTCCCGCGACCCGATCCGTGACCTGGCCACGCTCCGCCAGGCCGGCGTCAACGCCACCGGTTGGGGGGTCCGGCTGCCGATCAACAGCGACCACTACGCCGTGATCACCACATCCGCCGTCGCCTTCGCCCCCGGCGCTTCCCACCAGGTCGAGCTGCGGGCGACCCTCGCCGAGCTCGGTGTCGACACCAGGGGCGCCGCCTACGCATTCGGGGCGGACGTGATCGCCTCTACCGACAACGTCGGCACCTACGTGACAGCCGGCCAGCTGCGGACCTTCATCGCCGTTCCGGGCAAGCGGACGGTACCCGTAACCTCGATCGTCCTGCTGGCGGCCAACCCGACCAAGCTGGTGGACAACCTGTTCCGCAACGACGACCTGACCGCGGAGCTCAGCGGACGGCTGGAGAACCTGCTCACAGCAGCCGACCGGCCCGGGATGAGCTGGCTGATCGACCCGGCCCTGCTCGACGAGGTCCGCGACATGTCGGACGGCTACCAGGTGCAGGACGGCGCCAAGAGCCTGCCCGGCACCGGCCAGCAGGTAGCTGCCGCGTGGCTGGCCAGGTTCGACAAGCTCGACCGGCGGGCCGGCGGGCGGACCATGTTCGCAAGTCCCGACATCAACGCCGCGCGGCTGGACGACGACCAGGAACTCGTCCAGCGGGCGGCGCTGGCCACCGACGAGGTTCCCCGGGTGGCGGACCTGCCGCTGGTGGTGGTGCCGGCCGGACACGTCCTGCTGTCCGCGACGTATGACTACCTGGCCGATTCCGGCGCCGAGGCGATCATCGCGACCAACACCGCAGCCGCCGGCGCCCTGCAGTCCGGGTCGGCGGAGCCGCGGGTCCTCGCCACCTCCGCAGAGGTCCCCGGCGCCGCGGAGACCCCCGGGGTCGAGCGGCGTCAGCTGGCTCTGGCCGCGGCCGCGATCGCCGGCGGGAAGGGCCAGCTGCGACTGCTCACCAGCCTCTCCGCCGTCGCCGAGGACGAAGCCACCACCACGAGCTGGATGAGTCGCCGCAACCTCGGCGAGTTGCTGGAGAGCAAGCCGAGCGTCGCCCGCACCGTCCTCACCGCCGCCAAGGCACCCGGGCTGAGCGAGCGGCAGTTCGCCATGGTCGACCGGCTCACCGACGAGTTCGACGCCTACGGCGACCTGGTCCCGGATTCGGAACTGATCGGCCAGGCGGACGCGGCGATCACCCGGGGCACCGCATCGGCCTGGATCCGGGACACCACCGGTTTCGACGACTACACCGACGGCCTCTCCCGGTTGATCGGCGGTTCGACCGTCGGGCGTGCCGTCGTGCTGGACGCGAGCCCCCGGTTCCTGATGTCCTCCCGGACGAACCAGTTCCCGGTCACGGTGACCAACAACCTGACCGAGCGGATCCGGGTGCAGGTGGTGGTCAGGACCGACAACCCGCAGCGGCTCAGTGTGCCGCCCTCGGACGTGGTGACCGTGGACCCCGGCCAGAGCATGACGGTCAACATCCGGCCGGAGGCCACAGCCAACGGCCTGGTGATCGCACGGGCGCATGTCGCCACAGCTGACGGCCACCGGGTCACCCCGGACACCTCGATCACGGTGGAGATCACCGACCTGGGCGTGGTGGCCTGGATCATCGTCACGGTGTCCGGGCTGGTGCTGGTGGCGGCGACGGTCTTCCGGATCCGTCAGGTCCGGCGGCGCGCCGCCGCCACCGGCACCCCTGGGCTCCCGCATGACTGAGCAGACGAACAGCGGGCGCCGCCTGATCAGCGCCACTGCTGTGATGGCCTCCGGCACGATGGTCTCCCGCATCCTCGGGCTCGTCCGGACGGCGCTGCTGGCCTTCGTCCTCGGCAACGGCACCCGCCAGGTCGAGGCCTTCAACTTCGCCAACACCCTGCCGACCTCGCTGTACCTCCTGCTGGCCGGCGGCACGCTCAACAACGTCCTCGTGCCGCAGATCGTGCGGGCGGTGACCCATGACTCGGACGGCGGCAAGGCCTTCATCGACCGGATCATCACCGGCTTCCTGATCCTGCTCGGCGCACTCACCGTCATCGTGACCGTCGCCACCCCGCTACTGGTGACCATCTACATCTCGCCGCTGTGGCGCACCCCGGAGATGGCCGAGCACTGGCAGTCGATGCTGCTGATGAGTTACATCTGCATGCCGCAACTGTTCTTCTACGGGGTCTTCTTCCTGCTCGGGCAGGTCCTGAACGCCAGGGAGAAGTTCGGCCCCATGATGTGGGCCCCGCTCACCAACAACCTGGTCTCGATCGTGGTCTTCGGGGTCTACCTGTGGGTCTGGGGCAACCAGGGCGCGCTCACCGGTGAGCCGTTCACCGAGGCCCAGGCCTGGCTGCTCGCCCTCGGCTCCACCATCGGCATCATGGTCCAGACCGTCGTCCTGCTGCCGTTCCTCAAGCGGGCCGGCGTCAGCTACCGTCCGCGCTTCGACCTGAAGGGGACCGGGCTCGGCCGCACCTTCCACGTCGCCAAGTGGATGGTGGGCTACGTGGCCCTGACCTCGCTGGCCCAGATCGTCGTCACCCGGCTCGCCTCCGCGGCGGCTCCCAGCGCCGGTGGCGCCGGCGCCGGCGCCGGCTGGACGGTCTACCAGAACGCGTACCTGATCTGGATCCTCCCGCACTCGCTGCTGACCGTGTCGCTGGCGACGGCGATGCTGCCGTCGGCCTCGCGCTTCGCCGTGGCCGGCGACCGCGCCGGGGTGGCTGCGGAGACGTCCCGGGCGCTGCGGCTGGCAACCACCTTCCTGGTGCCGGCAGCCGTCGGCCTCGCCGTGCTCGCCGACCCGATCACCCGGCTGATCTTCGGCAACGGCAGCGGCGCCGACGACTACATCTTCATCGCCTGGGCCCTGATCGCCTTCGCCGTCGGCCTGATCCCGTTCACCGTCCAGTACCTGTACCTGCGCGCCTACTACGCGATGGACAACACCCGCACGCCGTTCCTGCTGCAGATCTGGATCAGCCTCGCCAACGCCACGCTGGCAGTTGCGCTCGTGCTGCCCTGGGACAGCCCCGGCACCATCGCTGCCCGGCTGGCACTGGCGTACTCGGCCTCGTACTTCATCGGCGCCTTCATCACCCACCGGTCCCTGCGCAAGCGCCTGCCGGAGCTCCCGACCGGCGAGACCGTGCAGCACCTGGCCCGGCTGCTCGCAGCGTCCGTCCCGGCCGGGGCGCTGGCCTGGGTGATCACCTGGTGGTTCGAGCGCTACCCCAACTTCGGGTTGCGCGCGGTCGGGCTGGCGCTCGCCGGGGTCCTGGCGGTGCTCGCGTTCTTCTTCACAGCCAAGCGGCTGGGCATCCCCGAGACCACTTCGCTGCTCGAGGTCCTGCGCCGTCCGCGGGGAGCGGGGAGCGAAGCCGTCGATGGCCCCGTCGACACCGGCGACAAGGAGGACGGCCCACCGGCCGACGAGCTGAACACGGATCCTGACGGCACCGGTGTCTTCGTCCCGGTGCCGGTGCCCGGCGCACCCCCGGCCGAGGTGCTCGACTTCCCCGACCCGCCGCTGGCCGGTACCCCGGAGGCCACCGCAACGGCCGGACGGGTCCTTGGCAGCCGCTACCGGCTCGACGAGCAGCTGGCCGTCCGCGACCGGACGCAGACCTGGCGCGCCCACGACCTGACCCTTGGTCGCGCGGTGCTGGTGCACCTGCTGGCCGAGGGCGACAACCGGACGCCGGAAGTGGTGCGGCTGGCCCGGGAGGCTGCGTTGGCCACCGACTCCAGGTTCCTGCGGGTGCTGGACGTCGTGGACACCGAGCCGG
>JADLEH010000325.1 GCA_020846255.1 Propionibacteriaceae bacterium
CGAACATCCCACCCCAGACGATGATCATCTTCGAAGCCCTCGTGGCCACCATGATTCAGGCAGGCTTCGACTTCGAGATCGCCCACAGCGCCATCCACTCCCTCGGCTCGATGATCATGGGCTTCACTCAGGAGATCTTCGAACCGGGCTCACCGGATGAGGGCACGACCGCCGACGAGATGGCGGAAATGGCAGCCGCCTTCCCGTACCTCAGCGCGCTGGCGATGACCCAACCCCACGACCAGACCGACTCGCTGAGCCTCTGCGACACCAAAGCCGAGTTCGAGTTCACCCTCAACCTCATCCTCAACGGACTGGAACACCTCCGGCCGGCACCCCCGGATAGCTCCGCCACGGCCAGCATCGCCATCTCCGAAGCGAGCCAGGTCATTCGCTCGGCCCTCCCCTGCGACACACGATCATGTGACTGCTCTGACAACATGGCCACATGAACGGCGATCCGGCGTGGTGGCGGGGTGAGTCGCCCTCAGCTGCCCCCCGCGGCTCTGCCGCCCCTGGGCCTCTGCTCAAGGGGCCTGTGACGAGGCTGGATGGCGTCACGACGACCCTCGGCGACCCCCTTCAGGATCTGTACTTCTTCGGTGCGCAGGTGTCCGGGATCGAGGTCTGGCTGACTGGCGTCCACCTGAGGGTCGAGTGGTCCGAGTTCGACCAGTGCCATTTCCGGCAACGTAGCCGACCGGTGCTCAACTCCGACGGCGTGGCTGCCCAGGGATGCTTCGGGATCAGTCCATCGGTCTACCGGGGATGCACCTTCGAGGGGGTCCGGTTCAAGATCCTCGGCGGGTTCACGACGGGAAGGGCGACCTTCGAGGGCTGCACCTTTCTCAACTGTCGCTGGGAAGGGCACTTCGCCTACGAGACCCAGTTGATCGGCTGCCGCTTCGTCGGCCGCATCAATGGCTGTGCCTGGGGCGGTGAGTCGAGCCCGACCAACGCTGCTGCGCGGCGCAACCTGATCACGGGGAACGATTTCAGTCGCGCAAGGATCACCGAGAACGTGGGTTGGCGCGCAGCATTTCCCCTGTCCGATCAGGTTTGGCCCGTCGGCTACGTGCCCGTGCCCGATCGGTGAGTTGGGCTGGATCTCAGCGCGAGACTGGCGCGATCGATCCACCCGGACCGGGCACGGGTCGCGTTACCCGGTCATGCTGCGACCTGGCGGACTCCCTCCAGGCACTTGATCGAAGAAGAATCTGAGATTGGCGCGTTCGCGTGCGGACCCGAGGGTGCGGGCGCGAACGTGGGGAGATGAACCGCGGCAGTCTTGCTCGGGCGATCACGTGGGGAGGGACCGCCGGCCTGCTGGGCACAGCTGTGATGGATCTAGCCATCGTGGGGTTCTTCGCTGCAGCGGGGATGCCGCTGGGTCTGATCTACTCCTTCATCGGCGACGTCGCGCAGCAGTTCCTCCTTCGGATCGGTGTTGAGGTTCCTGGCGGCGTCCTCCTCGGCGCGCTCGTGCACTTCCTGTTAGGGGTGGTCCTCGGCTCCGTCTTCGGGTTGGCCGCCTCCCGGATCAGGCGCTTACGGCTGGGTTCGGCCCTGAAGGGAGCCTTGCTCGGCGTCCTCTACATCGAGATCGTCAGCCAGCCCATCCTCGCGTCGGCCCCGCTCCTGGTGAAGATGACCACCCCCGATGTGATCCAGTGGTACGTGCTGTCTACCTCCATGCACATCATCTACGGGATCGTTCTGGGAGTGGTTCTGGCCTTGAGGCAACGGCGGCTCGCGCGGCCAAACACGGGAATCGATGGACGTTCGGCGGCCTCCGTCTGACCCCGGCGGAGTGCCACAGCCATGAGCGATCGTCAGAGTTGTACGTCCGACGGAAAGGCGCGGTTGTGGATGAGTCGGAGCAAGCTGCCATCAGGGTCGAGCAGCGCACCGATTCGCAGTCCGGAGGCTTCCTGCCTCGGCGGCTCGATACGTGGCCAGCCGACGGTGGTCTCTGGGATGCCCGCTCTCTGGCATTCGCTGTAGAAGGTGTCGAGGTCGTCGAGGCGAAGGCAGGCGCCGAAGGAAGACGTGGCGGGGTCGAGGTTCGGGTAGGGGAAGAACTCGAGGACGAGGCGTTCCCGGCTGAGGATCAGCCAACCGGCGTCACGAAACATGACTGTGAATCCCAGCGCTGAATAGAAGGCAACCGTCGCGTCAAGACTGCGTGACGGGAGGTTCGGCGTCGCGTGGTCGACCATTCTCGACCCTAACACCGGGCTGATCCTTGCCCCCAGGACGTCCTCAACGGCCGCCCTTCGCGCGTGTCAATAGGTGCGAGGCGCACCTAACTGCACGCCCACTGCCGCTGACTCCGGTGCAATCTCGCCGGTGCAAAGGCGTAGCGACTCTGGAGACCATCTGATCGGACGCTGGTGAATCGCTCATGCCGCGGCTCGTGAATCCGACCGGGGAGAGGGGGTTGCTATCCTTGCGGCAGATCCCAATCTGTGGATCCCGGACGAGGGGTGCCGTACCCGGAGCGCGACAAGACGGCCCTGGAGGGTTGCCATGGCGTGGTTGGTGCTGGTCCTGTCCGGAGTTCTGGAAGCTGTGTGGGCCACCGCGTTGGGGAAAACCGAAGGGTTCACCCGAGTGGTGCCCTCAGTCGTGTTTGCCACCGGCC
>JADLEH010000326.1 GCA_020846255.1 Propionibacteriaceae bacterium
CCGAAGGTGATGACCCGCTTGCCCAGCTCCCGCAGGGCCGGGGTGATCGCCCGGGCACCCGGGTCGTCGGCGCTGATCACGATGACCTCGACCCGGTCGGAGATCGCCAGCGTGACGAAGCCGGCGGCGTAGGCCTCGGCAGTCCCCCAGTTGTCCAGGTGGTCGGCCTCGATGTTGGTGATCACCACCACCTGCGCCGGGTACTGCCGGAAGGAGCCGTCGCTCTCGTCCGCCTCGACGATGAAGGCATCGCCGCCGCCGAGGTGGTAGGCCCGGCCGGTGTCAGCCAGCGGGGAGCCGACGACGTAGCTGGGGTCGGCCCCGGCGCCGGCCAGCATCACGGCGGTCATCGCAGTGGTCGTGGTCTTGCCGTGGGTGCCGGTGATCGCGATGCCGGTGCGGCCGAGCATCAGGGCGGCCAGGGCGGCGCTGCGATGCCACACGCGCAGTCCCCTGCGCCTGGCCTCGGCCAGTTCCGGGTTCGTCTCCCGGACCGCAGAGGAGACCACGACCGTTGCCGCTGAGCCCAGCTGCGAAGGGTCGTGGCCGACGTGGGTGCGGATGCCGAGCCCGGCCAGGGCTGCCAGCGTCGGGGTGTCGGCCTGGTCGCTGCCGCTGACCCGGACGCCCAGGGCCGCGTACATGGCAGCGATCCCGCTCATCCCGGCGCCGCCGATGGCGATGAAGTGCACGTCGCCGAGGTCGGCGACCGGCACGAGGGCGACGGGTTCGATCAAAGGCATGGCTTCAGTCTCGCCGCCGGGCCACGTCGAGTACCAGTCGGGCCAGCGCAGCCGAGGCGTCCGCCCGCACCAGGCGCCGGCAGATCCCCGACATCAGTTCCAGTCGTGACGGCTCGCCCAGCAGCCCGGTGACCTCCGCGAACAGGCGGTCGGAGTCGAGTTCGCCGTCCGGCACCAGCACCCCGGCGCCCGCCTCGATCAGGAAGGTGGCGTTGCGGGCCTGCTCGCCGTTGCCGTGCGGCAGCGGCACGAAGATCGTCGGCAGCCCGGTCATCGCGGTCTCCATCACCGTGCCGGCACCGGCCCGGCCGAGCATCAGGTCGGCGGCTGCGTAGGCATCGCCCATCTCGTCGACGTAGCCGACCGGACGGTACGCAGCCCCGGTCACCGGGTCGGTCAGCGCCACCGTCTCCGGGGTCAGGTTGGCGCCGCCGAGCACGTGCAGCACCGAGATCCCGGCCGCCAGCAGCCGCGCGGCCGCGTCCGTGGTCGCGGTGTTCAGGCTGCGGGCGCCCTGCGAGCCGCCGCTGACCAGCAGCACCTGCCCCTCGGCCGGGAGCCCGAACGCAGCCCGTGCCGCCGGGCGGCGGGCCGTCCGGTCGAGACCGGCGATCAGGCCGCGCACCGGCAGCCCCAGGTGCCGCGCGTGCGGCAGCTCGGTCTCGGGGAAGGTGGTGGCGACGTAGGGGGTGAACCTGGCAGCCACCCGGTTCGCCAGCCCGGGCACGGCGTTGCCCTCGTGCAGCACCAGCGGTACCCCGGAGAGCCGCGCGGCGAGGTACACCGGCAGCGAGACGTAGCCGCCGAAGCCGACCGCGACCTGGGCCTTGTGCTCGGCGAGGATCCGGCGGGCCTGGCTGACCGCCCGCACGAGACGCACCGGCACGGCCAGCAGCTCCGGCGTCAGCCGGCGCGGCAGCGGTACCGGCGGGATCAGTTCGAGGCGCAGCCCGGCCTCCGGGATGACCCGCGACTCCAGTCCCTTCGGGGTGCCGACGCACACGATGTCGACGTCGGCCATGGCCCGCAGCTGTTCGGCCGTTGCGATCAGGGGCGAGGTGTGGCCGGCGGTGCCGCCGCCGGCGAGCACGACGGCAATGGCGCTCATCCGTGCCCGGCCGTGGTCACGAGGGCCCGCTCGCGCTTGCGGCGACGGCGCCGCAGGAAGGCCCGGTAGTCGGGTTCCTGGCGGGCGCAGGCCAGGAGGACGCCGAGGGCCATCAGGTTGGCCAGCAGCGCGGAGCCGCCGTAGGAGACCAGCGGCAGCGGGACGCCGAGCACCGGGATCATCCGCAGCACGACGGCGATGTTCACCAGGGCCTGGATCATGAACCAGCTGGTGATCCCGGCGGCCGTGTACCTGGCGAACCTGATGTCGGAGCGCATCGCGATCCGGAAGCCGGCGTAGCCCATGATCAGGAAGAGCCCGAGGACCAGCAGCGTGCCGACCAGGCCGAGCTCCTCGCCGATCACGGCGAGGACGTAGTCGGTGTGGGACTCAACCAGGCCGCCCCACTTCTGCCGGCTGGCACCGAGGCCGAGGCCCCACCAGCCGCCGGAGGCGAGGGCGAAGATGGCCTTGATCGGCTGGTGGTTGACGCCGAGGGGGTCGAGGTCCTGGTTGAAGAAGCCGAGGATGCGGGACATCCGGTAGCTGGAGGTGACCACCAGCAGGCCGACCGCTGCGCCCACCGTGCCGATCAGGGCGCCCAGCACCTTCCAGGAGGCGCCGACGTACCAGAGCACCGCGAGCACCAGCGCGCCCATGATCATGCCGGTGCCGAGGTCGGCCTGGAGCACGACCAGGCCGATCAGGAGCCCGGTGACCGGGACGAACGGGATCAGCAGGTGCCGCGGGTCGGCCAGCAGCTTGTACTTGCGGGCGAAGATGTCCGCGCCCCAGACCACGATCGCCAGCTTGGCGATCTCGGAGGGCTGGATGCGGAAGATGGACGTGCCGAACTGCACCCAGTTGGTGTTGCCGTTGTTGGAGAAGCCGAGCGGCGTGTAGGTCAGCAGCTGCAGCAACAGCGAGGCGATGATCAGGATCCAGCCGAAGACCTTCAGCTGCTGGGGCGAGCGGCGCGCAAGGATGACGGCGATGACCCCGCCGAGGACGAGGAAGATCACCTGCCGCTTGACGAAGTAGTACGCGTCGTCGAACCGGACGAACGCGTAGACGCTGGAAGCCGACAGCACCATCATCATGCCGAGCGCCAGCAGCAGCACTGCCGGCACCAGGACCAGGTAGAAGCTGGCTTGGGGATGCGCAAGCAATTCGACCACGAGACTCCGCCGGCGGCCCGGAATGGCACCCTTCAGCGGTGTTCCGCGGCGATCCACAGCGGGGGAAGTCAGGATCGCCACCTCGAAGATCGCCTCCTATCCGGTCAGGTCCGCGACCGCGGCGGCGAAGGCGTCGCCACGGGCTGCATAGTCAGTGAACATGTCCAGGCTGGCGCAACCGGGAGCGAGCAGCACGACGTCGCCAGGCATCGCCTGCGCCGCCGACCACTCCACAGCCTGTTGCATCGCTCCATGATCCATTGAGTCGAGTACCTTCACCGGTACTTGGGGTGCGTGTCGGGCCAGTGCATCGGCAATCACCTGCCGATCGACGCCGATGACGACCGCGGCCCGCAGCCTCGGCGCCACCCGGGTGACCAGGTCGTCGAAGGTGGTGCCCTTGGCCTGGCCGCCGGCGATCCACACGACATGCTCGAACGCGCCGAGCGAGGCTTCGGCTGCGTGCGGGTTGGTGGCCTTGGAGTCGTCGATGTAGCGGACCCCGCCGAGCTCGGCGACGGTCTGGATCCGGTGGTCCCCGATCCGCAGCCGCCTGAGGCCGTCGGACACGGCTGCCGGCGGCACACCGAAGGAGCGGGCCAGGGCTGCGGCGGCGAGGGCGTTGGCGACGTTGTGGGGCGCGTACGGCGTCACGTCGGACAGCTTGGCCAGCTCGACCGCCGAGTCCCGGCGCTGCGCGAGGAAGGCCCGGTCGACGATCAGGTCGTCGACGACGCCGACCATCGATGGTGCCGGGATGCCGAGGGTGAACCCGATCGCGCGGGCGCCCTCGGTCACGTCCGCCTCCTCGACCATCCGCTCGGTCGCCGGGTCGGCCACGTTGTAGACGCAGGAGTGGGTGACGCGGGAGTAGACGGCTGCCTTGTCGGCGGCGTAGGCGGCCATCGGGTCGGTGGCCCCCGGCGGCCAGGCGGAGCTGTCGGCGTACCACTCCAGGTGGTCGGGGGCGACGTTCAGCACCGCAGCTGAGTGCAGCGCGAGGCTGTTGGTCCAGTGCAGCTGGAAGCTGGACAGTTCGACGGCGAGGACGTCGTAGGCCACCTCGTCGAGCACCGCCTCGACGATCGGCCGGCCGACGTTGCCGACGGCGCTGGTGCGCAGCCCGGCAGCCGTCAGCATCGACTCCAGCATCCCGACGGTCGTCGTCTTGCCGTTCGTGCCAGTCACGGCCAGCCACGGCACCTGCCGGTCGGGCAGGCTCATCCGCCAGGCGAGTTCCACCTCGCCCCAGATCGGGATTCCGCGCAGCGCTGCCTGGGCGAGCAGCGGGGCCGACGGCCGCCAGCCGGGTGAGGTGACGACCAGGTCGACGTCGGCCGGCAGGCTCGCGGTGGAGCCGGGGCCGAGCCGAACCTCGGCGTCCAGCATCTCCAGGACCTTCGCCTTCTCGGCGTTGCCGGGCGTGTCCGCGTCCTCGAGCACCAGGATCCGGGCGCCGAGGTCGAGGAGGCCGTCGGCAGCAGCGAAGCCGGAGGTGCCGAGGCCGGCCACGACCACCCGGGCCTGCGGCCAGGGTGAGAGCCGGTCGGCTGTGGCGATCCAGTCCTTCACGACTGGCCGACGATCCATTCGGCGTAGAACACGCCGAGACCCGTGGCCACGAACAGCCCGCAGATGATCCAGAACCTGATGGTGATGGTGACCTCTGCCCAGCCGAGCAGTTCGAAGTGGTGCTGCAGTGGCGCCATCTTGAACAGGCGTTTGCCCTTGGTGAGCTTGAAGAAGCCGATCTGGAGCACGACCGAGGCCGTGATGATCACGAACAGGCCGGCGACGAGCGCCATCAGCAACTCGGTGCGGGTCAGCACGGACAGGGCCGCCAGGGCACCGCCGATCGACAGCGAGCCGGTGTCGCCCATGAAGATCTTCGCCGGGCTCGCGTTCCACCACAGGAAGCCGAAGCAGGCCCCGGCAAGGGCGATCGAAACGACGGCCAGGTCGTAGGGGTCGCGCACCTCGTAGCACTGCGGGCCCGGGTCGGCCCAGGCGCAGGACTGGTTGTACTGCCAGATGTTGACGATCGCGTAGGCGGCGAACACCATCGCTGCCGCACCGGTGGCCAGACCGTCCAGCCCGTCGGTGAGGTTGGCTGCGTTCGACCAGGCCGCGACCAGGAAGATGATCCAGATCACAGCGAGCCAGATCGGCAGCTGCAGCAGCGGCAGGTTCCGCAGGAACGAGACGTACAGGCTCGCCGGGGTGATCCCGCGAGCGTCGGGGAACTGGAAGGCGAGGATCGCGAAGACGACGGCCACCAGGGTCTGCAGCCCGAACTTCACCCAGGCGTGCAGGCCAAGGGAGCGGGCCTTGCTGATCTTGATCAGGTCATCGGCCAGCCCGACCACGCCGAGGCCGGCGAACAGGCCGAGGGCGAGCAGCCCGCTGGCCGTCGGGCCCGTCCAGGTGACCAGGTGCGCGACCGTGTAGGCGATCACGACGCTCATGATCGTGACGAGGCCGCCCATGGTCGGCGTGCCGCGCTTGGTGTGGTGGCTGGTCGGCCCGTCGTCCCGGATGAACTGGCCGTAGCCACGGTTGACCAGGAAGGCGATCGCGTACCGCGTGCCCAGGAGGGTACCGAGCAGGCCGATCCCACCGGCGATCAGGATGCTTCTCATGGACGCTTCCCCTCCGGCACCGCTGACAGCTGTTCGGCCACGGTCTCCAACGCTAGACCCCTGGAGGCCTTGACCAGAACAACGTCCGCGGGTCTCAGCCAGGCCGAGGCCTCGGCGACGGCGGCTTCGCGGTCCGCTGGGATGCTCGTGGCCAGCCCGGCCGCACCGGCGACCAGGTCGGCGGCATGGTCGCCGATGGCGATCAGCCGGTCGACGCCGAGGGCTGCTGCCAGCTCCCCCACCTCCCGGTGGTCGGCTGCGGCGCCGTCCCCGAGTTCCAGCATGTCGCCGAGCACGGCCAGCAGCCGTCCGCCCGGGCGGCGCAGGGAGGCGAAGGTGTGCAGCGCTGCGGCCATCGAGTCGGGGTTGGCGTTGTAGGCGTCGTTGACGACCAGCACCCCGTCGGGGCGCTCCAGCAGTTCCATCCGCCAGTGCGACCTGGCCGTGGCCCGGCCGAGCGCCGCAGCCACCTCGGCCACCCCCAGACCCTGGCTGAGCGCTACAGCCGCAGCAGCGAGGGCGTTGCCGACCTGGTGGGCGCCGGTCACCTGGAGCTGCACGGGTGCGCTGCCCTCGGCCGCCCCGGCCGCGTGCAGGGTGAACCCCGGACGTTGCCGGCCGTCTGCGCTGACCATCTCGGCCCAGACCCGCAGGTCGCCGGTCGCGGGGGCCGAACCGATCGCGAAGGTGGCGACGCGCGCCCGGGTGCGCTCCGCCATCGCTGCGACCAGCGGGTCGTCGCCGTTGAGCACGGCCCACCCGTCGGCCGGCAGGGCTTCGACCAGTTCGCCCTTGGCCTGCGCGATCGCCGTCACCGAGCCGAACTCGCCGACGTGCGCGCGGCCCACGTTGACCACCACCCCCACCCGGGGCTGGACGA
>JADLEH010000327.1 GCA_020846255.1 Propionibacteriaceae bacterium
ATCAGCAGCACACCGGCGCCGAGGCCGACCAGGACGACAATGGCCAGCAGCGTCGGCGCGAGTGTCGGCGGGAGCTCCAGCGGTGGGGGCGCGATCGTGGAACTCCCGACGAGGGCCGGCGCGAACTCCAGCCCCAGGTCCTTCTCGAGCACCTTGCGCCACGGCGAGGTGACCTCCGCAGTGAGGCCCACCTCGGCGCCGGACCCGGCCGAACCCGTGACCGTTGCCTGAGCTGCCACCGTGACGTGGCCGCCGGGCTCGAGCGTGACCTTCTCCGGCAGGCCGGAGAGGACCACGCTGAGCCCCGCGGGCGCCTGCACCTGCAGATCCTGCAGCTCCACCGGCACGTGGCTGTACGGCGAGCTGAAGTCAAGGTTCACCGCTACCAGCGCACTGTTCGCCAGCGCAGCTCCGAGGTCGCCCGACCAGGCCACCTGGATGGGCGCGGCCAGTTCGTCCTCGAGCGCTTTCGCCGCCTGCAGCCGGACCAGGTCGCCACCGAGGTCGGCGAACCGGTTGCCGACCTCGGTCGCACTCACCTCGGTCGCCCTTGGCAGCACCTTCTTCAACAGTGCCGCGTCCGTGTTCGCCTGGAGCGAGACGGCGTAGGCGGCCACCTCGTGGTTCTTCGCGAGATCGGTGGCCCGGCTGTTCAGCTTCTTCCAGGCCGCCGACCCGACGTCGGCGTACGCGGAGCCCTTGCCGACGTCGAGCACACCGTCGGTGATCAGGATCAGGGCAGCCAGCCGGTGGGTGTCTTCCCGCTCCAGTTCGGTGAGCCCGGCGGCGATGGCTGCGCCGATGTCGGTGTGGTCGCCGGCCGCGGTGGCGGGCAGCTTGGCAAGGATGGCCTCGGGGCTGTCGCCGATCACGCCCCGGAACCGGGACCTGGCCGCCGAATCGAAGGTGAGCAGCGATACGCGGTCGTCGGCTTCGAGCCCGGCGAGCAGGGTGCGCAGCTTGAGCCGGACGGCGTTGTAACGCCCGCCCTGGTTCATGGACCCCGAGGTGTCGACCAGGACGACATAGTCAGCCGGCTCCGAGGCGAGGCCAAGTGCTGCCACGACGTCGTCGACACCGAACGTCCCCGGGGCGGCCTGCGCTGCCCCCGGCCCAGCCAACAGGCCGGCTGCCAGGCCGAGGAGAGCCCCGGCCAACTTCGCGCTGAATCGCACCACTTACCCCTCTTAGATGTCCTCTAACGGGTGACCCCTACTCGGAATAGCCCTATTTCATGTCCCCTTTAGGGGGACCGTAGAGGGCCTAGTGGGAACAGTTTAATACGAAGTTGAGACTTCTTCGCTCGAATCTTTGACAAACCACTGGCGCCGTGTGTAATCATTCTCAGGAAGTGACTCTGGGGGAAGGTTTCCCGGGTCACCAGCGGAAACCTATCCCAACACCTGAAAGGGGTCTCTCATGAAGAACCTGCCCGCCAAGATCGTCGGATCCATCGTGGCCACCAAGGAACGCGGCGCCACCGCAGTCGAGTACGGCATCATGGTCGCGCTCATCGCAGCCGTCATCATCGTCGTCGTGACCAGCATCGGCACCAACATGTCGTCCATGTTCAACAGCGTCGCCACCAAGCTCTGAGCGACCCACACCAGCCTGAGTGAGGCACCCCGGGCGTGCCCGGGGTGCCTCGCGGCACTTCCGGGATCTGCCCGAATAACCGTTCCGGCGGCGAAGTCGGGCCGATGCCCGGGATTCCCGACAACTGAATAAAGTCACCCGCAGGGAGGACTCTTGTCACCCGGGTGGAGGACAATAGTCACCCGGGTCTGGAAGTCCGACCCAGGCGGATGACAAAAAGCAACTTACACCGTTGCTATTCTGTCACCCGTAAGGATGACAAATCCGGCACACTCACCGGGGCGCCAGTTCGGGGCCCGGCTCAAGTATTTCAATCTCGCTCGAACCGCTGGCGGCGGAACGGGCGAGCGCCACCGCGGCAGCCCGCTGCCGTTCATTGTCAATCACTCGAGTCACAAGGCGGTCCCCTAGCATGCAACGCCGTGTCATCGCCGCGGTCGCCGCGGTTCTCCTCGCCGGCATCGGCGCGTTCCTCCTCTACAACTACGTCAACAACGCCGACAAGCGCGCCATGGCCGGCCAGGAGGCGACCCAGGTACTCGTGGTCGCCAAGGTGGTGCCGGCCGGCACCACTGCCGAGAGCATCGCGCCGTACCTGGAGACCCGGCAGCTGCCCAAGGTTGCAGTGGTCGGCGACGCCCTCGCGAACACGGCTGACGTTCTCGGGCTGGTCACGACCACCGACCTGCAGGTCGGCGAGCAGGTGCTTCGTTCCCGGTTCGCTGAGCCCGGTTCGTCGATCACGGGCAAGGTGAAGGTTCCCGACAACAAGCAGGAGCTCAGCATCACGCTGGAACCCCAGCGGGTCGTCGGGTCCACCATCGCCGCCGGCGACAAGGTCGCCATCTTCTTCACCGTCGAGGGCGAGACCCGGATGGTGCTCAACGACGTCCTGGTCACCAACATCCAGGGCGGGCTCGATCCGGCTGCCACCGACGAGGGCGCAGCCCCGTCCGGATCACTGGTCGTCACCTTCGCCCTCGAGCCCAAGGATGCCGAGCGGGTCGTGTTCATCGGCGAGACCGCCAAGCTGTGGCTCGCCCGGGAGGGCAAGGACACCGCGAACCAGGACACCAACGGCGTCAACGTCAAGAACGTCTTCAAGTGAGCCCGGTACTGGTAATCAGCCACAGTCCCCAGGTAGTTGGACTCGTCCAGCAGGCCTGGGGGCCGGATGGCTTCGCCATCGCCCCGGAACGGTTCCCGGACACCGTCCCGGCGCTGCTCGCGCTCCTGCAGGGGGCACCGCTGCCCAGCGTCGCCGTGCTCGACCCGCGCGGCGACACCCAGGCAGCGCTCTCGCTGGCCGTGGAACTCGACCGCAACTTCAACATCGCCTCCGTCCTGGTGAGTGACCAGGCGGCGGCACTCGGACTCGCAGCCATGCGCGCCGGGGTACGCGACATCGTCGCCCCGGACGCACCTGTCGAGGAGATGAAATATGCCTTGGAGCGGGCCGCCACCCACTCCGGGCCGCGGGTGCAGCAGCCGCCGGGGGTCACTCCCGGCGGCGCCACCCAGCGGGGGAAGGTGGTCACGGTGGCTTCGCCCAAAGGTGGCGTGGGGAAGACCACCGTGTCCACCAACCTGGCTGTCGGCCTGGCCCAGAAGCTGCCGCAGTCGACGGTCCTGGTGGACCTCGACATCCACTTCGGTGACGTGGCCAGCGCCCTGAACGTGACGCCCGAGTACACGCTGCCGGACATGGCGCACGGCCCGGCCAGTCACGACCCCCTGGCACTGAAGACCTACCTGCACCTGCACCAGACCGGGCTGTACGTGGTCCCGGGGTCGGACTCGCCCGCGGCAGCGGACGCGGTGACCTCCAAGGAGGTGGTCAACCTCCTGGACACCCTTGCCGGCCAGTTCAAGTACGTGGTCGTGGACACCGCCCCCGGGCTGAGCGAGCACACCCTGGCTGTGCTCGACCAGACCGACATCCTGGTCATGGTGACCAGCCTGGACGTGCCCGGCGTCCGGGGGCTGCGCAAGGAACTGGACACCCTCCGCGACATCGGCCTGCTGCTGGAATCGCGCGCTGTCGTGCTCAATTTCATGCACCCCACCCGGGGCATCTCGGTGAGCGACGTGGAGGCCTCCATCGGCCGGAAGGTGGACTTCCAGCTGCCACAGTCCAACTCGGTGCCGATCTCGGTGAACCAGGGCATCCCGCTGCTCCAGGCCGGCAGCCGCGACCCGGTCGCCAAACAGCTCCGGCTCCTGGTTGACGTAATCGACAACAACGAGAAGGTCGGCAGCAAGGGCCGCCGGTTCCTCGACTTCGGGCACAAGAAGGAGGCGACCTCATGAACCTCTCCGATCGCGTTCTGGCCGTTCAGAAGGGCGAGCGTGGAATCCCCCGGGATCCGAACTCGCCGCGGGTCAGCTCCACTCCGACCCGCGCCTTCGAGCCCGGGTCCCCCGCTGTTGGCGGTGCCGCCGGCGACAACGCACCGCCCGCACCCTGGCTGCCGGTTCCCGAGTCCGCGCAACAGCCGGCTGCTGCGCCTTCGGTGACCTGGGCCGCCCCGGCCCCGAACGGCACAGATGACCATCGCCTGGCCAGCCGGGCACCGGCTCCGCCGGTGGTCGTCGAGACGCACGACGCCCTGTCCCGGATCAAGGAGGACGCCGTCGAGCAGCTGTTCGAGCGGATGGGCTCACGGCTCAGCGACCCGAACCTGGACGAGGCGGCACTGCAGAGCCTCGTGCAGCAGGAACTCAACGCGATCATCGAAGGCGGCAAGCTGCCGCTGACCGCGCGCGAGCGCCAGCGGCTGATCCGTGAGGTGCACGACGACGTCCTCGGGCTGGGTCCGTTGCAGCCCCTGATCGACGACAAGGCCGTGACCGAGGTCATGGTGAACGGCCCGTACAAGGTCTACGTGGAACGGGCCGGCAAACTCACCCTCTCCCAGGTGCGCTTCAAGGACGAGCCCCACCTGCGCCGGGTGATCGAGCGCATCGTCAGCCGGGTGGGCCGCCGCATCGACGAGTCCTCGCCGCTGGTGGACGCCCGCCTCGACGACGGTTCCCGCGTGAACGCGATCATCCCGCCCCTGGCGGTGAGCGGCTCGACGCTGACCATCCGCAAGTTCTCCAAGGACGCGCTGACCGTCCCCGACCTGATCAACCTGCAGACCCTCACGCCGGAGATCGCCGAGCTGCTCAACGCCTGCGTGGTCGCCCGCCTGAACATCATCGTCTCCGGCGGTACCGGCACCGGCAAGACCACCCTGCTGAACATCCTCAGCGGGTTCATCCCGAGCACCGAGCGCATCGTCTCGATCGAGGACGCCGTCGAGTTGCAGCTGCAGCAGGACCACGTGGTCCGGCTCGAGTCCCGCCCGGCGAACGTGGAGGGCAAGGGCGAGGTCACGATCCGCGACCTGGTCAAGAACTCGCTGCGCATGCGGCCCGACCGGATCATCGTCGGCGAGGTTCGTGGCGGCGAGGCCCTCGACATGCTCCAGGCCATGAACACCGGCCACGACGGCTCGCTGTCCACCGTCCACGCCAACAACCCGCGCGACGCCCTCGCCCGGCTCGAGACCCTTGTCCTGATGTCCGGCATGGACCTGCCCCTGCGCGCGATCCGCGAGCAGGTCTGCAGCGCAATCGACGTGATCGTCCAGCTCACCCGCCTCCGGGACGGCACGCGCCGCGTCACGGCGCTCACCGAGGTGCACGGCATGGAGGGCCAGACGATCACCATGCAGGACGTCTTCGAGTTCGACTACTCCGCCGGCGTCTCGCCCGATGGCAAGTTCCTCGGCAAGATCCAGCCAACCGGCGTCCGGCCCGCCTTCACCCAGAAGTTCTCCGACCTGGGCATCCGGCTGTCCCCGGGCGTCTTCGGCAGCGGCGCCATCTGGACGGGAGGACACCGTTGATGGGTTTCCTCGCCTCCCCCTCAGCCCTGACGGCAGGCTGGGCACTGCTCGGCCTGGCGGGACTGGTCACCGTCGTGCTGATGCTGCTGCCGAGCCACCGGCTGCCGCTGACCCGGCGTCGTCCGGGTGCGGTGGAGACCGGTTCCGGGCTGAAGAAGATCGCCGGCGTGGCCACCGACACCGTCGACAAGGTCATGCGCGGTCGCGGCGGGTCGCTGAACACGATCCTCGATGAAGCCGGCGTGACGACGCCGGCGAAGGACCTGATCGTCATCGTCGGCGCCGCTGCCCTGGCCAGCTTCGCCTTCGGACTGGTCGCCGGCCAGCCGGCCATCGGGCTGCTGCTGGCCCTGATGTGCCCGGTGGTCGGCCGGATGCTGCTCTCCATGCTGGCCGATCGACGCCGCAAGGTCTTCGGCGGCCAACTCGACGAGGTGCTGCAGATGATGGCCGGCAGCCTGCGCGCCGGCTACAGCCTGCCCCAGGCTGTGGCCACGATCTCCCAGGAGGCGGCCCAGCCGGTCTCGACCGAGTTCGCCCGGGTGACCAACGAGGTCCGGGTCGGCCGGTCGATGATGGAGTCGCTCAACGACGTTGCCGCCCGGATGCGGAACGCCGACTTCTACTGGGTGACCCAGGCGATCGGGATCAACCGGGAGGTCGGCGGCAACCTGGCCGACGTGCTCGAGAACGTCGGCAAGACGATCCGTCAGCGCAGCCAGATGAAGCGGCAGGTCGACGCCCTGGCCGCGGACGGGCGGCTCTCGGCCATCATCTTGATGCTGCTGCCGTTCGGCGTCGCCCTCGTCCTGTTCTTCCTCAACCCGTCCTACATCATGAAGCTGTTCACCGACCCGCTGGGCTGGATCATGCTGGGCGCCGGGGTGGTCATGCTGACCATCGGCGGCTTCTGGATGACCAAGGTCATCAACCTCAAGTACTGAAGGTGCAACCATGACCATGAGCCTGACCGCCATCGCCGGGATCGCCTCGCTCGCCATCGGCGTCGGGGTGCTGCTGTGGTTCGCCTTCGGCGGCGCCACCGTCGGCAGGAAGCGCACCCTTGCCAACCTCAGCCGGCAGCTGGAGAAGCCGAAGGTGAAGACGGTGCTGCCCGAGCGGAAGCAGGGCACCGACCTGCAGGAGATCATCCGCCGGCAGAGCCCGCCGGCACTGCTGAAGCTGGTCACGAGGCTCTGGACCGGGGCCGGCCGGCCGGAAGCCTGGCCGGTGGAACGACTCCTCGGCACCAAGTACCTCCTCGGCCTTGTCGGGGTCGGCCTCGGCTTCCTGGTGTTCAACATGAACCGCTCGCCGATGTACATGGTGCTCGGGGTCGGGCTGGCGCTGCTGCTGTTCTTCCTGCCGGAGCTGCGGCTCTACAGCATCGGGATCGAGCGGAAGGAAGCGATCAAGCACCAGCTGCCGGACACCCTCGACCAGATGAGCATCGCGGTCAACGCCGGGCTCGGCTTCGACGCCGC
>JADLEH010000328.1 GCA_020846255.1 Propionibacteriaceae bacterium
GGCGAGCAGGTCCAGATGGCCTGAAGGCCACGGAGCGTCAGCTAGCGCGACCGGTACGGCCACCGGCTCAGCGGCATAGTGTGCAAGTAAGCAATCCACATTGCGCCCAACAACGAGGGGAGTGGCGTCGATAGATCCGTCGGCATAGCACAGACGAATAAGGCCCACCTGCGCCCCCGTCAACCGTGACTCGGACTCGTTGGCATAGAGCAGGAGGACGGACGATGCTCGACGGCGAACTGGGATGGTGAGGGTGGGCGCAAACTCCACGGGCGACGTGATCCCGGTGATCCGGTCTGAACGTCCCAGCGCGACGGCCGCCAGACGGTTCGGCCCTCTGACCAGCTCAAACGGTCCGGCCGCTGTATCAACAGAGGACTCCATGCGAAGCTGCACGGAGGCGTCATCGCCCCACTTCGTCACGATCTCCATCTTGCTTGTGTTGGCGAAGGCGGCGATATCAAGCGCGTCGGCCGCCCCGATGCCGGCTGGCAGAACTGCCCCCTGTGACGGCTCTGCCGGTTCGACCGGCGCTGGCAGGTCGTCACCGCTATCCGCGCCGATCGTCGTGATCGTCACTTCGTGTTCCAGAGACGAAGGCCCTTGGAGAAGCAAGCGGGAACGCCCGTATTGGGACTCCAACGCGTACGGGACCTTGTCCCCGTTAAGACGGACGGTGACGGGCTCCGAGCCGTGGAGCCATGCGGCAAACTGCAGGGGTCGAGATGTGTCACAGGTGACACGGTAGGTGCGCGTCCTCCGATCGCCCTGTTCGTCAGACAAGAGTTCCGCCGTCGCGTACGGGAGCCGAAGACGCGCCCGACCCCAGGACGCTGGGAAGCCCGGGCTCCACATCAGGGTCTGACCGCTGTCGCCGAGGGATAAGCCGAACAGGCCGACCACTACGGAATGCAGGTAGGCGCCCGTGGGGGGACCAAAAACATAGTTGGCTTCGCCTCTTCCGGTGTCGCTCATCCGCTCGGGGAAGTTGCCCGGAGCATCTGTGTAGACGGTTCCGGCCAGGCCCACGGACTCCAGCATCCGCGTCGCCAAGTCGGTTCTTCCCTGCCGGTACCAAGCCCTTGCCGCTTCACACATCTGCACCGGCATCACATTATCGTTGCCGAACATGGATGGTTTGAGGTCGCCCACGCGCATCAGACGCACCTGCTGATCCAGCCCGGCGAGCGTCCACTGGCGCTCAAGGTAACGAAGAGGCCCCTCCTGATACTGGGTTGGCAGATCGGTGTACAACGTAGGAAAGACCAGGTCGGTGTAATAGTGAGGGGCATGCGCGATGCCTTGGTGGTCAATGTGGCCGCGAAACACCTCGAGTTCTGGATCCCACAGCCTGCTCCTGGCGGCGTCAAGACCCTTGGCGGCATACTGATCGAGGGTCTCGGCGCTCTGCGCAAGACCCACGACAGATGCCCGGCTTGACAGAAGCTTGCACATGCCCGCCACCATCAGAGTGGGGGATGCGGAGTCGCCAGGAAGTGCCAGTGAATCGGCTTGGTACAGGAAGAGGTTGCAGCCGAACTGCCAAGAGAGCAGACCGTTTCCGTCGAAGTCCCGGGTCTGCCAGACCTGCTCAAACGTACGGGCGAGAGAAGGCCAGACGTCACGAAACAAGGCGACGTCTCCCGTGGCATCGAGGTACTCCACGATGTTGAGCGCATAGTAGGCCGCCAGGTTCGCCTTGTCGTACCGTCTCGTGCCGGCCACCTCATCGGAGTCAAGGCACAGGTGCCATCGCCAATGCTTGTCTGGCTCCAACCCGAAGAAGCGGAGCGTCTTGGCTGCACGCTCGTACTGCCCTAGAGCGGTAGCCGCGGAAAGCTGGTAGTGGTTTGGAGAGTACCCCGCCCACCAATGGACCCCCTCGAGCCATGCGGGGTCCGAGTAGACGTACTCCAGGTTCAGTACAGCGTGGCGGAAGCCCTCGTCGATGCTCGGTAGCGGTGTGACGATGTCGTACGGGGCAAGGACTCCCGCGAAGTAATCCTGGGATTCAGTGACCGCATCGTCAATCTGTAGGGAAGCTACGCGGGAGGAGATCTCAGCCCCTTTGCCGGACTGACCGACCAGCAAGTCCAAGGATTGATACAGGTCGTCGCCGTGCTCCAGAGTCAGGGCAAAGGAGGGGCGCCCCTCGAACTCCTCGAGGGACAGTACCGGGACTGTGCGCAGATAGGCGGCGTACGGGACCTCCGGGTCCGCGAGAGTGATAACCCCGTCTGTCTCAGCGATGGTGTCGCCTCGGGGGTCATCGGTGACGGGTCTGAAAAAGTAGGTCGGCGTAAAGGTGCGTCCATGGACGGCCACTCCGCCATATACGAACCGGGCTTTGAACGCCGGGCGTTGCGTACCATCGAGACACCGAACGTGCAGGCGAGCCGCCAGCCCCCAGTCCTCAACAAGCCAGACCTCGAGTGTGAATGTCACGCCTGGCAGTCTGGAGACACGCGAAGTCCACACGGTTCCCGCAGGCAGGAAAGTCGTCTCTGTATCCGTTTCTTCATCCAGCCAGACCGCCCAGTTCTCGCCCTCAACCCGGACCCGGCCGTCGCCCAGTTTGGCAAAGTCCGGCGCGTTAGTGCCGCGTGCGCGGACAAACGTGAGCAGGGAGAAGCGGGGGACGTCTCCAGTCAGAAGGACCGCCTCCCCACGCTTTACGCCGCGGTTGAAGGACCGGTTCCCACGCTGTATGGTCAGGCTTGCCGGTTCCGGACCAAATGCGTAGTGAC
>JADLEH010000329.1 GCA_020846255.1 Propionibacteriaceae bacterium
GCGGAGTGGGTCAGCCAGCCGACCGAGATCAGGTCCACGCCGGCCTCGGCGATCGGGACAGCTGTCGCCGGGGTGATCCGGCCCGAAGCCTCAGTGATCATCCGGCCGGCGATCATCCCGACCGCCTCCCGGATCAGGTCCGGACCCATGTTGTCCAGCAGGACGGCGTCGACCCCGAGCGGGAGGAGTTCGGCCAGCTGGGCGAGCGAGTCCACCTCCACCTCGATCTTCACCAGGTGGCCGACGCCGGCCCTTGCCCTCGCCACGGCCGACGTGACGCCGCCGGCGACAGCGATGTGGTTGTCCTTGATCAGCACGGCGTCGTCAAGTCCGAAGCGGTGGTTGCTGCCGCCGCCGGCCCTGACGGCATGCTTCTGCAGGGCGCGGAGGCCGGGGATGGTCTTCCGGGTGTCGGCAACCCTTGCCCTGGTGTGGGCGATGGCGTCGGCGATCGTCGCCGTGCCGGTGGCCACCCCGGAGAGGTGGCCGAGGAAGTTCAGGGCCACCCGCTCGCCGCTGAGCAGGCCACGGGCCGGCCCCGATGCGGTGCCGATCACCGTCCCGGTGTCGACCCGGCTGCCGTCGGGCAGCAGGTCCTCGATGCGGATCCCGGGGTCGACCAGCTCCCATGCCAGCCGGACGCAGTCGGTGCCGGCGATCACGCCCGGTTCGCGGGCGACCAGCGCCACCGTCGCCGTCTGGTCCGGCCCGATGATCGCGTCGCTGGTCAGGTCACCGGCCCGGCCCAGGTCCTCAAGGAGCGCCGCGCGCACGAGCGGCTCGATCACGATTCTCGGCAACGACCTCATCGCGCTGCCCCCGCAACCAGGCCGGTAACCGCCCGGGCCGAGCCCCGGGACGCCCGAGCGGCCCCAACGATCGAGGGATCGGAAACGGTGAGGATGTGCCGGCCGACGGCTTCGGCCCGCGGGAAGTCGAGCCGGGTGTGCCCGCCGCGGGACTCCTCCCGGCGCAGCGCCGCCGCCACCAGCAGGTAACCGACCAGCCCGGCGTCGTGGTGGCGCAGCCCGTCGAGTTCGTCGAGCGCCGTCCGCAGGCCGGCAGCGTCCCGGAGCACCCCGGCGCCGGCGCTGACCACGCGCCTTACCCTGGCCACGACCGGGTCGGGCGATCCGGCCGGTGCCACAGCCATCGGGTAGCTGCGGGCGGCCGGCGGCGCGCCGGCTTCGATCCCCAGCGCGCGCCAGTGCCGGGCGACCCAACGTCCGCACACCACGGCTTCGAGCAGGGAGTTGCTGGCCAGCCGGTTCGCCCCGTGCAGCCCGGTGGAGGCGACCTCACCTGCGGCGTAGAGCCCACCCACGGTGGTGGCCCCGGCGGCATCAACCAGCACGCCGCCCATGTGGTAGTGCGCGGCCGGCCGGACCGGCAGCAGGTCGCGCGCCGGGTCCAGGCCGGATTGACGGGCGGTCGCATAGATCGAGCCGAAGAGCTCGGCGAAGCGTTCGCCGGGGTCCGACCTGGCGTCGAGGAAGACCCGGTGGCCGGCCTGGAGCTGGGCCCACTCCGCCCTCGACACCACGTCGCGGGCAGCCAGCGGGTTCTTCAGCACCCATTGGCCCAACTCGTTGACCAGGATCGCGCCCTCGCCGCGAACGGCCTCGCTGACCAGTGGCATCGGGTCGATGCCGACGTCGAGCGCTGTGGGGTGGAACTGCACCAGCTCGACGTCCCGGACGGTGGCCCCGGCGCGGTGCGCGAGGGCGAGGCCCTGGCCGCGGGACGACAGCGGGTTGGTGGTGTGGCTGAACAGGCCGCCGATGCCGCCGGTGGCCAGCAGCACCACCTCGGTTCGAACCTCGACCGGGCCGTCGGGAGAACCGACCAGGACTCCGGTGACCCGGCCGGCTTCGGTGAGGATCTCCAGTGCGGGGGAGTGGTCCCAGAGCGAGACCGAAGGAAGCCGGCGGGCGGCGTCCACAACGGTCTCGAGCAGTTCGGCGCCGGTGCGGTCGCCGTGGGCGTGGACGATCCGGCGTCGGCTGTGCGCCCCCTCCAGGCCCAGCCGCAGGTTGCCGTCCCCGGCCCGATCGAACTCGGCCCCAAGGCCGGACAGCCAGGCGATGGCATCCGGAGCCGCCGAAGTGACGGCCGTCACCACCTCGGGCTCGCACAGCCCGGCGCCAGCGGCGAGGGTGTCGGTGGCGTGCAGTTCCGGGTCGTCGTCCGGGCCGACGGCGGCTGCGACGCCGCCCTGCGCCCACCCGGTCGAAGTGCCGGTGCTCACCGCGCCGGCGCTGAGGACGATGCAGGGCAGCGGGCTGAGTTCGATGGCCGCGGTCAGCCCGGCGAGGCCGGCCCCGATGATGACCGGGCAGCCGGCCTCGATCACCGTGGTCATTTGCCGACCGCCAGCATCCGCTCGACCGCCAGACGGGCGCGGTCGGCCAGGTGTTCGGGGACGGTGACCTCGTTGGTGAGGGTCTCCAGCGCGTGCCGGATCGCTCCGAGGGTGTTCCGCTTCATGTGGGGGCACAGGTTGCAGGGCCGGACGAACTCCAGCTCCGGGTAGGCCTGCGCCACGTTGTCGCTCATCGAGCACTCGGTGATCAGGGCCACCTTCAACGGGCGCTTCGCGTCCACGAACTTCACCATCTGGGCGGTGGAGCCGGCGAAGTCGGCCTCGTCCACGACCTCGGGCGGGCATTCGGGGTGGGCGAGCACGGTTACCCCGGGGTGGTCGGCCCGCACCTGGCGGATGTCTTCGGGGGTGAATCGTTCGTGCACCTCGCAGGCGCCGGGGTGGACGATGACCTCAACCCCGGTCTGGCGGGCGACGTTGGCGGCAAGGAACCGGTCGGGGATCATGATCACCCGCGGGACACCCAGGCTCTCGATCACCTTCACGGCGTTGCCGGAGGTGCAGCAGATGTCGGACTCGGCCTTCACGGCCGCCGAGGTGTTCACGTAGGTGACCACCGGCACTCCGGGATGGGCCGCCCGCAGTGCCCGGACGTCGGCCGGAGTGATCGACTCGGCCAACGAACAGCCGGAGCGCAGGTCCGGGATCAGCACCAGC
>JADLEH010000330.1 GCA_020846255.1 Propionibacteriaceae bacterium
AAGCGAACCCGGTTCTCCCGGATCAGCGGGTGGTCGAGGGAGGTCGGGGAGCCGTCCGGCGGGGTGTAGGGGGCGCGGAAGACCCCGGTCAGCATCAGGCCGAGCGTTCGCTGGTCCTGGGCGGTGTACATCAGGTTCGGGTAGCGCTGCGCGTGGTCGAGGCTGATCGGCCCGATCAGGGGACGATAGGGCGAGACGTTCAGGGAGATCCGCGAGTACTTGGTCAGCGACTCGACCTTGCGCACGACTTCGAACTCCGGCCCCCGCATGAACAGCGACGGGCAGCCGATCACGTCGACGTGTTCTGAGCCGAAGCCGAGGTTGGCCAGGTACTGGGCGGTGAGCTCGCCCCGGACCCCGATGCTCGGGGAGCGCTCCAGGACGGCCCGGACGAACCTGGTCACGACCACGTCGAGTTCGGAGGACTTGAACTCCCCGGATACCGGGCCCTGCGCGCCGACGCCAAGGATCACGATCGGAATGGTCAGCTTCTCGAAGAGGGCGGCCAGCTCGCGGACACCCTCGATGAGGCTGGTCCGGAACGCATTCGCCAGCGGCACCACGGCCACGTCGTAGTTCTCGTTGACCTCATTCGCATCGAGACCCTCGAATTTGCTCGTGGTGATCTCGGCTGCGCTCGTCGACAACAGGCGATAGGAAGCATGCGAGAACATCAGGTTCCCGACGTTGCTGCCGATCAGCCGCTTCGACACCGTCTCGGTGGCCGATGCGGAATGGAACGGGCTCTTGTGAGCTCGCAGCAGGATGCGTGGCACGCTACCCCTACCCCGTGGTTGGACTTTGGGTTGCGATCCTAGCATTGGCGACCGGGCCACCCCCGGGTGCTGCTGTGGCCGGGGTCTGGGGTTTGCCCGACGTCGAACGACACACATCATTCGCCTGTAGTCTCAAAGGTCGGACGGCTGATCTGCCGACCGGGTGCCCGGATCCGCACGTCCGGCCGGGCTGCGGCGGGGCCGCAGGAGCAATGGAATCGTCTGGGGGATGTCGATGAGTGGGAGCCGACCGGCGCGAGCGGTGCCGACGCACCGGATCTGGTGGTGGCTTGGGGGTGCGGCGGTTGTCGGCCTCGTCATCGCGGTCGTGGCCGTGTCCTCCGGTTGGGGAGCACCGCCACCGCCGGCCTCGGCAAGTCCCAGCCCGACCGCATCCTCCGCCGTCGCGTCCCCCTCGGCCTCCACCCCAACGCCGAGCCCGAGCGAGACCCCAAGTGCGACGCCGACGCCGACGCCGACCCCGACCCCTTCGGCCTCCCGGACGGTGGACAAGGTGCCCTACTGCCAGGCCTTCGCGAAGATCAGGACCACGCCGGTGTCGGCCGAGTCCGAGGAGGGCGGCGTCGACTTCGACGCGCTCGCCGACCGGTTCACCGCGCTGATCAAGGTCTACTCGAGCGCGGCCAAGGCAGCGCCGTCCTCCCTCGACCGGCAGTACGCGGTTGTGCTGGCCTACCTGAAGGACATGCGGAAGGCAGTGGTCACCAGGGACCTCGACGGGATCAAGCAGATGATGCAGAACCTCGAACTGCTGAACGAGTCGATGGCGGCGATCCAGAAGGCTTCGGAGGAGATCTGCGGCTGAACCCGGGATCGGTACGTCTCAGGGCAGTTCCACGGTGGCCCGGACCATGTTGTGATCCGAGGGGATGGTCCCGATGAAGCGACCCCGGCTGTCGAGGCGGGCCACCACCTCCCACTCCTTGACCCGCATCGGCGTGACGAAGATGTGGTCCACCAGCGCCGCGAAGCCGTCCCGCGGGGCCACTCGCCGGTAGCGGTTCACGGTCTTGACGTTGACCCGGATGGTCTTCTCCGCATGCCCGAGGCGGCCTGAAGCCGTGGCCAGGGGGTCCCGGTAGCCGCCGCCCAGGATGGTGGTGTACACCCGGTTCGACGACGTCCGGTTCATGCCGGTGTTGAAGTCCCCGACGACGACAACCGGCAGGTTCTCCGGGTTGGCCCGCTTCACCGCTGCCACCAGTTGCCGTGCAGCAGAGACCCGGTGCCCGTCGGAAGCGCTCGAGGTTCGGGGCGAGAAGTGGGTGTTCACGAACATGAACCGCTTGCCGGTGGAGCGCTGGGTGAACACGGCCCAGGTGACGTATCGCTGGAAGCCGCCGTACCGCTTGCTCCCACTGATCGGGTGGTGGCCGGAGGACTCCAGCTGGAGCCGGGTGGTGTTGTAGACCGTGCGGGTCTCGCCGGTGGACCCGCTACTGGCGTCGACCAGTGCCCACTCGGGGCCAAGGGCGTTGGTCAGGGCGAGGTACTGCCGCGTGCCGCCCCGCCTGGACGGCGTCGCCTCCTGGAGCCCGACGACGTCCGGGTCCTCGCCGAGGATCGTCCGGACCAGGGCCGGCTTGCGCTTCGACCAGTCCTTCCGCGCCGACTTCAGGATGTTGTACGTGCCGACCGTCAACGGTGCCGACTGCAGCGGCTGGCCGAAGACCTCGGTGGACCAGTCACTCAGCGGCTGGCCGGCGGCATCCACCACCCTGGCCCGCACGTGGTAGACCCGCTTGCGGGAGAGCTTGTCGAAGGTCAGCTTCGACTCGGTGACGACACGGGCCTCCGGATCGGCGAAGGAGGCATCCGGCGAGAGCTCGACCAGGTAGCTGGCGCCGGCCGTGACCTCCTTCCAGGCTGCCGTCAGGCTGGTGGAACTGGTGCTCGCCAGCGTCACCGCCGGTGGGCTCAGGGGGAACCCTTCCGCCGGGGTCGTGAACCCCGCCGGCGCACTGGCCGGCCCCTGGCCGGCGACCGTGACCGGGCTCACCCTGGCCAGGTACCGGGTCTGCGGGACGAGGTCTTCGACCACGGCGAGGCTGCCGGTCACCTCGAGCCGCCTGGCTGCCGCGGAGCCCGGGTCGGTGGCGATCTCGACCAGGTAGCGATCCGCCGTCCCGGTCCAGGTGATCACCGCCACCGTCCCCCGAACGCTGACCGAGACCCCGGTGGGTGCCGGGACGGCCTCGGCGACCACTGCTGGGGAACGGGTGAGGACCGACGTCGAGAGCAGCGCTGCGATGGCCAGCGCCAGCAGCGCGGGAAGGATGAAGCGACGCCGCTGGGCCACCGGTCACCTCCTCCAGCGTGCGAACAGGGCCTCCGCCCGCTGCAGCAGCCGGGGCGGGCGGTCCTGGCGAGGCTTCTTGGGGGCCATCGCACTGAAGCGGGGAGCAGCCTTGCGGGGCTTCTCCAGGGCAAGGTCGAAGGCAGCCAGGGCTTCACCGCTGCCGGCATAGGCGTTCTGCAGCCCGTTCCGGGTCAGGAAGTCGGTGAACCGGGTGAACAGCTGCCCATAGTTGGCGTTGAACGCAGCCGGGTCGACGGCGTCGTACAGCCGTTGCGCAGAGCTGTCCTCATCCAGGTCGCGGATGAGCGTGAACGGGATGTGGTGGTACTGGGCCACCTCCACGGTCCTGGAGTCGTGAGCCAGCAGGTTCACCGGAGCGCCGCCCAGCAGCGCGGCGACCGTGCCGTGCAGGCGGGGGCCGAAGGCGAAGTCGGCCTCGGCGAGGCTGTCGATCCACGACCACGCCGTCGGGTAGTAGACCATCCGGTGGTCGCGGAACAGCTGGTGGCTGGTCCGGACCGGGAACCGGTCGTCGCCGCGCCAGTCGGGGCGGGTCTCCTCACCGGTGATCACCATGCGGGCAGTGAGGCGCTCCTGGGCGTAGACAGTCGACCGCGGGTAGTCCTCGACTGTGCGCTGCAGGATGCCGGCGGTGGCTGGAATCCGGTGGTCGAAGGAGAGGCTGATGGCGCTCTCCGCAGAGAGGCTCCCCGCTGGCTCGGACCACCTGAAGTCCGGACCCCACATGAACAGTGAGGGGCAGCCGATGACGTCGACATGGTCGTCGGAGAAGCCGAGATGCCGGAAGTAGCGCTGGGTGATCTCGCCACGGACCCCCATCGAGTTCGAGTGGTCGAGCACCGCGGAGATGAAGCGCCGGCAGGCCGCCTCGTGCTCCTCGACCTCGGCCCTGGTCGCGGTCAACCCGGTGACCCGGCTCGGACGCAGGCTGCCCGACTCGACCTCCTCGAGGCTCAACTGGGCGCCGATCCCGACCACGGTCACCGGGACGGTCAGCTTCTCGACCAGGCTCGCCCACTGGTTGAGCTTCTCGCCCATCTGGAAGCGCAGCGAGCTCGACATCGGCAGCACCAGGTGGTCACACTCGGCGTTGATCCGCTCCGCCCGCGCCGCGATGGCGCTGCGCTTGAACTCCCCGTAGCTGATGGTGCCCTGGGTGACCCCGTCCGCCGCGAGGGCGCGCGAGGTGGAGAACTGGAAGAGCAGGTTGCCCTGGTTCCCGCCGATCAGGTCGATCGACTTCAGCGGGGACAGATTGGCACCCGGCCGGTGGCACTCCCGGATCATGATGCGGCGCGGTCCGGGCTCGGTCACCGGGCTTCCTTTCAGGCGGCTGTCCAGGGCGGTCGGTCGGTCGGTCATTGACCTTCCTTCGACGCCGGACCACCCTACCGCGACACCCTGTGCGACGTCCGCTGCCGGCTTGGCCCCCCGGGCTCCGCGGACGCCGGCGGGAAGCCGGGACTGGTCAGGGCAGGCGGATGACCGCGCTCACCTGGTTGTGGTCGGACGGGATCGTGCCGACGAAGTCTCCGGCGGAATCCACGTCCACCACCACCTGGTACTGCACCACGCGGACACCCTTCGACACCAGGACGTAGTCGACGTGGGTGCCGATGGGGAAGGACGTCCGCCGGGCCCTGGTCTCGAAAGCGTTGGCCGAGTTGTACTCGACGCCGACCATGGTCTCGGCGATCGCGTTGCTGCCGGTTGTCCAGGCGGCCTTGGCATTGTCGAGCGGGTCCACGAGGCCGGCGGCGGTGAGGGTCTCGTACGGCCCGTTGCTGGGCTCGGTCGAGCGGTTGGAGTTCAGGTCGCCGGCGATCACCACCGGGTGGCCCTTGGGGTTCTTGGCCTTCACCAGGGCGAGGATCTCCTTGGCCTGGGCGATCCGGGCGGTGTTGTACCTGGTGTCGGTCGCCGAGCCCTTGCCGGGTTCGAGGTGGGTGGCGACCACGAACACCCGCTTCCCGCTCGCCTTGTCGGAGAAGACCGCCCAGACCGCGTAGCGACGCTGCTCACCGAGCTCGGTCAGGGTCTTCTTTCCCTCGTTCAGCGAGGTGAGTCGGCGGGAGTTGTACGCGAGCTTCGTCCCGCTGGTGTAGTAGCCCGATGCCGCGAACCGGTACGGGATGTCGTCGTCGATCAGGGCGAGCAGGTCGTTGTACTGCTTCACCTTCGCACCGCCCGGCGTGATCACGGAGACCGGGCTGGCCTCGGCCAGCGCGATCACGTCCGGCGCGAGCCGGGTGATGTTCGCGGCGACCGCCAGGCGTCGGTCCGTCCAGCTCGGCCCGGAGCTGGCCTTGAGCACGTTGTAGGTCGAGACGGCGATCGCCGGCGACGCTGTGGCTTTGGCCGTTACCTGGGTCTCCACGCTGGAGTACGGGCTCAGGCCCTTCCCGTCGGAGGCGATGACGCGGGCCTTGAAGTGGTAGGTCGTGCCGGCGGCCAGGCCGGTGACCACGCCACCGGTGGCCGGGATCACCACCGTCTCCCAGGACTTCAGCGCAAGGGCCGGGTTGGTGGTGTAGCGCACCCGGTACCTCAGGCCGGGCGAGCGGTTCGTCCAGGAGAGGTAGACCGAGCCGGCACCGCCGGCTGTGGCCGCAAGGTCGGTCGGGGGCAGCTCGGGAAAGGCGCTGGCCGGCTTGGTGGTGACCGCGAGCACCTTGGAGTACCGGCCCAGGTCGGCCTTGGCGAGGCTGATCGCCTTCACCTGGAAGTAGTAGGTGGTGTCGGGCGACAAGCGGGGCGCGGAGACGTTCGGGTTGGCGTCGGTCCGGGCCCAGTGCATGTGGTTGCCGAGAACGTCCCAGGTGTCCGGGGAGGACATGCTGGAACTCTTCGAGAACCGGACCCGGTAGGCGTTCGCGCCCGCGGTTGTCCAGGTCAGCGCGATCGCCCGGCCCGCCACGGCTTCGGCCCGCAGCCCGCTGATCGAGACGGTGGCCGCCGAGCTCGTCGGTGCGGCGCCGAGGGACGCCACGGCCAGGAGCGCGAAGACCGCGCTGAGGGCGCCGATCCGGGTGGCGGCGCGAGACCGGAAACGCATCGTGGGTAGCTCCTTGGTTGGTACTTCTGTCCCTGAGCCCCCCGACAACAGGCCACAGGAGGATAACTCGCCCCCGGCTGACGGCCCACGGGTTCGCCGGACATCGGTGCCCCACCCTGAACCGCTGGTGCAGGGTGTGCCGGCAACGACGAAAACAGCAATGGCCGGCAGCGGCCCCTGCGAGGGAGGCGGCTGCCGGCCGGAAGCTGAACCGGTCAGGGCAGGCGGACGACGGCCTTCACCTGGTTGTGGTCGGACGGGATCGTGCCGACGAACTTGCCGTCCTCCACGTCCACCACCATCCGGTACTGGGCCACCCGGGTACCCTTCGACACCAGGATGTAGTCGACGTGGGTGCCGATCGGGAACTTGGTGCGCGCCGCGGTGCGTTCGAAGTGGTTGGCCGAGTTGTACTCGACGCCGGGCATCGATTCGGCGATCGCGTTGGCTCCGGTCGACCAGGAGGCCTTGGCGTTGTCCAGCGGGTCGACGAACCCGTACTTGAGGAACACGTTGTACGGGCCGTTGCTCGGCTTGGTGCCCCGGCTGGAGTTGAAGTCACCGGCGATCACGACCGGGTGCCCCATCGGGTTCTTGTCGTTGATCAGGTTGACGATCTGCTTGGCCTGGGTGATCCGGGTCGAGTTGTACTTGGTGACGGTGGAAGAGCCCTTGCCGGGCTCGAGGTGGGTGGCGACGACGAACACCCGCTCCCCGCTCGTCTTGTCGGCGAAGACCGCCCAGACCGCGTAGCGGCGTTGGGTACCGAGCTTCTTCAGGATCTTCGAACCCTCGTTCAGCACGGTGAGGCGGCGGGAGTTGTAGGCGAGCTTGGTCCCGTTGGTGTAGTCGCCGGCTGCAGCGAACTCGTACGGGATGTCGTCGTCGATCAGGGCCAGCAGGTCGTTGTACTGCTTCACCTTCGCACCGGACGGGCTGATCACCGAGGCCGGAGTGGCTTCGGCGAGCGCGATCACGTCCGGTTCCTGGTCGGTGAGGTTCTTCGCCACGGCGGCACGGCGGCCGGACCAGCTCGGCCCGGAACTCGACTTGTGGACGTTGTAGGCGGAGACCGTGATCGCGGTGGACCTCGTCTCGGCCAGCGGCAGGGCAGCCGTGAGTGCAGCCGGCGAACCGGAAGCGGGCAGGCTGGCCGCGGAGACGGTGGGTGCAGCTGCGAGCGATGCGCCCGCCACTACTGCCAGAACTGTGCCGAGGACACCGATCCGCGCCGCGAAAATCGACCTGTAATTCATCGTGGAAGCTCCTTCATTCAGTACCGAAGTCCTGAGCCCCCCGACAACAGGCGAGTGCATCCTACCACCGAACTTGGCAGAAACTCAGGGGTTTCACAGGATTTTCTCACCAGGGAATGTCCCCAATCTCGAGTCCTGGTGCAGGGCGCCGGCCCGGCGAGCGCCCGTCCCCGGACGCGACGCCCGTCGAGTCGAGTCGTTAGGCTGAGGCCATGAGCGCACCCGTGGATCCCACTGCCACTCCGGCCTGGTCGAAGCTGACCCAGCTGGCCGCTGACCTGGACCCCGATCTCCGCGGCTGGTTCGCCGCGGACCCGGGCCGGGCCGATCGGCTCAGCTTCCCCGCTGCCGACCTCTACGTCGACCTGTCGAAGAACCTGGTCAACGACTCCGTCCTTGCGGCACTGGTCGAACTCGGCGAGCAGGTCGGGCTCGCCGAGCGCCGGGACGCGATGTACGCCGGCGCCCGGATCAACGTCACCGAGGGCCGTTCGGTGCTGCACACCGCCCTCCGCCGTCCGCGTACCGACAGCCTCGTCGTGGACGGGGTCGACGTCGTCGAGCAGGTGCACGAAGTCCTCGACCGGGTCTACGCCTTCGCCGACCGCGTCCGCAGCGGTGAGTGGAAGGGCGTCACCGGTGCCCGGATCGAAACCGTCGTGAACATCGGCATCGGCGGCTCGGACCTCGGGCCGGTCATGGTCTACGAAGCCCTCAAGCCCTACGTGCTGGACGGCCTGGAGTGCAGGTTCGTCTCGAACATCGATCCCACCGACGTGGCGGAGAAGACAGCCGACCTGAACCCGGCCACCACCTTGTTCATCGTCGCCTCCAAGACCTTCACCACCCTGGAGACCCTGACCAACGCGCGCATGGCCCGCGACTGGCTGCTGGCGAAGCTGCGCGAGGCCGGGGCGGTCGACGGCTCCGAGCGGATGGACGCCGAAGCGATCGCCCATCACTTCGTCGCCGTCTCCACGGCGCTGGACAAGGTGGCGGCGTTCGGCATCGACCCGGCCAACGCCTTCGGGTTCTGGGACTGGGTCGGCGGCCGCTACTCGGTCGACTCGGCTGTCGGGACGTCGCTGGCTGTCGCGCTCGGTCCGGACAACTTCGCCGACTTCCTCGCCGGTTTCAACGCCATCGACCGGCACTTCGCCGAGACCCCGCTCGCAGCCAACGTGCCCGCGCTGATGGGCCTGCTCAACGTCTGGTACGTGAACTTCCTCAAGGCCGGCAGCCACGCCGTGCTGCCCTACGCGCAGTACCTGCACCGCTTCGCCGCCTACCTGCAGCAGCTGACCATGGAGTCCAACGGCAAGGGGGTCCGCACCGACGGCTCGGCTGTGGTCACCGAGACCGGCGAGATCTTCTGGGGCGAGCCCGGCACCAACGGCCAGCACGCCTTCTACCAGCTGATCCACCAGGGCACCCAGCTGATCCCGGCCGACTTCATCGCGGTCGCGACCCCGGCGCACCCGATCAGGGACGGCGAGTCGGACGTCCACGAGTTGTTCCTGGCCAACTTCTTCGCCCAGACCAAGGCACTCGCCTTCGGCAAGACGGCGGCCGAGGTCCGGGCGGAGGGCACGGCGGAAGCCATCGTCCCCGCGCGGGTGTTCCCCGGCAACCGGCCGACCACCTCGATCATGGCGCCGGCGCTCACCCCTTCGGTCGTCGGGCAGCTGATCGCCCTGTACGAGCACATCACCTTCACCCAGGGCGTCGTCTGGGGCATCAACAGCTTCGACCAGTGGGGCGTGGAGCTGGGCAAGCAGCTCGCCCAGCAGATCGCCCCGGCCGTGGCCGGCGACGCCGAGGCGCTCGCCGGGCAGGACCCGTCGACCCGCAACCTGGTCGGCTACTACCTCGCCAACCGGCAGCGCGGCTGACCGGTTGGAGGCACCTCGGGGTGGGGTCGGATAGAATCCGGGAGTCCGCAGGCCGGTCCGGCCGAGTAGCGATGGGAAATGCGAGCGCATGAGTCAGGCCGACTTGGCAGCCGAACACGGCTTGAAGCGGGTGGGAGCCCGGCCGCGGTTCTGGCCCTACCTGGCTGAGGCGTGGCAGCGACGCTCGTTCGTCGTGGCGCTGGCCCAGTACCGGCTACGGGCAGGCCTCGAGGGAAACCGCCTCGGCGTGCTCTGGTTGGTGCTCCAGCCGGCCCTGAACGCCCTCATCTACGGCACGATCTTCTTCTTCCTGCAGCGCGGCACCGACCCGATCGAGTTCGCTGCGCACGTCGTGATCGGCGTGTTCCTCTTCCAGTTCTTCTCCCGCAGCATGACCCAGGGAGCGAGGTCGATCACGGGCAACCAGTCGCTGGTGCAGTCGCTGGCCTTCCCGCGGATCACCCTGCCGATCGCCGAGGTGATCGAGGAATTCATCTCCCTGATGCCCTCGATCATCCTGCTGTTCGTCGTGCTGCCCTTCCTCGGGCACTGGCCCACCCTGAGCTGGCTGTTGATGATTCCGCTCCTGGTGTTGTTCACCCTGTTCAACACGGGCGTCGCACTGTTCGCCGCCCGGCTGACCGTGCACGTCCGTGACCTCACCCAGTTGCTGCCCTTCGTCTCCCGGATCCTCTTCTACACCTCCGGGGTGCTGTTCGACGTGAGCAAGATCTTCGACCGGTTCCCGGCCATCGTCGCGGCCTACGACTTCCACCCCGTCTACCAGGTGCTGCAGATGGCCCGTGCTGCCCTGCTGGGCGGCCATGACTACGACCCGATGTACTGGGTGTACTTCTCCGTCTGGTCGGTGGTGGCGTTCGTGACCGGCCTGCTCTTCTTCTGGGTGGCCGAGGAGAGGTATGGACGTGACTGAGCAGCGCACTCCCGTGGTCGTTGTCGACGACCTGCATGTCACCTACCGGGTGTTCTCGTCCGGCCGGGCGGTGAAGAAGTCCCGCGGCGGGCTGCTCAAACCGTCCGGGCCCGGCATCCGCCAGGTCCAGGCCCTCCGGGGGATCAGCTTCGTCGCCTACGAGAACGAGTCGATCGGCGTGATCGGCGCGAACGGTTCCGGCAAGTCGACGCTGATGCGGGCGATGACCGGGCTCACCCCGCCCGAGTCCGGCGCCGTCTACGCCTCTTCGCGGCCCAACCTGCTCGGGGTTGGCGCAGCCCTGATCCCGAACCTCTCCGGCGAGCGGAACATCGTGCTCGGCGGACTCGCCCTCGGCCTCGGCCGGAAGGAGGTCGAGGAACTGTCCGAGCAGATCGTCGCGTTCGCCGAACTGCAGGAGTTCATCGACCTGCCGATGCGCACCTACTCCTCAGGCATGCAGGCGAGGCTCAAGTTCGCCATCGCCACCATCAAGCAGCACGAGATCCTGATCGTTGACGAGGCGCTCTCCGTCGGTGACCGCGAGTTCCGCAAGCGCAGCGAGGCCCGGATCCGGGACATCCGCGACAACGCCGGCACGGTGTTCCTCGTCTCGCACTCGATGAACTCGATCCGGGACACCTGCACCCGCACGATCTGGCTCAACCGCGGCGAACTGATGATGGACGGACCGACCGGAGAGGTCGTCGCGGCCTACGAGGACTCCCGTTCCGACGGCGTGGGCGCCCGGCGGAACCGCCGCCGCTAGAAGCCCGGCCGGAGGCACCGGAGGACTGCGCAGGGACACGCCCACCCGGGGTGACGGGAACGGCAGGCCCGGGAACCGGCTTCAGGCGCGGATGGCGACGTGCACGTGGTTGAAGTGGTTCGCGTTCAGGCTGCCGCGGTCGGCCATATGGCGCCAGTGGGGCGAACGAGGGGTCCAGATGCGCTGCTCGAAGATGATGTGGTCGATCTTGAAATCGGCTGCGTGCTTGATCAGGTAGTTGGCTATCCGGTGGCCGAGCGCGCTCTCCGCCCTGGGGGTGAGCATGATGTCCAGCGCCCGTCCGTTCTTGTGGAACGGCAGTCCGCCGGCCCGCCAGCCGCCGTAGGAGTTCACGGCCGGGAACAAAGCGCAGACCGAGCGGTAGATGTGGACGGTGTCCTTGCGGAGCCGGGACTCGACAGCGGAGCCGCGCGAGCAGGCGGCCCAGGTCGTCCCGGCCGCCTCCACCGGGGCTGCGTCCGAGAGGTTCTTCTCCAGCACCCAGCCGTAGCCGGCGTCGAACTCCACCTTCCGGTACTTTCCCTCGATGTCCGAGGTCGCACTCACCCGATCGCCGACCGCCAGTGTGCCGAGGAGTTCGGCTGAGCTGTCGGCCTCGGCGCGGACGTTCAGCGATCCGGTGGTGTAGAGACGGGCGAGGCTGACCAGCTCCCGCGAGGCCTTCTTGGCCTTGACCGCCGAGCCGGCCGGTTGGGCCGCGAGTTCGGCTGCCGGCGCCGCCAGTTCGTCCGCGGTGAGGGTGCGGGCGACCTGGGTTGGGGTTTCTGCGGCGGTCGCGGCGTCCGGGCCGGCGCTCACCTGGGGTGTGGTCACCCCGAGCGCCACCGCCGTGCCGCCGTTGCTCCCGAAGGCGACGGCACCGGCTGTTGCCGCGACCGTCACCACAGCGAGGGTGATCCCGCCGCGCGCGATGACCCGGTCGGCGAAGGACGGTGCTGCCCGGCGCGGCGCGCTGCCGCGGCTGGGAGCCGCAGCCGGACTGATCGGGTCGACGGTGGGTACGACAGTCTCGATCGGGTCTGCGACCCGTCGGGGCTGGTACATGGGCGATCCGTCCTGAGTAGACCGAGGCGAGTTCTCAGGATAACTTAAGGAATCTGGGTGAACAACCCCATTTCCTCGTGACCCTCCCCACCGGGGCCGGATGTTCGCCATACTTCGACGAGGTGCCCGGATCGCCGCACCTGCTCGGAGGGGACCGATGAAGCCACTGCTGGCCTGCGCCGCTGCGCTGGTCTTCGCCCTCACCCTCGGCCTCTCGGCGCCACCCGCGAGCGGCCACCAGCTGGTCGCGCCGGTCGCCGGCCAGCAGCTCTTCGCGCCGGCGGCGCCGGAGAAGAAGACCCCGAAGCCGTCGGCAACCCCGACGCCGACCCCGAGCCCGGCTCAGACCGTGAGGCAGCGCACCGAGGCGGAGATCGAGGGCGACCGCTGGGTGCAGATCGCCTGGGTCGCCGGCGGCGGGCTGCTGGGGTGCGTCCTGGTCTTCTTCGCGATCGGGGCCCTGGTCCGGCGGAAGGGTCGGCGGCGCTGACCGGCCTCGGTCAGTCCCCGAGCCGCCACTGCTGGAGCTTGACCCGGAGCCCGTCGAGGCTCTCCCCGAGCGCGAGTTCCGTACTGACCAGTTCGCTCGGCCACACCCCCACGGCCCCGGCCTCCAGCCACAGCTCGGCCTGGTAGCGCTCGAGACGGCCGCTGGCGATCAGCGGGGCCGGGCGCAGCAGTTGCGGCAGTGCCCGGGCGAAGGCCGTGCCGAAGGCCTCGGTCGGGATCAGCTGCACCGCGGCCGCCCCGGCTGCCAGGCCGGCGTGGAGCTCAGAAGGAGTCAGCCCGCCGAGGATCACCGGCAGTTCCGGCGCCGCCGCCACCAGGTCGGGCAACAGGTAGGTGGACGCGGCGAACGCCGCCCCCGCCTCAGCTGCAGCCGCCACCTCCGCCGGCTGGGTGACGCCGTGGACCCCGACGCGGGCCCGCCTGCCGAACAGGCGGAGCAGCCCAGCCAGTTCGGTGAGCTGAGCCGCCGGCAACGACCAGAGCCGGAATCCCTCCTGGCAGAGCACCTCGCAGGCCGGAACCAGGTCCTCGAACTCGAGCTCGGGCAGGGACACGATCAGGTCGTGCTGGCCGAGGTCGGGCAACTCAGGGGTCACCAGCCCATCCTGCCCGATCCGGTGACACCTCTGGCGCACGCGTGGTTAGCTGGGCGGGAGGGCCACGCCGAGGAGGACCGATGGAGATCACCAGTAGCGGGATTCCCGCCAACTCCGAGATCGACCTGCGCTTCGCAGAGCCGGGGGTTGGTGGTGCCAACGTCTCGCCGGCGCTGGCCTGGTCCGGCGCTCCCGAAGGCACCCGCAGCTACGCGATCACCTGCTTCGACCCCGACGCTCCCACCGGCAGCGGCTGGTGGCACTGGGTGGTGACCGACCTGCCGGTCGAGGTGACCTCGCTGCCGGAAGGCGTCGAGCTGCCACCGGAGGCGCGCACCTGGGTCAACGACTACGGCTACGCCGGCTGGGGCGGCCCGTGGCCGCCGCCCGGCCCCGCGCACCACTACGTGTTCACGGTTTTCGCCGTCGGCGTCGACCGGCTCGACGTCCCTGACGAGGCCACCAGCGCAGTGGCTCGGCTGACGCTCAGCTTCAACGTTCTCGACACCGGACAGTTCGCGGCGCTCTTCCGCAACCCCAGCAGCTAGGCGGGACTGTGGCGGTACTGATCGATCCGCCGCTGTGGCCGGCCCACGGGACCCACTTCTCGCACCTCGTCTCGGACGAGTCACTGCTCGAGCTGCTGCTGTTCGCCGACCGCTGCGCGATCCCGGCGCGCGCTTTCGACCACGACCACTACGACGTCTCCGAGCGTCGCTACCACGACCTGGTGGCCGCCGGAGCGGAGCCGGTTCCGCCCGCACAACTGGTGCAACGGCTGGTGGCCGGTGGCCTGCGGGTGCGGACCCCGGAACGGACTCCCAAACCCGGACAGGTGCTCCCCGGGCTGGCGGCGGCGT
>JADLEH010000331.1 GCA_020846255.1 Propionibacteriaceae bacterium
CGCGCCACCGCGTAGCTGGCGGTCAGCCCCTCGCCGGCGAACAGGTAGCCGGCCCAGTTCTCGAAGATGAAGACGAGGGCACGCTGCCTGGCGTCGGCGGAACCGGTGTCGTTGGCCAACCGGCTGGCGAAACCAGCGATCAGCGTGGATGTGGTCAGGATGTACCCGGCGCCGAGGGCAGCGGCTGCGGCGATGCCCCGAGCCCAGATGGGCATCCTGGAGCGGAGCACAGCGTAGACGATCACGGCACAGATGACGCCCACCCCGAGGCGGGACTGGGTGATCAGCACCGACACCAGGTAGAGGCCGAGCAACGAGAACCGCAGTCCGACATGCCGGACGCCCAGAGCGAGAGCTGCCGCGATGCACAGCAGGTAGGCGAGGATCAGCGGGGAATCCGTGGTTCCCATCCAGCGATCGAACTTGAGCGGGTTGAACCAGGGCTGGGTCTCGTAGTAGGCCTCGAAGAGGATGATCCGACCCAACCTCAGCTGGACCATCGTCAGCACGCTCTGGACGGCAGCCAGCGCGAGGATGGTGTTGCGCAGGATCATGAAGTCGCGCTGGCCTCCCCGTGCAAACGCGACCACGAGGATGAACAGCAGCATTGGCGCGAGGATCTGGTCCAGCAACAGTCTGAGGCCGCCGCTGTCGTTCACCATGCTGGTCCACAGGCACCCGGCGACGAAAATCGCCCCGAAGGTCACCAGCAGTGGGTAGCGGGCGACCGCTGCGGCTATCGGTCCCGGCCGGAAGACCAGCTGGACGATGAAGACTGCCAGCACCAGCCAGGTCGAGGGGTGCATCGCCAATGGCCCGGTCGCCTGCCCCGTGAGGATCTGGGCGGCGACCGCCGGGAGCGCAACCCAACCAATGATCGCCACCGTCATGGCGAGAACGGGTCGCATCTTCAGCCCCAGCGCGATGAGGAAGGCCAAGGCGATACACAGCAGTAGTCGCGCCATAGCAGCTGCCTACTCGGCGGGCTTGGTCTCGTACTCGTAGTAGGAGGAGCCGCCCTTGGAGTCCGGAGACATCGACAACACGGTGCCGAGGACCCGGGCGGATGCCGACTGCAGCATCTCCAGCGACCTGCTCACCTGCTCCCCGGTGGTGTGCCCGTGGCGGACCACCAGGATCGCGCCGTCGGCGATCGCCGCCACGATCAGGGCGTCGGCAACCGGCAGGATCGGCGGCGTGTCGATGATCACCAGCGAGTAGTCCTCGCGCGCCTTGAGCAGCAACTGCTCCATCACCGACCCGCCGAGCAGCTCGTTGGGGTTGGGCGGGATCGGGCCGCTGGCGAGCACCTCGAGTCCGTCCGGCCCCCACTCCTGGGTGACGTCGTGCAGTGCGGCCTCGCCGATCAGGACGCTGGTGAGCCCAGCAGAGGGCTCCAGGTCGAGGTAGGACTCGAGCCGCGGCCGACGCAGGTCACCGTCGATCAGGAGCACCTTCCGCCCCGCTTCGGCGAACGACTGGGCGAGGTTGGCCGAGATCGTGGACTTGCCTTCACTCTCGACCGACGAGGTCACGACCAGGACCGTGACCGGACTGGCGGCGTCGACGAACCGCAGGTTGGTCCGCAGGTGCCGCAGCGACTCGGCCAATCGTGACCGGCCGACCCGCGGCAGCAGGATCGGGGACTGCTTGGACCCGGACTGTTCCTGGAGCATTGCGAGCACCGGGACGCCGGTGACCCTGGCGAGCTGCTCGCGGCTGTGGAAGGAGGTGTCCACCCGGTCCCGGACGAGGGCCTGCGCGACGCCCAGACCCAGCCCGAGGAGGAGCCCGAGGCCGAGGTTCAGGCTGGTCCGCGGCGTCACCGGATCAGGGTTGAGGGTCGGCCCGGAGATCACCCGCAACCGGATGCCGGTGCCTGCGGAACGATTCTCGACCTCACCGATCACGCCGTCGAAGTTGGTTGCGATCGAGTTGGCGACGACCAGCGACCGGTCGGGTGAGACATCGGTGACGGTGACGTTCATCAGCACGGTGTCGGGATCCACCGAGGACGTGATCATCGAGATGATGTCGTCCGGCGCCAGGTCGAGGCCGGTGTCCGCGATCACCCGGCGGGCCAGCAACTCGCTGGTGATCACGCCGAGGTAGGAGTTGATCCGGCGCTGGGCGAACTCGTCTGCCTGCACCTGGTTGTTGCTGGCCTGCGCGTTCGCGGCCGTGGCCACGAAGAAGGTCATCGAGGACTGGTAGGTGCGAGGAGTGGTGATCGTGAGCAGCGCTGCCGCAGCCAACCCGGCGACCAGACAGGCCACCACGCTGCGCCAGTACCGCCGGAGGCCGGTGAGGACGGCCCGGAGGTCGGCGCTTCCGGAGACCTCACTCGCTGCCACCGGAGCGGGCTCGAGCGCCCCTGGGCCGGTCACACCGCCCCGCTGAAGAGGACGACCGGAACGTCGGTGGAGTAGCTGAACTCGACCTCGATCTGACCGCGCTGCCCGGTTGGCACGTTGAACACCGAGGTCCCGCTGCCGCTGCCACCCGCCGGGATCTCAGCCGGGAAGGGGGTCACGCCCGGGCCGCTGAGCGTCCCAGCCGGCGTGCGGTCCTTGCCGTAGTAGACGTTGATCAGGCCCAGCTCGGTCCGGACAGCCTTGTCGCTGCCGTTCGTCAGCTTGATCGTCACGCGCAGCGCCGGCCCCGCGATCTCGCCCGGCCCGCGGGCTTCCCCGCTGACCGCCTCGATCCGCTCGATGCTGGCAGTGACTCCCGGAGAGGTCTCGACATCGTCGTCCAGCCCGGTTTCCACAGAGCTCGGTTTCCGGGTCGGCTCCACGGTCGGGGTTCCGGTGGCCGTTGGCGACGCCACGGACGGCTCTGGGACGGGAGTGGTGAACTGGCCGGCGGTCGGCGTGGCGCTCGGGACCGGGCCAGGCGCTGGTGAGCCGCCGGGCACGCCGGCGACGACAGCCCACACCACGGCGGCAACCACGATCACGGCCAGGCCGATCAACCACCACCGACGCGTGCCACGAGGCTCGCTCAACTCCTCAGTCACGCCCTCAACCCCCTTGTGGATCGCTCACGCGGTCCACCTCAACCTCGCCACGAATATAGCGTGGGGTGAGCGATGGGTGGGCGTCATGCGGCGCGGAAGTGTAGCAGTCTCCCGGGGAGCCTGACCGGAATCTGAGGTTTTCCCTAATGATTTGTCATCAACAGCGCTCAGTCCTTATAGTATTCTCAGCTTCTGGGGGGAGGCGAGCACCGTTACCTGTCTGGTGCGCGGCCGGGCGATACATGTGATTTCATACCGAAAGGTGCCCCCACGTGCGATACCAAGACCTCAACAGTGCGGCCGCCCGCCGTGCGCGGAGCGGTCCGACCGGCTGGCTACGCCGGCTCGCCGCACCGGCCGCAGGCCTGCTGGTCATGTCCCTGGCCACGAGCCTCGCACCAACCTCTGCCCAGGCGCTCTCCGCCGGGACCCTCTCGCTCGCCCGTTCCTCGAGCTCGTTCGCGCAGCTCGCGAGCAGCCGGCTGAGCTCCAAGACGATCGTCGATCTCAAGGTGCCAACCGCGCTCCCCGCCTACGCAGCGGTCCAGCTCCGCTCGGCGAGCAATGGCGCGGGGTACCGCGCCAAGGTCGGGATCGCCGCGACCGGCGCGATGCGCGTCAGCCTCAGCCGGGTTGCCGGCGGGGCCGAGACGGCGCTCGGCACCTACCAGAGCACCGGCGTGACCGTTAAGCCGGGCGAGACCATTCGCCTGCAGGGCGTCGTTGCCGGCCTGAACCCGGTCCTGGTCTACGTCCGGGCCTGGAAGTCGGGCACCACGACTCCGGACTGGCAGTTGGCCGCCCGCGACTACACCGCCTCCCGAATCACCACCGAGGGAGTCACCCGGTTGTGGGGCTACCTCGGCAGCAGCGCGCCTGCCACCGGCAGCCTCAGCTTCAGCAACGTCATCACCGACCCGGCTTCGGTCGACATCGTGAAGCCCTACCCGGTGAAGACCTGGGTCGACGTCGGAACCAGCACGACCGTGGCCGCTACGGCGCCCGCGCCGACCACCACCTCCACCACCAAGCCGAGTTCCGCCACCACCGGGGTCAAGCCCGGCAGCACGTTGACCCGTCACGACGGCGACATCACGGTCACCAAGGACGGCACCGTCCTCTCCAACCTGGACATCCACGGCTTCGTCACCGTCCGGGCCAAGAACGTCACCATCTCCAACAGCATCGTCCGCGGCGGCAAGTCGAAGGGCATCGCGACCGGCCTGATCACCAACTACGGCTACTCCGGCCTCGTGATCAGCGACGTGCGGATCGTCCCCGAGTTCCCCTCGGTGTGGTTCGACGGCATCAAGGGCAGCGAGTTCGTCGCCCGCCGCGTCAACATCAGCGGCAACGTCGACTCGGTCAAGATCCACGGCAACAACGTGACGATCGAGAACTCCCTGCTGGAGAACACCACCTACTACGCCAGCGACCCCCAGCAAGGCGGCGGCCCGACCCACAACGACAACGTCCAGATCCTCAACGGCACCAACCTGAAGATCACCGGCAACACCATCCGCGGCGCCCAGAACTTCGCCGTCCTCGGCGCAGCCAACAAGGGCAACACCAGCCTGGTCGTGAGCGGCAACTGGCTCGACGGCGGGCACTGCACCGTCAAGCTGCAGGTCCTCAACGGCTACTCCGAAACCGCAACCGTCACCAACAACAAGTTCGGACCCAACCGCAAGGTCTCATCGTGCGCCTTCACC
>JADLEH010000332.1 GCA_020846255.1 Propionibacteriaceae bacterium
ACCTGGGCGCGCGGGACCCCGACACCGGGGGCTTCGTGATGCTGGGCAAGACCTTCAAGGGCATGACCGACCAGATGCTCGAGTGGCAGACCGAGAGGTTCCTCGCCCTGGAGACCCACCGGGAGGGTCACGTGGTCTTCGTCCGGCCCGAGCAGGTGGTCGAGATCGCCTTCGACGGCCTGCAGCGTTCCACCCGGTACCCCGGCGGGGTCGCCCTGCGGTTCGCCCGGGTGGTTCGCTACCGGGAGGACCGGCCGGCCGAAACGGCCGACACCCTGGCTACAGTGCGGGCTCTGGCCGGTCCTGCCTGACGCTGGACGCAGCCTCGGCCCGGGGACGGTGGACTCCGGCGCACTGCCGTGAGCCCGGTCCCGGGCCCGGAACCGGCTGCAACGGCTAGAGCGCCAGGGACTCCCCGCGGCCAACGGCCGGAACCCCACGCAGGACATCGTCCCAGGTGGCGGCGAGCCGCTCCACGGCCTCTTCGATCACCTCCGGCGGCAGCGTCAGGGGTAGCCGGAGCCGGTTCGCGTGCGTCCGGTCGGCGGAGAACCTCGGGCCGGGGGCCAGCACCAGACGGTGCGCAGCGGCAGCGAGTGCCAACTCCGAACTGGCCCGCCGCGGCAACTCCACCCACAGTGCCAGGCCGCCGTCCGGGCGGGCGACCTGCCAGCTGGGCAGCCGGACAGCCAGCGCCTGCAGCCACCGGTCGCAGGCCGTGTCGAGCCGCCGGACCACCTCTTCCCGCACCGGTGCCGGATCCTCGAAGTAGCTGGTGGCCACCAGTTGGTCGAGCGCGGAGGCGCCCAGCCCCAGCTGGACGGCCCGGGTCCGGACCGCGTCGAGGAGGGCGGGCGGGCAGCGCAGCCAACCGATCCGGATGCCACCCCAGAGCACCTTGGACAGCGAACCGATGCTTACTGCCCGGGGATCCAGTGCTGCGAACGGCGCCGGCATCGCTGAGCCGGCCAGGTTCAACTCGGCCAGGGTCTCGTCCACCACCGGGACGCAGTTGTGCTGACCCAGGAGTCCGGCCAGGTCCTCGCGCTGGGCTTGCGGCATCAGCAGCCCCGTGGGGTTGTGGAAGTCCGGAATCAGGTAGGCGGCCCGCGCCTTCGAACGGCGCAGGGCTTCACCCCACCCGGCCAGGTCCCACCCGGCCACCAGCGGTACGGAGACCGCCCTCGCCCGAACCACCTCGATTGCTCCGATGGCTCCCGGGTAGGTGGGCGAGTCGACGACGATCCGGTCTCCCGGGTTGAGCAGGGCGTGCATGGCGACGCTCACCGCCGTCATCGCGCCGGCAGTGACGACAACCTGGCCGGGGTCGGTGACGAGGCCGCGCGCGGAGTACCAGTCGGCGATCCGGCGGCGCAGGTGCGGCGCCCCGAAAGGCTCGTACCCGGCGCTGTTGAGGGTTGCCGGCAACCAGTCCAGGGAGCTCCGGATGATGGCCTCGGTGCCGGCGGGAGCCAGCCCGGCTGCTGCCGACAGGTCGATGGCGTCGGTCCGCAGGCCGGGGATCAAGGGCAACGACGGCGCGCGTTCACCTGAGGGCAGCGCGATGGTCGTGCCCGATCCCTGACGCGCCCGCGCCCAACCGGACGCAACGAGTTCGCCGTAGGCACGGGTGACGGTGGTGCGGCTCACGCCGAGGGCTGCGGCGAGGGTGCGCTCACTCGGTAGCCTTGCGCCGGCACCGACCCGGCCGTCCATCGCGAGCCCGCGGATGGCCCTGGCCAGTGCGAGATACGCGGGCACGTCCGCGGGTAGCGGCAGCAACTCAAGCCAGTGGCGGGTATCCACAGAGCCACTGTTCCACAATTGGCTATTTGACGGAAGGCCACTTGGGGGGAGGATGGTCGGCATGCACTTCCGCCTCCCGGCCCGTTTCGGTCGCCGCCTGTCCCAGTTGCTGCTCGGACTGGTGCTGTACGGCTGGTCGATGGCCATGCTCCTGCGCAGCGGCCTGGGCCTTGACCCGTGGGACGTCTTCCACCAGGGGCTCACCAACCACGTGCCCCTGAGCTTCGGCCAGGTCACCATCGTCGTCGGCGCGCTGGTGCTGCTGCTGTGGATCCCGCTGCGGCAACGGCCCGGCCTCGGGACCGTGCTCAACGTCTTCGTGATCGGGCTGGCCGCCGACGCCGGGCTGGCCGCGATGCCGGCGATCACCAACCTTGCCGGTCAGGTCGCGATGCTGGTCGGCGGCGTCGTGGCCAATGGGATGGCCGGTGCCCTCTATGTCGGTGCCCGGCTCGGCCCCGGCCCACGCGACGGGCTCTGGGTGGCCCTGACGAAGCGGACGGGGCACAGCATCCGGCTGGTCAGGACGGTCCTCGAGGTGACCATCGTCGCCATCGGCTGGCTGCTCGGCGGTGTGGTCGGGATCGGCACCCTGGTCTACGCGCTGGCCATCGGGCCGCTCGTGCAGCTGTTCATGCCCTGGGTGGAGGTCCTGCCCGAGGCCGGGGTGACCATCCCTGAGCAGACCCCGGTACCCGGGCCGAACCAGGTCCCGGAGCTCGGCGAAGGGTCGGCCGAGGCTTCGACGAGCCCCGCCGCCGTCGGGTAGCGACCGCGGCCGTCCCGCCGCCGATGCCGTGGCCGCCTCAGGCCCGGCCGAGGTGGGCGGCGACCTCGGCGAAGGTGGGGGCGGTTGCCGGGCCCCGCCGGGTGACGGCCAGGCCGGCGGCGACGTTGGCCCACCTGGCGGCCGGCAGTGGGTCCTCACCCCGGGCGAGCTGGGCGATGAAGGCGCCGGCGTGGGCGTCCCCGGCACCGTTGAGGTCCACAACGGTCGCGCTGAACGCCGGCACCGGCACCGCCCCGGCCCCCCGCAATGCCAGCTGACACCCGGCTGCGCCGCAGCGGACCACGACTCCGGCGCCGTTGGTGCGGGCCAACAACTCCACCGCAGCGCGGGCCGGGTCATCGGAGCCGGTGAGGGCAGCCGCCTCGGCCGCGTTGGCGCTCACCCAGTCAGCCCGGTCGAGCACGGCCGCCAGCGCGGCCCGGGGCAGGCTGCCGACCAGCGGTCCCGGGTCGAACAGGACCAGCGGCCGCGACCCGAGCCCCGGCAGCCAGTGCAGCAGCGCCTCGGCGTTGGCCGGGTGGGCCAGGCTGTAGCCGGTGAGGTACACGAAGTCCTCCGGCTGCACGGCCACCCGCGCCAGGTCGGCAGCCGTCAGCCTCGCCTCCGCCCCCGGAGCTGTGATGAAGGACCGCTCCCCGTCGGCCTCGACGATGGCCACCACCACACCGGTGTCCCGGTCGGGCAGCGCCGGCTGGAGGAGGGTGATGCCCTCGGCTGCGAGGGCCGCCCGCACCAGGTCTCCTCGCGGCCCGGTGCCGTGGAGGCCGGCGTAGGCCACCGCCATGCCCTGCCGGGCAGCTGCGGCCATCACGTTGAACCCCCCGCCCACCCGCTCGATGGCTTCCTCGGCCAGCACGTCGCCGCCGCGGGCCGGGGCGTGTGCCACCGTCAGCACGAGGTCGACCACGGCGTTCCCGACGTGGATCAGCACGCTCATGCCGAAGCCCCACGCAGGGCCAGCAGGGCCTCGGCGAGGCCGCGCAGGTCCAGCCGGTTCGCGGCCTCGAGCTGCCGGACGGCGGCAGCCGGGAACCCCTGGCTGCCGGCGCAAGCCCCGGCGATCGCACCGGCCATCGCTGCGATCGTGTCGCAGTCGCCACCGACGGACGCGGCCAGCCGGCAGGTGAGCCAGGGGTCCTCCGGATGCAGCGAGAGCAGTGCGAAGGCCGCCGGCACGGACTCCTGGGTGGCGAGGCTGGTGCCGACCAGTCGATGGACCAGGTCGCAGGCTGCCGCGTCAGCCAGGCCGGCGACGGCGTCCACGGCCCACCGGATCCGGGTGGCGACGTCGGCTCCGGCCACCCAGCGGCCGCGCTTGGAGCCGGCCCGGGCAGCGACCACTGCCGCGTCGATCGCCCCGGTCACTCCGGCTCCAGCGACCCCGGCGCTGACCGCGGCAGCCACGGCGCTGGCCCCGGCGAGGGCGACGCTGGTGTTGTGGGTGACCCGGCTGGCCGCGACGACGGCGGCTACCAGCAGCTCCGGATCCGGTGGCGTGGCGATCCCGACGGGCGCGATCCGCATTGCGGCGCCGTTGGTGTCGCCGTTGCGTCCGGTGGTCTCGACGTCCTCGCCGGCGAGGAGGGCGGCAAGGGCTCGGCGGGTGGACGGCCCCAGCAGGTCGAGCGACCCCCGCGCCCGCATCTCCGCTTCCCAGGCCACCAGGCGGGCTGCAAGTTCACGCGCGTCGAGCACCCCGCCGCCGTCCACCAGCACCCGGCCGAGGATCACCGCCTGTTCGGTGTCGTCGGTCACCTGGCCGGCGGCCATCCCGGCAGCGATCGGGTGCCCCGGGGGCGCCGGCTCGAAGCCGGTCAGCACCGGCCCGTACCTGGCCAGGATCTCGGCCCGGGAGAGCAGCTGGGTCGGCATCCCGAGGGCGTCCCCGACGGCGAGCCCGAGCAGCGCGCCGTAGGCCCGCTCCGCCATCGTCGTGGTCCGACCCGGTGGCGGCGTGCGACGCGTCCGCGGCACCTCCCTCGGCAGGACGAACGAGCCCTTCCCGGTTCGGGTGGCGATCAGGCCGCCCTCGGCGAGTTCGGCCAGGGCGGTCCGAACCGTGCTGCGACTTACCCCGAACCGCTGGGCGAGCGCCACCTCACCGGGCAGCCGGGCGCCCGGCTGGAAGTGACCGGCCTCGATCTCCCCGGCCAGGGCCGCCGAGATCCGCTCGTGCTTGAGCGGAACCGGCGCCGTCCGGCTCATGACCCCGGGCGGGCCAGGGCAAGGCCCTCGTCGAGACTCACCACCCGCACCAGGGGGGCGTAGAGGTCCATGATCTCCAGGGCCTTTGTGTGGGTGTTGTCGTCCAGCCCGGCGCAGGCCTCCTCGATCACAACCACCTCTGCCCCGGCGTCGGCGGCCTCGAGGGCTGTGGACAGCACGCAGCAGTCGGTGCTCACCCCGCACAGCACCAGGCGTCCCCCCGGCTCGAGAAGCGCAGCGAGCTGCGACCACTTGCTGAAGGTGGGCGCGCTCACCGTCCGGTCGGCCAGGTCGGCGAGCTCCGGAACCACCTCCCACAGCTGTGCGTCCGGTGGCTGCAGGGCGAAGGGCCACTGCGCGTAGTAGGCACGCCAGGAGCCGGCCGGCTCAGCCGGGGCGACGAACCGGGTGAACACGGTCGTGGTTCCGAACGTCGTCGCCAGCCGGCGCACCGGGGCGACCACGTCGGCGAACTTGGGCGTGCGCCACGGGCTGTCGGCCTCGGCGAACACGTTCTGCATGTCGATGACTGCCAGCAGGGTCGGCTCCGGCATCAGACCACCTCCGTTGCCCCGGTCGTTCCGGGACGGGCGGGAGTCACCGGCAGCTGGGAGTTGATCGGGGGCGACGGCGGGAGCGCCTCCTGTGCCCGCACCGCCCGGAACCGCAGCACCAGGGTCCCGACCAGGCCGATCAGGAGGGCGACCAGCACCCCGAGGTTGGAGTAGGCCCAGGCGCCTTCCCGCCCACCGAGCCCGGCCACGTCCAGCAGGTAGCCCTGCCAGGCCAGCCAGTCGGCATAGCTGTTGGTGACCAGGCCCCAGCCGACGATCGACCCGGCCAGCAGGAGCGCCATCGGCACCGGCGGCACGTCGCCGTAGCGGCCGCTCGGGCGGTACAGGTCACCCTCGTCGTAGTTCTGCCGGCGCAGCGCGATGTCGGCCAGCATGATCCCGCACCAGGCTGCGATCGGGACGCCGAGGGTGATCAGGAAGCCGGTGAAGACGCCGAAGAAGCTGTCCCCGCCGAAGACGATGTAGATCGTGCCGGCGACCATGATCAGACCGTCGATGCCCGCTGCCACCGGACGCTTGATCGGCAGGCCGGTGGCGGTCAGGGCGAGGCCGGAGGAGTAGATGTCCAGCACAGCGCCGCCGATCAGCCCGGCGACGGCGACGATCGCGAACGGGATCAGGTACCAGGTGGGCAGCAGCGTGGTGAGCGCGCCGATCGGGTCGGCCGAGATGGCGGCGCTCAGCTCGGCGTCCGAGCCGGCCAGCAGCAGGCCGAAGACCACCAGCAGCAGCGGGGCCAGCGACGCCCCGAAGGTGGTCCAGCCGACGACGCCCGGGCTGGAGGTGTGCCGGGGCAGGTAGCGGGAGTAGTCGGCCGCCATGTTCACCCACCCGAGGCCGAAGCCGGTCATCATGAACACCAGGGCGCCGACGAGGGCCTGGCTGGAGCCGTCCGGGATGGCACTCACCGTCGCCCAGTCGATGTGCGGGTAGACCAGCGCGATGTAGCCGATGGTGAGCACACCGGTGACGATGGTGATGACCGTCTGCATGCGCATGATCAGGTCGAAGCCGATGACCCCGCCGGCGATGATCAGCACCGCCACCACGACCAGCGCGACGATCTTGGTGGTGTTGCCGCCACCCCAGCCGAGCTGGGCGAAGACGGTGGCCGTGGCCATGGTGGCGAGGGCGGTGAGGACCGTCTCCCAGCCGACGGTGAGGATCCAGGACAGCACCGAGGCCACCCGGTTGCCGCGGACGCCGAGCGCTGCCCGGCTGAGCACCATGGTGGGGGCCGAACCCCGCTTGCCGGCCAGCGCCACGAACCCGCACAGCAGGAAGGAGACCAGGATCCCGACCACGCTGGCCAGCGTGGCCTGAGCGAAGGAGATGCCGAAGCCCAGCGCCCACGACCCGTAGCTGATGCCCAGCACGGAGACATTGGCTGCGAACCACGGCCAGAAGAGGTCCCGCGGCCGGCCCTTGCGGTCAACGTCCGCGATGACGTCGATGCCCTGCATCTCCACCTGAAGTGCGCCCTTGCCCTGCCCGGTGCCTTCGGTCATCTCCACCCTCCTGGGTAAACCTGTCCAGACCTGTCTGTTTCAGACTAGCCGCGAACCTGCCCGACGATCCCGTCC
>JADLEH010000333.1 GCA_020846255.1 Propionibacteriaceae bacterium
ACCCTGCTCCTGGTCGCCGGGCTCACAACGGTCTGGACGCGCCGCGGGAGGCGGCAGGTGCCCGAGCCCCCGTCCGCGTATCCCGGTGCCTGGCAAGGCTGGTTGTACCCAGTCGCGCTTGTCGCCCTTCTTCCGTCCCTGCTGGCGTCCGTGACCGGCTTGGCCGGACAGCTGCTCAGCCTCCTCCCGTTCGGTGCGGCTACCGACATACTCAACCCTCTGCTGGACGCGCTGTACGACAACAATCCGATCAGGCTGCTGCGGGGCGGTCTCGGGGTGGCAGCGGTCGGGGTCGCATGGCGGCTCAGTCGGCTGGGCCGCCTCGCGGAGGCCGGAGTGCTCGGCGCCTTCGCAGTGCCGTCCATCCTTCGAGTCGTTGCCTTGCTGCCCGGGTTCGAGGGCCTACGGGATGCGACGCCTGAGGCGATGGGGCTTATTGCGTCAGTCGTGGTGCTGCTCATCGGGATCCTTCTCGCCATCCAGGGGCGACTCACCCGACACCGGGCCGAGAGCATGCTGACGGTGCTGTTGCTCGTCGTCCTCTACCCCCACCGCAACTTCCTCGGCGACCCGACGAGCACACTTCTCGCCTTCAGCGCGCCCCTGATGTTGCTGTTCGCCTCGACGTGGCGTGTTCTGACCGGCGCGGACTTCACTCGGAAGGGCTCCCCCGGGTTCCCGCAGCCCACTCGGGTGCTGCTTTACCTGGCCAACTCCTTGGTAACCACCACCTTGCTGGCGTTCATCATCCTTGCCCGCGCGAGCGGGACGGGGCTGGACACCTCATTGGTCTGGGGTGTCGTGGGTGACGATTGGCTGGGCGAGCCCTTGTTCGTTATGGGACTGGTCGCTGGGCTTTGGCTCGGGCTCTCCTCAGAGAGCGGGTATCGAACTCGTCAAGTCGAACCGAGTTCTGGTGCAAGTACAGCGACCCACTAGACCGCCGGACTCCAGAACGACCTAATCTGCCCGCGCCGGGGGTGAATGTTGGGTCAATGGCTGGCGAGTTGGAGGAGACGGCGGCCGCCCAGGATGCAGAACACGCTCCATGGGAGCAGTGATGCCAAGGCGAAGACCAGACCAACGGTGCCGAAGGGGGACGGGACGAGCATCAGAATTCCTGATGCCAGCGCCCACCAGGCGGCCGATGGTGGGAATGTCGCTGACCGGCGCAGTATCCAGAAGAAGATGAACAACACCGCCGCACCGAGGAAGTAGTAGGTCAAGAACGCGGTCCCCTTCCAACTCGTCAGAAGTGCCTCGCCGGCAGCCTCGAGGGCAGCCCGCCCGGCCGGGGCGGCTGCTGCATGCGCTCGGGCCAGGGTCCACATCTCGGCGGCCGGATTGGAGGCCATGTAGGCGGCCATCTGTAGGGTTCCCAGCCCCACGGCGAGAACCACCGCCGACCGGGACACCGGGAAGAGGGCAGTTCCAAGCCCCAGGTAGAACAGCCATACGAGCAGGTTGTTGGCGATGTAGACCACGTCCAACGACAGCAGGCCCAGAACCGGGTTCTGAACCATGAGGGCGAAGACTTCCGCGACGGTGTGCACCGGGGGCCATATCGTGAAGACGACCACCTGGACGACGATCAGGGCGACCGAGGTCAGCGCACCCCAACCTCCGCCACGAAGCAGGCCCCTCAGGTCACCCCAGGCTGCCGTGATCACCGCATCAGTGGAGGACATTGGACTCCCAAGAAAAAGGCACCGGCGCGCAGCCACGCCAACACCATCACCCTAGGCGAGGTCGCCGCAACAGATCCCGAAACTCTCGGTTCCCAGTTCGGGCGCGGTGAGATTTGGTCAGAGCGCGAGATTGACACCATGCCCTCGCAGGATGGTGATGGCCTTCGGGCCGACTCCATGAACGGCCAGCAGTATTTGCTCGCTGATCCCATCGAGGTCGTCGAGAGTTCGGAAACCGGCGGCCGCAAGCGCTCGGGTGGCGGGTCGGCCCAGAGCTGTTGGCAACGATGTGGATGACTCAGACATGCAGGGATCATCGACACAGTGCGCAGAACCCGCAAGTGTCATCGTCCGGACTTGCCGCCGCGAGAGTGAGTCCCTCATGACGGCGAGGCTCGGTACGGTAGCCGGGTGCGGGTCCTCGATTGGGATGGATACTTCAACTGTCGCGATCTCGGCGGCCTGCCTACCCGTTCGGGGCCGACGCGCCCGGGCCGGGTGGCACGGGGGCCGCGGCGGGAACTCCTGACGATGTCGGGCTGGAGCGCGGCACGCGGGTGGGGCTTGCGCACCGTCGTCGACTTCCGCTGCGGCTACGAAGTGGGCCGCCAGGACGGCGATCCGGTTCTGGATGCGTGGGCCTTGGACGGGGTGTCGATCATCTCAGCGCCCACCGAGGATCACTCCAGCGAGGAGTTCCGCCGGGTCTGCTTCCCGATCCTCGACTCACCCGAGTATTGGTCGCACAACCTTCGGATCCTGCCCGGCCTGGTTCGTCGGGCACTCGAGGCTACTGCTGCTGCCGGGCCGGGTGTCCTGATCCACTGCAGCGCAGGCAGGGATCGCACCGGAATGGTTGCCGCGCTCCTGCTGGCCAATGCCGGCGTCGCTCCGGAGGTCGTCGCTGACGACTACGCCGCCTCGGTCATGCAGATGGCGGGCGCACGAACCCATGCTCCGACCGATGACCGCCAGGCAACCTGGGGACCTTCCGAAGCCGACGCCTGGATCGCGACGACCAGAACGATTGTCATCGCTTTCGCAGCAGGCATCGACCAGCACCTTGATCACGTCGGGCTTCACGATGACGATCGGCGACGCCTTCGCGCGCTTCTGCTTGGCGCCTGACCCGCGAATACGATCATGCCGCGGCGAGGTGTGTGTTCTTGAAGCGAGGGTGGTTCGAGCGCAGACGGGCCTTGCCGATCTCTGTTTTCGTTATACGATTTGTGTGTGGTGAGTGAGGAACAGATCAAGAAGTGGGCCGAGGAGGCTGAAGCCGGCTACGACGCCGCGGAACTGAAGCGCCGCGGGCGCGGACGGCCGGGGCGTGGCGCGGAGCCGGCCCAGGTGGTTGCTGTCCGTCTGACGGCGGAGGAACTGGAGGCGTTGGATGCTGCCGCGCAACGCCACGACCTGACCCGCTCGGAGGCGATCCGGATCGCGCTCGCGCACTTCGCGGCGTGAAGATCCACCCCAGCGCCCTCAAGCACGGCGTCGCTGGCGAAGACGCCGAACAGGCCGCCGAATGGGCACTGTGGATAGCCTGCGGAGCCAACATCGCCGACCTCGGCGAGGAACACGGCCCCTTGGTGCGTCGACCCGCTGGCCCTTGCTACTAGTGACTGAATCGGCAACAGCCATTTGGGTGCTCGCTCAGCCGCATGAATGTCGAGTCGAGGTTCCGAAGGGCAACTCCGCTGCGCGTCCTTTGCGGCGTTGCTGTGCGAATCGGCAGATGCGACCACTATGCGAACGAGAGCCGATAGAGGGCGCCCGTCAAGCTCGTTTCCCCAGCGGGGGCGGGACGCGGCCAATAGGCTGGCTCTCGTCGAGGAGGTGTGGCCACTCGAACCGACGGAGGTTCACCATGCGCACCAACATCCTGCCTGTCGCCCTTGCCTGCGTGGTGGCACTGAGCGCTTGCACCGGCCAACTGGCGCCGGCCCCGTCGACCGGCACCCCGCAGGCATCCGCGTCCGTACCGTCGGCGACGGCGTGGTCGTCGGCAACCGCGGTGGCACCGCCGGGGTTGGAGCTGGACCAGGCCGCGGCGGCCTCGCTGGGCATCGGCGCGGACGGTGGCAGGGTCGCGGTCGCCTCCGGTAGCTGGAAGGCCTTGATCGCCGTGCCAAAAGGCTCCGCCAAAGCCGGCACGACGTGGACGGTCACCCCGCTGCGGAGGGCGCCGGAGGGCGTGCCGGACGCACAGGCTCCCGGCGTATACGTGGACTACGCGGGCCAGCCGCCCACCGGTGACTGCCTCATCGGTTTCAGCACCGAGGCCACCGTCGATCCGAACGCCACCATCGTTAAGCTCTCTGCCGACGGGAGCGCGGCCGAACTGGTCGCGACCGACAGGCAGCAGGTCGGGCCGAGCATCCTGCTGGTGGCCGAGGTTTCCGGCTTCTCGGGCTACACGGTCGGCAAGGGGTCGGCCGCGGCCCGGGCCGCGGCCAAGGAGAAGCGCAACAAGAAGGTCGGCAAGTCGCACTGGGTGATCTCGGTGCACGACAAGGTGTCGTTCTCGGTGGAGGACTGGAAGTTTGGCGCCAAGCTCGACCTGAACCTGGCCGGCGGCGGTACCACCTATGCCGGCAGCTACACCGGCAAGGCTGAGTTGCTGTTCACCGGCAAGTACGACAAGAGCCTGGGCGGGGTGATCAAGGGGCTCGGCGACATCAAGTGGACCGGCCGGGGTAACGCGACAGCGCACCTGTTCGGCGACCTCGGGCCGCTGGCGCCCCTGTGGCCACTCGACGACGAGAAGATGCCCTACCAGATGGAGGAGCCGGTCGGCTACGGCAGCTTCATCATCAAGGGCTCCGGCAGCCTCGACATGTTGGCCAAGGCCCCCGCCGGCACCTACAAGGCCCCCGGGATCCCGGTCAAGGGCGGGGTGAGAGTGCCCTACCGGATCAGCATCCAAGGCACCAAGGTGACCCTTGAGATCGCCAACTTGGGCGAGTTCTCCGGCGACTTGGTGAAGTTCTAGAGCAAACCGGCATAGCAGACACCCAGGCCGTGCATCCGCAACCGCCGCAGACGGGGATGGGCGACCTCGTCGAGGGCGCGCCGAATGAGTCTGGCGGCGGTCAGATTCAGCTCAGCGCTGTGACGAGCCTTTCGAGTTCGCGTGGACGCCGAACCAACATGACCGGCGGACCCTCGGCTCGGGCGGCCCAGGCCCGCATGGTCGCCCGCTTCCGGGTGAAGCTGCGGAAATGCCACACGATGATCGAGTCCAGGGAGAACAGCTGCCGAAAGGTCTCCACGTTGCCGTTGCAGATCGGCCGACGGTCGATCACTCGGACGAAGGTGCGCCTCAGCAACCGACCCAGGCTGAGCCAGCGCGGATAGTCAAGGCCGATAGCCACTTCCGCG
>JADLEH010000334.1 GCA_020846255.1 Propionibacteriaceae bacterium
CGGGTGGCGTCCGAGGTGTCGGTGAGCGCATACCCGTGGACCTCGACGACCGTCCCGCCGTTGGCGTCGGCCCACCGCGCGGCGCCGGCCTCGAAGGCGTCCAGCCGGCTGATGTTGTCCAGCGGTCCGTAGCCGCTGGTGCCGAGGAACGCTGACACCTGCCGGTACCTCCCGGCCAGCCACCGGCGCCCGACGCCGAACGGCGGCGCGGTGCGCAGTGCCGCGATCCGTTCCCGCCAGGCCTCATCCCCCAGCCAGTCCGCCCCGGCGACCAGTTGCTGCAGGGGCCGGGTGTCCACGGCGAGCACCACTGCGTCCGCGGGCAGGTCGCCGGCTGTGGTGGACACCACGACGCCGTCGCCGGCCTCGGCGATGCGGGTGACCCGAGTGCCGGTCAGCACCTCGACGCCGAGCCCGCCGAGGTGGCGGCCCAACGGGGCCCAGAGGGCGGTGTCGTAGTCGTCTGCGGGCACGTCGAACAACAGCCCCTCGGCGGAGCCGACGAAGTAGGTGTGGAACATCGCCACCAGCTCGCCGCCGGAGAACTCCCGCGGGTCGGCGAAGAAGCTGCGCGCGAAGACCTCGAGAGCCAGGTGCCGGGCAGAGTCCGGGAAGTTCAGCCGGTCGAGCACGTCCGCAGCGCTGGTGCCGTCCAGTGCCGAGTAGGTGTCGGGGAACCTCACCTGGAGCAGCCCGAGCGCCTCCTTGACGTCCACCCTGGTCAGGTCGACCAGGCCGAAGGACGGGCTTCTGGCGACGAAGCCGGCGAGGTTCCAGGGCGGGGTCCTCGGAATCCTGGTGAAGGAGTCGACCACTGGGTGCCCGCCGGGGCCGGGCGCCAGCTGCAGCGGGTAGTCGGTGACCGGGACCAGGCCGGAAAGGGTCGGATCGGTCCGGCGCAGCAGCGCCCGCAGGTTGTAGTACTGGCGGAAGAAGGCGTGGAAGCCGCGGCTCATGGTTCCGACCTCGGTCGGCCAGGCCCGGACCCGGCCGCCGAGGGTCGGCTGCGCCTCGACCAGTTGGACGCGGACGCCGCGCTCGGCCAGCCCGGTCGCTGCGGCAAGGCCGGCGATCCCGCCCCCGACGACGACCACCTTGGGCGTACGGTCCGGCCCGGCACCACCGATCGCGGGGGCAGCCGGATGCCGGACGGCGTTGCGGTCCCGGCCCGGTCGCCAGGCCCTCATGCCGCCTGCTCCCTGCGTCCGGCCAGTTGCCAGGCCATGATCGTCCCGGTGACCAGGGCGAAGCCGAACCCGTAGTCCTCGATCGGGATGTCGAAGGGGAACCGGACGCCGAGGAAATGCTGCGGGGAGTAGAGCACGATCGGGTCGACCAGTTTGGTCAGCCAGCCGTCAACCAGTACCTGAAAGAAGAACACGATCGCCATCGTGGCCCAGTACTGGACGGTGCGGAAGATCCCGGTCCGGAGCCAGAGGAGCTCGACGGCGACCACGACGACCACGGCAACGACCGTGGCCACGGTGTACTCAGGCATCTGCTGCTCCTTCGGCCGTCACGGCGTCGTCCCATCATGGTCGCGTCCGGCATCGGCGGGGCCGGCCGCAGACCTCGTGCGTCCCGAGAGGCGGGCCATGGTCTGGCCGACCGCCTCGAACGTGAGCAGGCCGCAGATCGGGATCACGATGAAGAAGACGACCTCCTCCAGGGGTACGGCTCCTGGCAACAGCCAGCCGGTGGTGTGGGCGGGGCTGTAGTCCCAGTGGCCGCGGGCGATCGCGACCGCGTCCCAGATGTAGAAGACGACCAGCAGGGGCAGCAACGCGAGCGCGAGTCGCCGGGGACGCCGGTAGACCCTGGCGCGTAGGACGAACTCCAGCGGCAGCGTCACCAGGAGGCACGCGGCCATCAACAGCAGGTACTCCCCCGGCATCAGGCGCTCAGCCTCCCGGTCGACCCTTCCCCAGGCTCAGGGGTGGCCGGCGCCAGCGCAGGGGTCGTGCGGGCGGACCACGGGACGGTCCCGGGACCGGCGACCATGATGGTGGCGGCCGTGACGGCCTTGCGCCAGGTCGGGACGCGGGCCCGGTCGGAGAACACGTCGTAGTCGCGAGCCTCGATCCGGTCGAGGATCTGGGAGTAGAGGGTCAGCGCAGTGGCGACGCAGCGGGCCGAGCGGGGCGGCAGCATCGCCACGCCGGCGCGGGCCTGGTCGTACAGCTCGCGGTTGCGCTCGATCTCGAAGGCCATCAGCTGCCGCCAGGCGTCGTCCACCGTGCCCGGCCGCGGGGAGGCGCCGAAGCGGACCAGGTCCTCCCGCGGCAGGTAGACCCGGCCGCGGTGGAGGTCCTCGCCGACGTCGCGGAGGAAGTTGGTGAGCTGGAACGCCAACCCGAGGGCCCGGGCCGGTTCCCGTGCTGCCGGGGTCAACGGCTGCAGGACGGGCAGCATCATCTCCCCGATCACGGCGGCCGAACCCTCCATGTAGTCGCAGAGGTCGGGCCAGGTGTCGTAGCCGGCGATGTCGAGGTCCATCGCCATCGCGCCGAAGAAGCGGTCGAAGCACTCGGTCTCGATGCCGCACTCGTGCACGGTGTTGGCGATCGCAGCCATCGTCGGGTCGGGCGGGCTGCCGGCCAGGGCTGCATCGAAGCCGGCCCGGAACTCGGCCAGTGCCTGCCTGGTCGCCGCCGGGCTGTACCTGGTGGCGCCGTCGGCGTCCACGATGTCGTCGGCCAGCCGGCACAGGGCGTAGACGGCGTGCACGTGCCGGCGTTGCGGTTTCGGCAGCAGGACGGCACCCCAGAAGTAGGTGGTGCCGTACTCGCGCGTCAGCCGGGCGCACTCGGCGTACCCGGCGGCCAGGTCGGCCGGCGACCCCATTGCGGTCATCGCCGACCGCCCAGGTAGTCACGCACCCGGCTGGCAGCCAGTTCGCCGCTGATCAGGACCATCGGCACGCCCACCCCCGGCGTGGTGCCGCTACCGGCGAAGAACACCCCCGGCACCCGCGGCTCGACGTTGCCCGGACGGAACGGCCCGGTCTGGCCGAAGGTGTGCGCAAGGCTGAACGGGGTGCCCATGGCCATGCCCTGCGCAGCCCAGTCAGCCGGCGTGACCAGCCGCTCGGTGACGATGTCGTCCGGGTAGCCGTTGGCCGAGAGGAACCGGTGCAGGCGGTCCCGCGCCGGTCCGCGCTCGGTGGTCCAGTCGATGTCGGCGCCCAGGTGCGGCACCGGTTCCAGCACGTAGAGCACGCTGTGCCCGTCCGGGGCCATCTCGGGAGCGTCGAGGCTCGGCACCGTCACCAGGCGGGACGGGTCGGTCATCAGCTCCTTGCGCTTGATCAGCTGGTCGAAGGACTCAGCCCAGGCGTCGGCGAAGTGGATGTTGTGGTGAGCCACGCCGGCCTTCGGCTTGCCGCGCACCCCGACGTGCCAGACGACGGCGGACGGGGAGTAGGCGGCCCGGTCCAGCACCCGCGGCGGGCGCAGGTCGGGCAGCAGCTCGGTGTAGGCCGTCGGCAGGTCGAGGGTGACGACGACCGCATCGGCCATCACCTGCTCGCCGCCTGCGCTCACGCCGGCCACCCGGCCCCGGGAGTCCCGGAGGATCTCACTGACCGGGGTCCCGTAACGCAGATCGACCCCGGCGTCACCCAGCACCCGGGCGAACGCCTTCGGCACGGCGTGCATCCCGCCGTCGGGGAACCAGACCCCGGAGATGCAGTCCATGTAGGTGATCACGGCGTAGATGGCGAGCGCGTCCGAAGGGGCCAGGCCGGCGTACATGGCCTGGAAGGTGAACAGGCGCACCAGCCGGGAGTCGGCGAACCGGCTGGAGACCGCCTTCTCCAGGCTGCCGAAGCCGCCGAGACGGACCAGCTTGGCCGCAGCTCCCGGGCTGGCCATCAGGTCGAGCACCGAGTCGAAGTTCCGCTCGATGAAGTGCGGCATCTCGCTCTCGTAGAGCTTCTCCAGCCAGTCGACGAAGCCGGGGTAGGCGGCAGCGTCCCTGGCAAGGCCGCGGTTGCGGATCTCGGCAACCTGGTCGGCCAGGTGCGCCCGGACCAGCAGCTGGGAGCCGTCGCGGTAGACCGCCCGGTAGGCGGGGTCGAGGCGGGTCATCGGGAGCTCGGCCTGCCGGTCGCGGCCGAGCCGGGCGAACGCCCGGTCGAGCAGGTGCGGCATGGTGAACACCGTCGGGCCGGTGTCGAAGGTGAAGCCGGACGAGGCGAGCGTGCCGTTTCGGCCACCCGGCTCGGCCCCGCGCTCGAAGATCGACACCCGATGACCGTCTGCGACCAGCTGGCTGGCTGCGGACAGGCCGGCGAGACCGGCCCCGATCACGACGACGCGGCTCACGTGGTCCGCCAGGCGACGCGACGGGCAAGGGCTTCAAGTCCGGCTGCTGCCGAACGGTCGATCGCGGGATCCTCGAGGGCGTCGCGGGCCGCTGTGACCGCGTCCCGGATCATCACCTCGACGTCGGCGATGACACCTGATCGAACGAGCTCCGACTGCAGGGCTGCCACGTCGGAAGCGGACACCCGTCCGCTGCCGGCCCGCTGCAGGGCACGACGCCAGCGGGGCGCGAACCGCTGAGTGGCCAACGCCAGCAGGACGGTCGGCTTGCCGGCGACCAGGTCGTCGCCGACCGGCTTGCCGGTCGCGCTCGGATCGCCGATCACGCCGAGGATGTCGTCGCGCAGGGCGAACGCCTCGCCGACCGCCACGCCGTAGCGTTCCAGCGCCGCAAGGGTCTGCCTTGTGGCGCCGGCAGCGGCTGCGCCCAGCTGGAGCGGCCGCCAGACGGTGTAGGCGCCGGACTTGGCGCGGGCCACCTCGCGGGCGTGGTCGAGGTCGCGGCGGCCGTTGGCGGCCCCGACCAGGTCGCGGCCCTGGCCCATCATGAGCTCGATGGCGAGGGTGCGCCACAACTCCTGCATCGGCGCCGGCAACCCGGCGACGAGCAGGCCGGCCTCGCGGTGGGCGAGGTCGCCCGCGAGGATGGCGATGTTCTCGCCGTACCGCTGGGGGTCACCGAGACCGTGCAACCGGACGTGCTGGCGGCGGGCACTCGCGTGTACCGAGAGCTGGCCCCGGCGGGTCTCGGAGGAGTCCATGACATCGTCATGGATGAGGGCGAACACGTGCAGCAACTCGAGTGCTGCTCCGACCCGGATCAGGTCGGCATGCCCGCGGCCGCTCTCCGGCCCGCCGGCGGCCACCCAACCCCAGTGCGCCATGCGGGGCCGGAACCGCTTGCCGCCGGAGTTGACCATGCCGTCGAGCAGGTCGAGAACCGAGTCGGTGTGCAGGACCCCGGGACGTGGAACCACGGTGGCAGCCAGGTCGGCCCATCGTGCCCTGAGGGAGTCCAGGGTGTCTGCGACCAGGGCCTCGACCGCGGCCACCGTGGCATCGTCACCGACCGCCGAGGGGGGAATCTCGGTCAGGCGCCGGTGACCGGAACTGGTCAGGGTCATGCTGCCCCCACCTTCGCTAGGACGGAGTCGAGCAGGGGAACCTGCGCGACGCACCACGGACTGAGCAGGGCCGGAGCGGCCTCGACCATCGCCACGAGGTCGGCCCAGGCCACCCAGGTGAGCTCGGCGACTTCACCGGGATCGGGCTGCAGGGGGCCGGCCAGCCGGGCCACCCAGACCGGACAGAACTCGTTCTCCACCACGCCGGAGGCGTCCACGGCCCGGTAGCCGAAGTCGGGCAACGCCAGTTCGAGCCCGGTGACGACCGTGCCCAGTTCGTCGGCCAGCCGGCGGCGGACCGCGTCCTCGGCGGCCTCGCCGGGGGCCGGGTGCCCGCAGCAGGAGTTGGTCCAGACCCCGGGCCAGGCGACCTTCGTCAGCCCGCGGCGGGTGAGCAGGACCCGTCCGCGGTCGTCGAAGAGGTAGCAGGAGAAGGCGAGGTGGCGCGGGGTGTCGAACCCGTGCACCGAGGACCGCAGGGCTGTCCCGATGGGCTGGTCGTTCTCGTCCAGGAGAACGACTTCGTCAGTTCTGATGCTGGTGCTGGGCATGATTCCCCTCGGTGAGCAACGTCTCGGGTACCTGGAGTTCGGTGTGGCGGCCGAGCAACACCAGGGCGGCGGCCACCGCAACCACAGCGGCGGCAATGGCCGCAGCAACTCCGGTCAGGTCGGAGGCGGGCTCGCCGGTCAGGCGGCCCACCGCTATCCAGGAGAGTCCCCAGACCATGGCCGCGGCAACCCCGAGCCGGCCGCCGAGCACCTTGGCAAGCACAGCTCCGAGCGCGGCGCCGACCCCCAGCACTGCCACTGCCAGGTACTCCGCCACCTCACCGCCGGGATCGACGCCCGACGCGACCAGGGTCGCAGTCACATTCGCGAGGGTAGCCACCGAAACCCATCCGAGGTAGAGGCCGAACGTGCCGTCGACCAGCAATCGCTCGGCTGCGCCGGTGGCACGCGGCTCTCCCAGCCGCCGCATCAGCTCACCGAGGGTGGCCGCCAGCGCAACGATCACGGCGACGCTCAGCCACAGGGCGCCCGCCTGCACCACCAGCAGCCACAGCCCGTTCAGGGCCATCGAGACCGAAGACAGCCAACCGATCCGGCGCGCCCTCGGCGAGGCGGTGTTCGCCGGCAGCCACTGCCAGACGACGTAGCCGATCAGTCCGAGGTAGATGACCGACCAGATTGAGAAGGCCCGCACGGCCGGAGCCAGCAAGGTGGCCTCGGCGGACAGGCTGCCGCCCGCACTCTGCTCGACCGGGGTACCGATCAGACCGAACCCGTAGAGGGTCCCGAAGACCATGAAGACCGCACCGGCGGTGACCAGCCATTGCCGACGTCGATCGGACATTCGAACTCCTCCCAAAGGTTTGACAAGATCATCGCAGGATGTGCACCAAACGCCAACCTCTGAGCGTAAAACCTTAGACAAACTGCGTACGAGTGTGTCGGCCGGCGCGGTTTTGGCCCTAGCATGGGCCCCGTCATGGTGACCATAAAGAAGGCCTCAGCGCTGACCGGCGTACCCGAGCACACCCTGCGTGCCTGGGAGCGTCGCTACGGCCTGCTGGAGCCCTCACGGAGCCCCTCCGGCTACCGGATCTACGACGACGGCGCCCTGGCCCGGATCAACGCGATGCAGGCCCTCGTGCAGGCCGGCTGGACCCCCAGGGCGGCAGCGGCCGAAGTGGCCAGGCAGCCCGACGGCGAGGACCCGGCCGTCGACCCCCACGCAGCCCTGATCGCTGCGGCGGCCGACCTGGATGCTGCGGCCGTGGCAAGGGTGCTGGACGAGCGGTTCGCCAACGCCGGGTTCGAGACCGTTGTGGACCGCTGGCTCATGCCGGCGCTGCAGCGCATCGGACGGGAATGGGCCGACGGCGAGATCTCGGTCGCAGCCGAGCACCTGGTCTCCAACATCGTGATGCGCCGGCTCTCGGCGGCCTACGAGGCCGCCGGTCGGGCCCTGCCCGGGTCGCCGGTGCTGATCGGGGCGCCGCCGGGGGTCGACCACCAGATCGGGTTACTGGCCTTCGCCGTTGCTGCCAGGCGCTCCGGCATCGCGACCATCTACCTCGGCGCGCAGGTGCCGCTGCCGGCCTGGCGGGACGCGGCCGTCAAGTCGAGTGCCTGGGCGGCGGTCACTGCCGTCCCGAGGAACCGGGACGCGCCCAAGGCTGCGCGGATCGTTGCGAGCCTTGCCGAGGAACCGATGCTGCCGGTCTGGGTCGGCGGGAAGTACCAGCACCTGGTTGTCGAACCCGACCGCCGACTCGGCCACAGCATCGCCGCTGCGGCGGCGCTGCTTGCGGCGGCCAGACCAGATGCCTGAGGCCGGCGCCCTGCTGTGGCTGCGCCGCGACCTGCGCCGCGGTGACCACCCGGCGCTCGGCGCCGCCGCGGCCCGGGGGCCGGTGCTGGTGTGCTTCGTTGTCGACCCACAGTTCTTCGACCCGGCCGGACCGGTGCGTCGTGGCTGGCTGGCAGCCAACCTGGAAGCGCTGGCCGAGGCCTACGACGGGCGGCTGTGCCTGCGCTGGGGCGACCCGGCAGAGGTGATCCCTGCGCTGGCCGCCGAGGTGGGGGCCGGGGAGGTCCATGTCTCGACCGAGACCGAGCCGGGCGGCGCTGCGCGCGACTCCCGGGTGCGTGCCGAACTTGCCCTTCGGGGGATCGGGTGGGTCGAGACCGGCTCGCCGTACGCCGTGACGCCGGGGCGGGTCGTCAATCGCTCCGGCGACGGCTACCGGGTGTTCGGCGCCTTCCAGCGCGCCTGGCGCGAACACGGCTGGCGCGGACCTGCCGTCGAACCGCCGGACCTCCGGCTGGCCGAGGCCGCCACCGACCATCGGGCGCTGGCTGCAGTCCGCACAGCCCTGGCCGAGTGCCCGATCGAGCTCCCTGCCGCCGGCGAGCGCGCCGCGCTGGCCAGGTGGGCGGAGTTCGTCGAGTCCGGGCTGGCCGGCTACGCCACCGCGCGCGACCGTCCCGATCTCGGCGGCACGTCCGGGCTGTCGCCGTACCTGAAGTTCGGGGTGGTGCATCCCCGCACCCTCCTGGCCGACCTGACCGGCAGGGCCGGCGCGGGAGCCGACCGGTTCAGCACGGAGCTGGCCTGGCGGGAGTTCTACGCCGACGTGCTGTTCCGCAACCCCGGTTCGCTGGACGGCGACCTGAATCAGCTGCCGATCGCCTACGACGATCCTGGCGGCGGCTTCGACGCCTGGCGGGCGGGCCGCACCGGCTTCCCGATAGTTGACGCCGGGATGCGACAGTTGCTGGCGGAGGGCTGGATGCACAACCGGGTGCGGATGATCACGGCCAGCTTCCTGACCAAGGACCTCCACGTCTGGTGGCGGCACGGGGCCGACCACTTCCTCGAGCACCTGATCGACGGCGACCTGGCCTCCAACACCCACGGCTGGCAGTGGACGGCCGGAACCGGCACGGACGCCGCGCCCTACTTCAGGGTCTTCAACCCGATGACGCAAGGCGAGAAGTTCGACCCTGACGGCGCCTACGTGCGTCGATACGTCCCCGAACTGGCCCACCTCGGAGGGGCTTCGGCGCACCGGCCGTGGGAGTCCCCGGACGGCTACGTCCACGGCTACCCCGAGCGGATCCTCGACCACGCCGCGGAACGCACCGAGGCGCTCGCCCGCTACCAGCGGTCCCGCAGCCGCCCCTGATCCCCGACACCCGGGCCCGACTCACGGCGCCCGGACCCACAGCTTGTGGAAGGGGTTGGTCAGGCGTGGAGGTAGACCCTGCCGGCATGCATCCGGCGGGCGAACAGTTGCGGCACCGTGACCAGGGTGAAGCCCCGCTTCCGGAGCCCGTCAATGATCCGGGGGTACGCGCTGCGGGTGCTCTTCAGCGAGTCATGGGTGAGGATGATCGAGCCGCGCCGTGCGTGCTTCAGCACCCGCTTGACCACTGTGTCCGCCTCGCGGTCCTTCCAGTCCCTCGGGTCGACATCCCAGAGGACGACCGCCTCGCCGAGGGCGCCGCACGCCGTCCGCACCTCGGGCGTGACTTCCCCGAACGGCGGACGCATCAACCTGGGGCGCTGCCCGGTGGCCCGCCGGATCGCCCGGTCTGCGCGGAAGAGCTGACGCCGCAGCCGCCTCGCACTCAGGCCGAGGAACTCCGGGTGGTTCCAGGAGTGGCTGCCCACGACGTGGCCCTCGCGAACCATCCGCCGCAGCAGGGCAGGGCTCCGCACCGCCCGCTCACCTACGACGAAGAAGGTGGCCCGGACGTGCTTGCGCCTGAGCAGGTCGAGCACCTTCGCCGTCCCGGGCGCCGGGCCGTCGTCCATCGTCAGCGCAACGCACTTCAGCCTGGAGCAGTCGGGTGGCCGGCTGGACCTGGCCGGGGGCGGCTTCGGCCTGGACGGGGCCGGCGACGGCGGGTCCTGCCTTGTCGGCGCGTCGACGGCCGGCCCGGTCACGGTTGGCACCGGCTGGAAAGGTGCGATCGCTGGCGCGACCGGTGCCGTCCGGGCGAGCGTCGGCGATCCTCCGGGTCGGGC
>JADLEH010000335.1 GCA_020846255.1 Propionibacteriaceae bacterium
GGGGGAGGTGACCCGGGAGCTGCTGCAGGACTACCGACTGCACCTTTACCACCGGCGCCACCGCGGCCGGACGCTGGCGATGTCCTCGCAGAACCGCAAGCTGTGCGTGGTGAAGGTGTTCTTCCGCTTCCTCCTCGAGGAGCGCTATCTCCTGGTGGACCCGGCCGCCGGGCTGGTGCTGCCGCGCTTCGTGCGGATGCTGCCGGCGGTGCCCACCGAGAAGGAGGTGCGCCGGCTGCTGGCGGCACCGGACGTGCGGACGGCGCTGGGGCTGCGCGACCGGGCCATCCTGGAGCTGGTCTACTCGACCGGGATGCGCAACACCGAGCTCCGGGAGCTGTGCCTGGACGACATCGATACCGACCGGCGCACGGTGCGGATCCGCAAGGGCAAAGGGAGCAAGAGCCGGGTGGTGCCCCTGGGCCAGGAGGCGGCCTACTGGCTGGATGCCTATCTCAGCAGCGGCCGGCCCCGCTTCAAGCCGGCCCCGGACCAGTTGCGGGTGTTCCTGTCGGCCAAGAAGGGCCCGCTCCTGACCCGCGAGGTGGTCTCCAACATTGTGACACGGGCGGCCCGCAAGGCCGGCCTGAAGAAACGGATCACGACCCATTCCCTGCGCCATGCAGTGGCCACTCACATGCTGCGGCGGGGCGCGGGCCTGCGGCACCTGCAGGAGATGCTGGGCCATGCCTCGGCCGGAACGACCCAGATTTACACGCGGGTGGAGATCACCGACCTTCGCCGGGTGCATCGCAAGTGCCACCCGCGCGAGCGCGGGCGCCAGGCGGCCGAGGAATGAAGAGCTGGCACGGCCTGATGCTGGGCTATCTCGACGACCTGAAAGCTCGGGGCCGCTCGCCCCGGACCCTGGAGGCCATGAGCCAGTGGCTCGAGCGCTGGAAGACATTCTGCCGGGCCGAGGGGGTGGAGTGCCCGACCGACCTGACCCCCGCCCACCTGGCCGCCTACCGGCTCCGGCTCGAGCACGGACGGGGGTGTTACGGGAAGCCGTTCGCCCCGGCCACCATCGACCTGGCGCTGCGGGCCGTGCGGGCCCTGCTGGGCTTTGCCTGCGAGCGGGGGGAGCTCTTGGTGAATCCGGCCGCCGGGCTGGTGCTGCGTCGCCCCGTGGTGCAGCGGCGCCGCATCCTCAACGTCCAGGAGATGGAGTTCCTGCTGCAGCTGCCCGACCCGCGCCGGCCGATCGGCCTGCGCGACCGGGCCATGTGGGAGGTGCTCTACGGGGCCGGGCTGCGCTCCTCCGAGTGCTGCGCGCTTGACCTGGCGGACCTCGACTTCGCTCAACGCGCGCTCCTGGTGCGCCGGGGCAAGGGCGGCAAGGACCGGCTCCTGCCGATGGGCGAGGCGGTTCGGGAGGCCTGCGCGCGGTATCTCGAGGCCGGCCGCCCCAAGCTCGCGGACCCGGACTCCCCGCCGGCCCTGTTTCTCAACCGGGACGGGACCCGGATCACCCCCAAGACCCTGCAGGAGCGGCTGGCAATCTACCTGGAGCAGGCCTGGCTGCCGGGAGCGCGTCCCACCGTCCATTCGCTGAGGCATTCGTGTGCCTCGCACCTGCTCGAGGGCGGGGCGGACCTCCGGGAGATTCGGGAGGTCTTAGGCCATGCCGACATCCGCTCGAACCAGATCTACACGCACCGGGTGCCGCTCGACCTGATGGCGGAGCACCGGCGCACGCACCCTCGCGCGGAAGGCGGCGAGCGTGCTAGAATGGAGGGCGATGAGCCTGAAAACGAGTGAAGACCGATGAAGGAACTGCTGATCACCATCTCGCTTCCCGATGACATTCCGTCCGATGACGAGGGGTTGCGCCAGGCCAGACGAGCCGGAGCCGAATCGGCAGTGATCAAGCTCTGGGAAGCGGGCCACCTCTCCACCCGGGAAGCGGCCGGGCAACTGCAACTCTCCTACTACGACTTCCTCGACCTGTTGGGGTCGCGGGGCGTGCCGGTGGTGCGCGAGATGTCCGAGCCCGCCGAGTTGGCCAGGGCTCTCGAGGAGGTCCGAAGCCACCGAGCTTCCCGGGCTGAGTGAAGATCGTTGCCGACAGCAACACTCTCATCGGCCTGGCCAAGGGAGAGGTCTTCGAGGTTCTCCGCGAGCTCTACGGCGAGGTTTTCATCCCGGAATCGGTCTGGGATGAGGTGGTGATCTCGGGAGCGGGTCGGTTCGGGGCTGCCGAAGCGTTGGCGGCGCGGGACGAGGGTTGGCTCCAGGTCCAGGACCCCTCTCAGCCGGGAGCCACTGCCGACCTGACCGTTCTGGCCCTGGCGAGGGAGCTCGAGGCGCGTCTTCTCACCGACGACGGCGAGCTCGTGCGCCGAGCCACCGATGAGCAAGTCCCCACGCTCGGCATCGCTGACCTGGTGCTCGTGGCCTACCTTGAGGGGTTGATTCCGGGTTGCCGCGACGTCTTCGAGCGGATGCTGGCCAGAAGCTTCGGAGTCCGCGACAGCCTCATTCTGGATATCCTCCGCCTGACCGGGGAGCGTGAGTGAGATGAGACGGGAAATCCAACTGACGCCGACTGAGTACAAGCACATCTCGCTGAATGACAACGGCCAGCCCGTGCTGACGGACATCCCCCGCTTCAAGGTGCGCCACCTGGTGGAGGCCTATGCCTATCGAGGTTCCGGCGTATCCGTTGAGGAGATGGCCGGCTGGTGGGAGGGCGTGACCCCGGCGCAGGTGCATGCCGCGTTGCTTTACTACCACGACAACCCGGCCGAGATCAACGCCGACATCGAGCGACTGGAGCAGCTGGAGCGAGAGTGGGAGGAAAGAGAGCGGAACGATCCCGAGGCCCAGGCGTTCAGAGAGAAGCTCAGAGAGAAGCTCCGAAAGGCCAGGGCAGCCCGCCGAAGCCGGCGCTCCAAACCCGCTCCTATTTTCTCCCTTAGTTGCCTGGCCTTAATCGCACCCCCGAACCCGCGCCAACCCTTGTCCGCTCGCGCGTGGAAGCATGCAGGCGAAGGATTTTCCTCAAGCTGGCTTGAGAGAAATGAGTTTGAACAGGGAGGGTGCGTTTTTCCTCCGTCGAACAGAGCGTAGTGGCGTTGTTGAGCCGATTGAGAAGAGCACAGAAGCCGCCCGAAGACCCCCGTGGGCGGCTCAGCAGCGTGACGGCTGGGTCTGGAACGGAGACGCGCACGACCAATTACACGTATGACGGTTCATACCTTGCATCTGTGACCGATGCGATGAATCGCAGCGTCTCGTACACGCGGGACCCAGATGGGAGAGTGCTGAGCACTCAGTTGCCCGACGGGCGCTTAGTTTCTGCTACCTACGATGCAAACTCGAACCTGCTGACGCTGAAGCCGCCGGACAGACCAGTCCATAGCTTCAGCTATGACAACCGGGACTTGACCACGCAGTACGCGCCTCCAGACGTTACACCAAGCGGTCCGACGAATTACTTCCACAATGCCGATATGCAAGTCATTACGACCACGCGGCCGGATGGGGAGGTCACCACAAGCGATTACGACTCTGCAGGTAGGCTGCAAACGCTGACCATCCCCCGCGGATCCTTTGATTATGCATATGACTCAATGGGCAAGTTGGAGAGTGTGACCGGGCCGAGCGGGAGCACACGCAATTGTGTCTATCAGGGCTCACTGCTGGCCGGTTTGACCTCCAGTGGCTTGATTTCCGGCTCCGCGACCTGGACATACGACAACAACTTCCGTACTACTCAACGAACAGTGAACGGGGCCAATGGTATCTCGTTCAGTTACGATGCCGACGACCTCGTCACTGGCGTCGGGCCAATGACGATTGCACGCAACGCTCAGAATGGGATCTTGGCAGGCACCACGCTGGGCAGCGTAACCGACTCCCTGGCTCTCTCGAGCTTCGCAGAAGTGTTGGGTTACACGGCCTCAGTCGGATCCAACCATCTGTATGCCGAGACCTATGTTCGGGATAAGCTGGGACGCATTATCCAGCGTTCAGAAACCATCGAAGGTATGACAACTGATTGGGGCTATGTCTACGACACCGCGGGCAGGCTGGTGAGCGTGACGCGCGATGGTGTGGCCTTTGAGAGCTACACTTACGACCAGAACGACAACCGCTCCACCAAGACAACGACCGTCGGGACTACGGCATATGGTACGGATAGCCAGGATCGATTGCTCTCGGCCGCAGAACCGGCCGGTGCCCAGAGTTGGATGTACGACGCCAACGGGGACCTGGTGAGTCGCAACGACAGCGGCGGGCAGACCTCGTTCGACTACGATACCACCGGCCAACTCCTCAGTGTGACCAA
>JADLEH010000336.1 GCA_020846255.1 Propionibacteriaceae bacterium
ACACTAATGTAAGTCATGAATAACTCCTTCTGAGCTGTTCCTTGGTGATGTAGTTGGAAGCTGCTCTGAAAGATCTGGGCAGGACTCCGCAGCGGTTGATCTTCGACCCGTGCCCATGAGTGTGCCGCGCCACCGTCAGTGTCGGTGCAGGAAATCGTCAGGGGGTGAGGTTCGAGCGGAGCGCCGCATACCACGCGCCGGCAACCTTCGTATTGCCGCTCGCGTTCAGATGAGTCAGGTCAGTGTGCAGGTCACCGAGCGTGACCACCCTGTGGATGTCCACATACGATACGTGCTACCCCCGAGCGGCTTTGGCGGCGACGACACTCGGGATGCGCGCATTGTAGGCCCGCACCCAGGCGTCGCCACGAGACCATCCGAGGCGTGGAATTGACGCCACAAAGACCGGCGCATCCGGCCGCGTGGCGGTGATCCGATTGATGAGGGCGCTGAGCCGGTCGGGGGCCGTGGCGCGGTTGTAGTCCTGAATCATATCGTTGGTCCCGATCATCAGCAGGACAATGCTGGGTTGGGCGGCGCTCAGCCAGGGAACGACTTCGGCGGAGATCTGGTCAATCCGCCACCCTCGATGACCCTGATGGCGCTGATTCGGGAGGCTCGACGGCCCTTCGGTGAGTGAGCCAACGAAGTCGACGCGTAGCCCATCGGCGGCCAGCATGTTCCAGAGATCGGTGCGATAGCCGCCCGAGACGATATACCCTTCGGTGAGCGAGTCTCCGAGTGGCATGATTTTCACAGGCGCGCTGGTGGCGGCGCTCACTCCGGCCGCCGTGCGTGGTGTGGACCTGGCCCTGGAAGCGGGTCTCAGTGGAGACGCCGCAACATCGATCATAAAGGCGGTCGACAACGCCGATGATCCGTCAACGGAGAAGAGCAAGAGAGACACGGCCGTGAGTATCGCCGCCGCAAATCTCCGTGAGATGTTCACAGCCGCTTTGGTCGCATCATCCATGCTCCTTACACCCGTGTATGGAACTCACGTTGAACGAGGCTCCTGTAGAAAGGACTGGCTGGGTTGACAACGCGGCCGGTCTCGGCACTTGCGCTGGGGGCTCGTGCCCGCCTCGATCACGGTAGGGGTCAGCGTTTTGAGGTCGATCTGCCGTTGTGCAGCGCTTCGACTTCGGCTGAAAATCCGGTGGCGGCACCGGGAGCGCATCGGCGACCAGCGTTATCACCACGAACAGCAGCGCCGGGGGTGCACCCCCGGCGCGACACGAAGCGTCGTCGCTCCTCGGGGGACAGTCCCGATCCGTCTTACCACACGAACTCTCCAGCGAACCCTCGAGGGCAGCAGCGCCCTACTTCACGAAGACCTTACGGAACAGCAGAGATTACACCACCATGTTGCAATCAGCTAAGGTACATAACGCTATAGAAGATGTTGCAATTCGGTTACCACGCAGACAGCAACGAGGCAGCGGGGTGAGAGTGCTTGATGAGCTGCCGCCCATCGCTGTTCGGTTCGGACATCGTGTCCAGGATGGACATGTCGTTTGGAATACCGATGAAGCGAACCCATATCTCAACTGTGAAGTTTCCGCCGGTGACTTGAAGCTCGGGGCGGTTACCGACATCAACGTAACTTGTAGCGCCGCCCGCCACCGAGAAGGCAATGCCAACCCACTCGGTCCAGGTCTCAGGGCAATCGCATGTAGTTTCGTCAAGTGTCGATACTGGGCAGACTTCGCCACGGCTCCCTGGCTCTCCCTCACTTTTGACTCGACTTTGGCACTTTTAGGCGGCATAACAGGGGGCGTCCACCAGGAAGCTGAGGAGGTGGGGTGGTGGATTGGCCAGCGGCGGGGTGCCGGACGGGGATGGCGAATTCCCGTTGGCGCAGGTGGCCCAGAGTTCGCGTCGGGAGGCGATCGGGATGCGCGGCGTGGGCCATGAGGACCACCACGCTGAAGAGGCCGAGGAGGCACGGCGTGGTGCGGCAGACGGCGCGGGTGGTCCACTGGCGCTGGGTCTCCAGGCCGAGGTGTGCGCGGGCTTCCTCGAAGGTGACTTCGACGTTCCACCGCTGGAGGTAGGCGGCGAGGATCGCCAGGGCGTCGACTGTCGGCTCGGTGCAGAAGAGCGCGTAGGGCGTGAACCGGCCCTGGGGGTCGCGCACCAGGACCCAGCGGATGGGGAGCGGGGCGCAGCCGTCGGTGTGCCAGAGCGCGGTGCCGGTGGCCACGTCGAGCGGGCGTCGCTGCTGTCCGTACCAGGCGACGATCTGCCGCTGCCAGGTGGTGCGGTCGAGACGGTCGCACAGCTTGGGTTGGCGTGGCCCTTTCCTCGGCTTGACCCCCAGTGTGTTCGCCGGCCGAACGCATGGCGGGTCGTACAACTGGGCGTTGAGCACCAGACGGGAGACCAACCGGACGCGAGCGGCGCCGCAGACGTGGGCGAGCCGCAGGACCGCGAAGCCGCTGTCCCCGACCAGGTGGATGGTTCGGTGGGGTTGCTAGCAACGGATGAGGCGCACCAGGATCTCGGTCCGCTCCGGCGCCGTCCGGTGGGTCTTCCCCAGCTTGGCGCTGATTGCCGGGGTGAAGGTGGGGATCGTCAGGAACGGCAGGGCCCAGCGGCGCCAGCTCCAGGGGACCGGCGCCAGCAGCATCACGCAGACCCAGTGGATCCCGTCGCTGGTGACCACGTGCCCGGACTGGGACCGGGTCGCGTCGTGGAAGCGCCCTCTCCAGGCGACCTTCCGGCCACGACGGCGCTCCAGCGTCCCGTCCACGACCAGCTCGAGCGGCGCGTCCGGTGCCAGGAAGGTGCGAACCAGCAGGTCCAGCAAGATCCGGCTGAGCACCAGGGCCGACCAGACGTCACGGTTGAGCACCCGATGGTAGGTCGTGAACCGTCGCTCGTCGCCCAGCCCCACCGCACGCAGGGCCGAGGCCACCGTCCGTCGCCCGCTCGCCAGGATCGTCCCGGACACCAGGACCAGCACGTGGCGGAACGTCGGCGCGGTGAACGCGACCGCGAACGGGGCCAGCAGCGACAACGGCGGCACGCTCGCACACGGGGCGGGGGACATGGGGTGCACCTGCTCTGAGCCGAGATGGCACACCACCGGCAGAGGACGTGCCCCAGCCAGCCCCACCCCAAAAGGGCCAAAGTCGAGTCAAAAGTGAGGGAGAGCCCGCCCTGGGTGCATATGTTTGCCGTGTCGGTGAAGAATGGACGTCGCCCACGGGCTCGTGGGGGACTGCCGGGTCTGGGGATCCAGCATAGGCGGCCGTGGAGCCCTGCGCGCTTGCTCCGAGAGAGCAGCTCTCGCCGAGGGATTTCTCAGCCCCGCCAGGGCTGAACCCGTTCTTCAGGAACACTGCGGGTATATGAACCCACAGCCCCGACGAGGTTTGCTCGAAGGATACCGAGAATACCATCGAGAAAGATTCTGGGGCTGGTCGGTCGAGGCTGACTCTGATCTACAGTAAGCGAATCAGTTGACCTATAGCTCCAGGCTACCACGGGCGGTTCAGGCGATCGTCTCGGAAGGATCGAAGATTCACATGTCAGAGCAGCATCTCAAGACCCCACGGTCGGAACCGCGTCGTTTGCAGGTCGAAGTCTACGCGCACGGCGGCTGGTGGAAA
>JADLEH010000337.1 GCA_020846255.1 Propionibacteriaceae bacterium
GCGGGTACCGGCAGCAGCGGCTCGGAAACCACCTCGAACAGCGGCACCCCGCTGATCGCCGCTGCAGCCGTCGCGATGTGGTGGCAGGCGACGTGATCGGGATGCCCGTAGCCGCCGTGCTCGTCATAGGCCACCAGCGCGGCAGCGCCGTAGTGCCGCAGGTAGGCGGCCAGATCCGCCGCCGCAACGCGAACCGGGGCCGCCGTGAGGCTGTCCGGCCCGGCCTGGCCACCCGGCCCGGCAACGGTCTCGGCTGCATCCAGCCAGCGCATCCCGGAGTCGGTGTAGCGCCGCGGCTGGTGCCCTGGGGCCAGCGCCGGTGATGTCCCGAGCAAGGCATGCTCCGCAACGCCGAGCTCGGCAAGGGCTCCCTTGAGCTCGCCCAGCCGGTGCTCGACGAGTTCCGGGGTGCCGGCGAGAGCGGCCAGCGGCCCGGGCACCACTGCCCCCTGCTCGCCGCGGGTCGCGGTCACCACCGCCGGCCGGTAGCCGTCCGCGGCCAGGGCCGCCAGCAGCGCCCCGGTCGCCAGGGTCTCGTCGTCGGGGTGGGCGTGGAGGAACACGACCCGGGGGCCGGGAAGGATCACGACAGCAGCCCCCGGTAGACCGCCGACAGCCGCTGGGCCGCCATCCGCCACTCGAACCGGCGGGCGTGCACCCTTGCGACGATCCCCATCCGGACCAGCAGCCCCGGCTCGGTCAGGAGCCGGTTGAGCGCGCGGCCCCAGTCCTGCGGCAGGCGGGAGTCCATCAACTGGCCGGTCTCGCCGTGCGCGACGGCCTCCCGCAGCCCGCCGGCAGCCGCTGCGATCACCGGCGTCCCGCTGGCCTCTGCCTCCAGCGCGACCAGGCCGAAGGTCTCCGAGTGGGACGGCACCAGCATCACCCGCGCCCCGCGCATCAGCCGGGCGAGTTCCTCGCGGGGCTGCGGCCCGACGAAGGTGACGTTGCCGTCCAGGCCGGACGCGGTAACCAGCGCCCGGAGCTCGTCCTCGTAGTGCGCGAAGTCGGCGGAGGCATCGCCGGCGACCACGAGGTGCGGCCGGACCGCCGGGTCCAGCTCCGCGACGGCGCGGATGGCCAGGTCGGGACCCTTCAGCGGCTGCAGCCTTGCGGCGAACAGCACGTAGCCCAGCGGCCACGCCGCCGCACCGGCCGACTGCCACGACCAGCGCTGCTCGCCGGGCTGGAGCGGCCGGAACAGTACCTGGTCGACTCCCGGGGAGACGATCGTCACCCGTTCGGCGGGTGCCCCGCAACGCTCGATCACGGTCCGGGCCTCTGCGGCCGAGATCGCGACGACGGCCTGCGACCCCCTGGCCACCAGCGCCTCCCCCGGCACCCGCCGCGGCGACTCCGGCGGCTCGCCTGCTGACAACGGCGAGCCGACGGGCGCGGCGACGGAGTGGTAGCTCTGCACGTGCGGGACGCCCCAGCTCGCGGCCACCGGCATCGCAGCCACACCGGACATCCAGTGGTGGGAGTGGATCAGGTCGGGCCGCTGCAGGCGTTCCAGCCCGGCGCTGAACTCCTCGATGTGGTCGTCGATCACGCTCTTGGCCAGCGGCGTCCGCGGCCCGGCGTCCAGGTGCCGCAGCAGTACCCCTGGCAGCAGTTCGACCTCGTCGGGGTCCTCCGGGTGCGAGCGGCGCGTCACCAGCTCGACCCGGTGCCCGATCGCCGCCAGCGCCTCGGCCTGGGAGCGTTCGACGACGTTCATGCCGCCGGCATCCCCCGACCCCGGCAGGGTCGCGGGCGAGGTGTGCATGGACACGAATCTGATGTTGAGGGGACGCGGCACCCGGTGAGCATAGTTGCCGGTCGATGGCCGGGGGCTGCGCAGGTCACGGAAGGGGCCTCCGGACGTGCGAGGATGCGCCGGTGACCAGCCAGGAGACCACGTCGGCGCCGAACCGGCAGCCCGCCGGCGGCAACTGGCTGTTCCTGGTCATCCTCGCCGGGCTGGGCATGGTCGGACCGTTCTCGATCGACACGATGTTCCCGGCCTTCACCCAGCTGGAGGCCGAGTGGGGCGCCTCCGAGCTGGCCCTGCAGCAGATCGTCAGCGTCTACCTGCTCGCCTTCGCTGTGATGAGCCTCCTGCACGGGCCGCTCTCGGACGCCCTCGGCCGCAAGCCGGTGATCATCGGCGGGACGATCCTCTACATCGCGGCCTCGATCGGGTGCGCCCTCTCGCCGAACCTCGCGGTGCTGCTGGTCTTCCGCGCGCTGCAGGGAGTCAGCGCCGGTGCCGGGCAGATCATCAGCCGCGCAATGGTTCGCGACGTCTTCTCCGACGAGCAGGCCCAGCGCACCATGAGCCACATCGCCATGATCTTCGGCCTGGCCCCGGCGCTGGCCCCGATCATCGGGGGCTGGGTGCTCGGCGTCGGCAGCTGGCGGGGCATCTTCTGGTTCCTCACCGGCTTCGGCCTGGTGCTGCTGGCGCTGGTGGTGCTGGTGATGCCGGAGACCCACCCTGCCGAGCGCCGCTCGCTCTTCCAGGTCCGCTCCCTTGTTTCCGGCCTGCTGGAGGTGTGGCGCAACCGCGACGGCCGCCGCCTCGCCTTCGCGGGCATGTTCAACTTCGCCGGCATGTTCCTCTACATCTCCGCAGCCCAGCTGTTCGTGGTGAAGCTGCTTGGCCTCGGCGCCCAGGACTTCTGGATCCTGTTCGTGCCGCTGATCTCCGGCATGGTGGTCGGGTCCTGGGTGAGCGGGCGCCTGGCCGGCCGGATGAGCGGACGCAGGCTGGCCAGCCTCGGCTACCTGATCAGCCTCGGCGCTGGGGTGGTGAACCTGGCGCTCGCGCTGGTCCCGGCAGCCCGGGGACTGCCGTGGGCTGTGCTGCCGCTGCCGTTCTACTCCTTCGGCATCGCGCTCGCCTTCCCGATCCTGACCCTGGCCATGCTCGACCTGTTCCCGGCGGCCCGCGGCTCGGCCTCCTCCGTGCAGTCGTTCGTGTCGCTGGTGGCGAACGCAGCCATCGCCGGCATCCTCGCGCCAGCGGTCGCCTTCTCGCTGCCGAGCCTTGCCGGCACGGCGCTCGTCCTGACCGTTGCTGCCTGGGCGCTGTGGCACCGGCATCTCCGGGTGACCAACCGGGAGCCGACCGGTTCCCCGGACGCCGCCGCCTACGAACCCACCGACGAGATGTGACCACCGCGGCGGGGTTCGAGCTGCTTTCGGCCACGCGTTGATAGCGTTACCACCGTGATCAGCGTTGATGCTCCCGTCCGCCTCGAAGGCGACACCGTCCGGCTAGAGATCCTGCCCCTCGGCGCCACGCTGCGCCGCTTCGAAGTCCGGTTCCCCGACGGGACCTGGCGCAACATCGTGCTCGGCCACCCGACCCCGGAGGCCTACGCCACCGGGCTCGGCTACCTCGGCGCGAGTGTCGGGCGGTTCGCGAACCGGATCGCCGATGGCCGGTTCAGCCTCGACGGGGTCGAGTACGCCCTGGACATCAACGAGGCGCCCAACCAGCTGCACGGCGGCACCGGCGGTTTCGCCTCCCGGGTGTGGGACGTGGCCGGCTCCGGCCCCGGCTGGGTCGAGTTCGCCCTGACCAGTCCGGACGGCGACCAGGGCTTCCCCGGCACGATGCAGGTCTCGGCCCGCTTCGAGCTCATGCCCGGCGGCGCCCAGGTGACCTACCGGGCCACCACCGACGCCCCGACCGTGGTCAACCTGACCACGCACCCCTACTTCAACCTGGACGGGGAGGGTTCCGGCGACACCGACACCCACCAGATCCAGATCCATGCCGGGCGGTACACGCCCAACCGTGACGACGGCATCCCCACCGGCGAGATCCGCGACGTCACGGGCTCTGCCGCCGACTTCCGTTCCGCCAGGCTGCTCGGTACGGCTCGGGGCCAGGCGCTGGCCGAGGGGATCACGCGCAACGGTGGCTACGACCACAACTTCGTCGTCGACGGCGAGGGCCTGCGCGACCACTGTCGGCTCACCGGACCTGCCGGGTTGACCCTCACCCTGCGCAGCGACGCCCCGGCACTGCAGGTCTACACGGCCGAGCACCTCGACGGCACGGTACCGGGCACCTCCGGGGTTCCCTACGTCCGCAGGGCGGGCGTGGCCCTGGAACCGCAGGGCTTCCCGGACGCCCCCAACCACCCGAACTTCCCCAGCACGGTGCTGCGTCCCGGCGAGGAGTACGTCGCGACCACCCAGTGGCTGGTCGGCTGAACCCAGA
>JADLEH010000338.1 GCA_020846255.1 Propionibacteriaceae bacterium
GCCGCAGGACGGCCCGCAGATGTTCGAGGCCTTCGATGGTGACCAGCCCGCGGGCGTCGATGAGGATCGCGCCGATCCGCTCGGGGTAGGCCGGCGGCGTGTCCGCGCCGTCGTCGAGGAGTGGTTCCGCAGGGACGATCCCGAGCAGGCCGAGGGTGTCGGTGACCAGGCCGGAGCCGGCGAGCGAGCCGACCACGACCGGGCCGTCGGGCGGCTCCGTCCCGCGGCGCAGGCGCGGCGGTTCCGGCAGCCCGAGCCGGCCGGCCACCGCCTGGCCCGGGCCGGAGTTGAAGGCCCGTTCGAGCAGGCCGGCCATCACACCGCCTCAAGGATGGCCACGACGCCCTGCCCGCCGGCGGCGCAGATCGACACCAGCCCGCGGGCGCCGGCGCCGCGCTCATGCAGGAGCTTCGCCAGCGTCGCCACGATCCTGCCGCCGGTGGCGGCGAAGGGGTGCCCCGCGGCCAGCGACGAGCCGGTCACGTTCAGCCGGTCTCGGTCGATGCTGCCCAGCGGGGTGTCCAGGCCGAGCTTGTCGCGGCAGAACTCCGCCGACTCCCACGCCGCCAGCGTTGCCAGCACGGTGGCGCCGAAGGCTTCGTGCAGCTCGTAGAGGTCGAAGTCGGCCAGGGCCATGCCCTGGCGGGCCAGCAACCTGGCGACGGCGTGGGCGGGCGCGAGCAGCAGGTCGTCGCCGCCGGCGTGGTCGACGGCAGCCACCTGGGCGTCAACGACGCGCGCCAGCGCCGGCAGCCCGTTGGCATCCGCCCAGGCCCGGTCGGCCAGCAGAACGACAGCTGCCCCGTCGGTGAGGGCTGTGGAGTTGCCGGCGGTCATGGTGTCGCCGAACACCGGCTTCAGGGCGGCCAGCTTCTCCAGCGACGTGTCGGGGCGCAGGATCGTGTCCCTGGAGACACCGAGGTAGGGGGTGACGAGGTCGTCGAAGAAGCCGGACGCCCACGCTGCGGCCAGGTTGTGGTGGGACGCCGCCGCCAGCTTGTCCTGGGCCTCGCGGGTGATCCCCCAGGCAGCCGTGGTCGCAGCCTGGTGCTCGCCCATCGACAGCCCGGTGCGCGGTTCCACGATCTGGGGCGCCACAGGTGCGAGGTGCCCGGGACGCACCCGGGCGAAGGCCTGCAGCCGTTGCGGCAGGGTCCTGGCCCGGTTGGCTGCGAGCAGCGCCCGACGAAGGCCCTCGCTGACCACGATCGGCGCGTCGGAGCTTGAGTCGACCCCGCCACCGATGCCGACCTCCGCCTGGCCCAGCGCGATCTTGTTCGCCACGTAGATCACAGCCTCGAGGCCGGTGCCGCAGGCCTGTTGCAGGTCGACCGCGGGCGTGGTCGGAGCGAGTGCTGACCCGAGCACGGCTTCGCGGGTGAGGTTGAAGTCGCGGCTGTGCTTGAGCACTGCGCCGGCCGCGACCTCGTCCAGGCGCCGGCCGGCGAGCCCGAAACGCGCCACCAGGCCGTCGAGGGCGGCGGTAAGCAGGTCGGGGTTGCCGGCGGCGGCATAGGCACCGCCGGCCTTGGCGAACGGGGTCCGGTTGCCGCCGACGATGACCGGCGTGTGGGGGAGAGCCATTCAGGAACCTCCTCGAAAATAGGCGATACCGACGGTAGCAGATACGCCAGGTACTAGGTACCCTTGGTGCATGGTCAGCACCGATGGACGCGACACCCGCTGGGTCGAGCACCGCGAGGCCAGGCGCCGCGCCCTGGTCGAGGACACGCTGCGGGCGATCCGGCGCCACGGCGCCGGGGTCGGCATGGACGAGATCGCAGCCCAGGCCGCCACCTCCAAGACCGTCATCTACCGGCACTTCGGGGATCGGGCGGGGTTGTACGCGGCCGTGGTCGCCAGCGTCCACGACTTCATCCACCACGACCTGGCCGCTGCCGTCGAGTTGACCGACCCGGAGGACCTTTCGGTGCTGGCGCGCGACCTCGCCGACGCCTACCTCGGCCTGGTGGAGCGGGACCCGGAGATCTACCGCTTCGTCCTCAGCCCGCCATCGGCGGACGCAGCCGCCTCGGTCGACCCCTACGGGGGCCTTCCGGAACTCATCGGCGGCCACGTCACGAAGGCCATCGCAGCCCATCTGCGCCGCAGCGGGCAGGACCCGGCGTGCGCCCCGACCTGGGGCCACGGGCTGGTCGGCTTCATCCGGGCGGCCGCCGACCAGTGGATGGCCGCAGAGCACCGCGAACCCAAGGCGGTGGTCCTGGCCCGGATCGATGCCTTCTTCACCCCAGCGCTGGCCACCGGGCTGGCGGCCGTCCCACAACTCCAGGAGCAAAAATGAGTCTGCTAACGGCCCCTTCGACCAGCTCGGGGAGCGAGAAGGACAGGTCCGCGGCGAGCGTGGCGGACGTCCCGACCGGGAGCGGACCTGACGGTGCGACCGAGCGGGTCGGGGCGGCCGCGGACCGGCTGACCGGCCTGGGTGCAGGCCTGCGCCGGGCGCTGGACGGGCAGTTCGCAGGGCAGCGGGAGGCGGCGCGGGAGTCCTTCCCGACCGAGCGGCTGCACCGTGAGCCCGGCCAGTCCATCGAGGAGGCAAGGGACTGGGTGCTGGCCCGGCTGGCCGAACTCTCCGATGCCGGCTTCGGTGCCGCCGGCATCATCACCGGCGCCGAGGACACCCCGGACCCGGCAGCTGCGGTCGTCGCCTTCGAGATGCTCGCCCACGGCGACCTGTCCACCCTGATCAAGTCGGGAGTGCAGTTCGGGCTCTTCGGCGGTGCGGTAACCAACCTGGGTACCAGCTGGCACCACGACACCTTCATGCCCGACATCACCAGCCTGAAGCTGCTCGGCTGCTTCGCCATGACCGAACTCGGACACGGCTCCGATGTCGCGGGCATCGAGACCACGATCACCTACGTCCCCGAGTCCGACGAGTTCGAGGTGCTGTCGGAGACCCCCGGGGCGACGAAGGCCTACATCGGCAACGCCGCCCGCGACGGCTCGATGGCTGTCGTCTTCGGCCAGCTGCTGGTGCGGGGCCGCAACCACGGCGTCCACGCCATCCTCGTGCCGATCCGCGACGCCGACGGCTCCGACCTGCCGGGGGTCACCACCGGCGACCAGGGCCTGAAGGGCGGCCTGCTCGGGATCGACAACGGCACCATCCGGTTCGACCGCGTCCGGGTGCCCCGCCGGATGCTGCTGGACCGCTACGGCGGCGTCGACGACACCGGCACCTACCACGCCGAGATCGACAACCCGAACCGCCGGTTCTTCACCATGCTCGGGACGCTCGTCCGCGGCCGGGTCTGCATCGCCGCCGGCGGCGGGATCGCCGCCCGCCGGGCGTTGTCCATCGCCACCAGGTACGGGCTGGAGCGCCGCCAGTTCACCGCCCCCGGCAGGCCGGACGGGGTCATCCTGCTCGACTACCTGACCCACCAGCGGCGGCTGCTGCCGGCCATCGCCCGGTCCTACGCCTTCGGGTTCGCCCAGAACGAGCTCACCGCAGCCCTCGTCCGCATCCAGGGCGGCGGCGAGCACACCGAGCGCGACCAGCGGGAGCTGGAGACCAGGGCCGCTGGCCTGAAGGCCATGACGACCCGCTTCGCCAACGACACCATCCAGGTCTGCCGGGAGGCCTGCGGCGGCGCCGGCTACATGTCCGGCAACGCCCTGGTCGGGTTGCGGGCCGATGCCGACATCTTCGCGACCTTCGAGGGCGACAACACCGTGCTCCTCCAGCTGGTGGCCAAGGCCCTGCTGACCGAGTACAAGCAGGTCTGGGGTGATCTCGACCGGGTGGGAATGGTGCAGGCCACCGCCCGCGTGGTCGGCCAGACGGTGCTGGAACGCACCGCTGCCAACGTCCTGATCGAGCGGCTGGTAGCGACCGCCAGGCGCCGGTCGGAGGACCTGACCATGGTCGACCGGGGCTGGCACGCCCTGATGTTCGACGAGCGCGAGCGGCACTCGCTGGAGTCGCTGGCACGGCGGATGCGGCGGGCTTCGCGGGGGGACTTCGAGGCGGTCAACCGGCTGCAGGACCACATGCTCTTCGTCGCCAGGGCACACCTGGAGCGGGTGACCCTCGAGGCGTTCATCGCCGGGATCGACGCCTGCACCGACCCGGAGGCCCGGCAGGCCCTGGAACGGCTGTGCAGCCTGTACGCGCTGAGCAGCATCAACGAGGACCGGGCCTGGTACCTCGAGCACAGCCGCATCTCCACCGGACGGGCGAAAGCCATCGGCGCCCAGATCAACGCCCTGTGCCTGGAACTCCGGCCGGTCGCGCTGCCCCTGGTCGAGGGTCTCGGGGTGCCCGAGTCCTGGCTCGGGGCGGACTTCCTGGCCCGGTGAGGATCGCCGATTCGCGAGGCACCGGCCGGGGGAGCAGGATGGGCGCATGCATCTGGGCGCCGTCGACTGGCTGACCGTGCTTCGCCGCGCGGTGGGGGTAGCAGCGCTGCTCATGGCCGTCGCCGTCGTGGCCGTCTGGGTTGCGAACTTCTCCATGACCGGCCCGGTCCAGGCACCGGTCGACGCTGACTGGACCTACTACTCGCTGGTGACCCTCGGCTGGATCGAGATCGTGGCCGGGGTCGCCGTGCTGGCCGGCCTGGCTGTCGGGTGGTGGCTGCACCGCCCGTTGTGGGCACCGGGCGTCCTCGCTGTGGTGCTCGGCATGACGCTGCACTGGGGCTGGTGGCTGCTGGACCGGAAGGTGGACTTCTTCGGGACGTCCGGGTTCAACGACCCCGATCCGGAACTGGTGCGCCGGGCGACGGTGCGGATGTGGGTGATGCTGGGCTTCGACGCCGTGGCCGTGCTGTTGCTGCTCCTCGGCGGGGTGCTGCTGCTCCGCCGGGCGCGTCCGGAACCCTCCGGGACGGAAGCAGCGGATGAACCCGAGCTGGACGGGGCTGCCGCCGGCTGAGCCCGGGTGGAGCAGATCAGGGCAGGCCGGCCAGCCGGCCGAGAGCTGCGGCCAGGGCGCCGACGATGACCACGACGATGTAGGGGGCCTTCAGCTTCAGGGCGATGCCGCCGGCGGCCAGGGCCAGCAGTCGCGAGTCCAGAACCACGCCCTGGCC
>JADLEH010000339.1 GCA_020846255.1 Propionibacteriaceae bacterium
AGTGAATGGGTCCGGTACGTCCGTTACACCTCGAGACCGATCGAAGCCAGGTATTCGGCAGGCGTGAGGTAGCCCAGGGCCTGGTGGGGTCGGATGGTGTTGTAGCACACCTCCCACTCGGCCAGACCGGCCTGCAAGGGCTCCAGCTCGCCCGCGGCATCGGTGACCTCGTAGAACTCCTCGGTGTGGGTGCGGTTGGCGCGCTCGACGCTGCCGTGGAGCTTCGGACTGCGCGGCGGCAGGTGGAACAAGGTGATGCCGCGGGCCTGGCAGGCGAGCTCGAACTCGGCCATGAACTCCGAGCCATTGTCGATGCTGATGGCCCGCACCGCGAAGGGCATCCGCTCGGCCAACGCATCGAGGATCCCGACCGCTGTGCCCGCCCGCGCATTGGTCCGCAGCTCGAGCGTGTCCCAGCGACTGACCCGGTCGCGAGCAGTGAACTGCTTGAACGGGTGGGTCACCCCCGGCGGCCGGACGTCAAGCGTGTCGAGCTCGACCAGATCACCCGGACGCTCGATCAGCAGACCCTTGGGCAGGCGCACGGCATGGGGTCGTGGCCAGCGCCGCTGACCGGCCCGCATGCGTCGCCCGGCAGGCTCGTGCAGCACACCCCGGCGGCGCAGATAGGCCAGGATCCGGCCGACCATCGAGACCGACAGGCCGATCCCCTCGCGTCGCAGCAGGACTCGCAGCTTGGCCTTGCCCCAGCGCGGATACCGCTCGCGGAGGCCCCGCACAGCCTCGACCTGCGCGACGGTCCAGGTCGGTCGACGCCGACGACGGGGTGTCGAGCTGGCGTCCTCGAGGGTCGTCAGCCGCAGCGGGTCGAACCGGCCCAGCCAGCGATAGACGGTCGGTCGACTGACTCCGAAGTGGCGGGCGGTGAGGCTGACGTTGGCGCCGTGGGTGCGGTGCCAGTCGATCATCGCCAGCCGACGGCGAGCGTCGCGGCTCAGGTCGGCCGGTGGTCGCCGCGCCAAGCGCCACAGGCCGCCATGCCCGGCCACCACGAGTTGGCCGCCACGACTCTGGAGATGGCGTCGCCGGCGCCGCGTAGACTTGGTCATCGAGAGCCCTCCGGTGCTGCTGATGTCTTGAACACCACCAGCGTACCGAGGGCTCTCTTGCTGCCGCTCGGGTGTAACGAACCTATGTGGACCTACTCACCCTGTGCCTGCACAGACTCAACCATGCGGTACCATGCCAAGGAGCCCAATCGTGCTTGCCTTATCGGCTAGCGAGCGTTCGTTTTGAAGGTACGTAGCCGTGCCACGTGTCAGTCCGGAGCACATGCAAGCTCGGCGGGACCAGATCGCGCACGCCGCCGTCGAGCAGTTCTCGAAGCGCGGCATTCACTCCACGTCGATGGCCAACATCATTGAGGCGTCAGGCCTCTCGGCCGGCGCAATCTACCGGCACTTCACAGGCAAGGACGATATCATCGCCTACGTCTCACGCGCCGCCTTCGAGGGTGTGTTCTCCGGTGTGGAGTCCATGATCGACGCCGACCCTCTACCAGACCCGATCGCGGTGATCGGTCAGATCGCTGAACGTATGAAGTCCTCCAACATTTCCACCGGCTTCATCGTCCAAGTCTGGGGAGAAGCGGTCGCCAACCCCGTCGTGCGAGACGTTGCCAACGAGGTCTACACCCACGCTCTCGCCTTCCTGCGTGAGTGCATCACCGTCTGGCTGACCACCACTCAGAGCCTCGACCTGCGCACGGCCCGAGAACGCTCATCGTCACAAGCCCTCGTCGTCCTCAGCCTGATCTACTCCCACATCCTCCAAGACGCGCTCATCGAGACGCACGACAGCCAGACCCTCGAACGAGCTCTTGGCCACTTGATCCAACTCTCTGACTTGGCATCTGCTGCTGATCGATAGCCGCGCGGACAAGACGAGTCGTCCCAGCGCCACGACAGCCTGGAGGGGCAGAACACCCGTTGTCGAGCGCAGCGAACTTCTGGCTCGGAGTCGGCTCGTGTGGGGCGCCGGTGACCCAGCGGGCAGCGTCCCCAGCGGTGAAGATGCCGTCGATCAGGTTCTACAGGGTCTCCGATTCGGTGTTCTTGTTTGGGCGAGCCATGCGGTCCGTGAAGAGCGAGGTCGATGATCTGATGGGATAGTGCGATCGTGCCTCGACGCGCTCGCACTTGATCCAAGCTCTCCCCGCCACGTGTCGAGTCGGTCGCGAGTGGAGTCCTGAACAGCACTGTGGGGCTGGGCGAGGATGAAGACGCGGAACCGCGTGTGAAGAGCGCCGACGTGGGGTGCCGGTAGGCCGAGCCACTGCGCAGGCGCTTTACGTCCAGGCCTGTCAACGCCGGTCGGATTCTGAATCGGTCACAACGGTCGAAACCTGAACACTCAACGTGTCTTGGAGCCGGTCAGCACCTCCTCGCGCTTGCCTCGTAGGCGATAGCTGTCGCCCTTGAGCACGAAGACCTCGGCGTGGTGCACCAGACGGTCGACCCTGGCCGCCACGGCGACCGGATTGCCGAAGATCTCGGCCAAGGCGCTGAAGGTCTTGTTGGATGACACGATCAGCGAGCGACTCGCTTGCGCCGTCACGCACACAACTACGAGGCTCCGGCGCTCCACGGTCGCCGATTGCGTCGGGTTGCACACCACCGGCGTGAATCAGGCCCGGACGCGCTGAACCTCGCAGATGCGTGCGCCGGGGCGCAAGTCCGTCGATCAGTCGCAGGAAGGTCCGGATCGGTCTAGCGGGTCGGGCGCTCGCGATCTGACATCTC
>JADLEH010000340.1 GCA_020846255.1 Propionibacteriaceae bacterium
CCGTTCCTGCAGACCTACGTCACGTTCATGTTCGTCGACCAGGTTCGGCGCTCGGAAATGCCTGCCAACGGCTACGGCGGCATGCCGCCGGCCTACGGGTACTACCCGGGCCCCCAGGGTCCGGCGTACCCGCCGCCCGGCCAGTACTACGGGCAGCCCGGACCGGGCTATCCGCCGCCCGGGCAGGTCCCGCAGCAGGGACCGTGGCCCCCGGCCGGCGGCCAGGGCCAACCGCCGCAGACCTGAGCCGTCCGTCCCCAGCTCAACTTCCCGCCCGATCAGCCGACCGCGGCTCGGGCCTTCGCCAGGCGACGCCACTTCACCAGCGCCCGCTCGGTGTAGCCGTTGGGCTCGGTACGCCCGGTGAACACCAGTTCCAGGGCTGCCTGGAAGGGCTCGCTGGCGGACGGGTCGGCGCTCATCGGCCGGTAGCCGGGTTCGCCGGTGTTCTGCCGGTCCACAACCACAGCCATCTCGGCGAACACCTGCCGCACCCGGGCCTCGTCCACAACCCCGTGGTGGAGCCAGTTGGCGATGTGCTGGCTCGAGATCCGCAGCGTTGCCCGGTCCTCCATCAACCCGACTCCGTCAAGGTCGGGCACCGTCGAACAACCGATCCCGAGCCCCACCCAGCGCACCACGTAGCCGAGGATCGACTGCGCGTTCGTCCGCAGCTCATGCTCGACCACTTCCGGGGCGGGATGCTCCGGCAGCACCGGCACGTGCAACAACAGCCTCCGGTCGGTGGCCCGACCCACCAGTTCCCGCTGCCGTTGCGCCACGTCCACCCGCAGGTAGTGCAGCGCGTGCAGGGTGGCAGCTGTCGGTGACGGCACCCAGGCACAGTTGGCGCCCGCCAGCGGGTGGGCGATCTTCTGTTCCAGCATGGCCGCCATCGCGGCCGGCTTGGCCCACATCCCCTTGCCGACCTGCGCCTGCCCACTGAAGCCCGCAGCAAGGGCGACATCGACGTTCCGGTCCTCGTAGGCGGTCATCCAGACCGCCGACTTCAGGTCGCTCTTGCCGATCACCGGCCCGGCGCAGAAGTCGCTGTGGATCTCGTCGCCGGTACGGTCGAGGAACCCGGTATTGATGAAGATCACCCGGTCCCGGGCTGCGGCGATGCACGCCTCGAGATTCAGCGAGGTGCGCTTCTCCTCGTCCATGATGCCGACCTTGATGGTCGTCGGCGCCAGACCGAGCAGGCCCTCCACGGCCGCGAGCACCTCGACGGTGAGGGCAACCTCGTCCGGGCCGTGCTGCTTGGGCTTCACCAGGTAGATGCTCCCGGTTCGCGAGTTGCGGACGCGACCGAGCCCCCGCAGGTCGTGCAGGGCAGCCGTTGCGACCACCAGCGTGTCCAGCAGGCCTTCGGCGACCTCCGAGCCGCCGACAGTGCGGACGGCGTCGGTGAACATGTGGTGGCCGACCGTCCGGGCCAGCAGCAGCGCACGACCCGGCAGCACCAGCTCCGTCCCGTCGGCGGCACGGTAGCGCCGGTCGTCGTGCTGCGACCTGACCACGGTCCGGCCGGCCTTGCCGAAAGTGGCGCTCAGCCCACCGGTCATCAGCCCCAGCCAAGTGCGGTACGCAGCCGTCTTGTCGGCGCCGTCGACCGTGGACACGGAGTCCTCCAGGTCGACGATCGTGGTCACCGCCGCCTCGACCAGCACATCGGCGACGCCGGCATGGTGGCTGCTGCCAACCGGATGCCCGCGGTCGACGGCGAGCTCCACGTGCAGGCCGTGCCTGCCCAGCAGGATCGCCCCGTCGCCGTACCCGACCAGCTGGCCCGGGTCGACCAGACCCGTCGGGCCTGAAGCGGTCTCGGCCACCAGCACCCCTGCGGCCACCGAGTAGCCCGACACTTCGCCGTGCCCGGTTCCGGCCAGCGGGAAGAGCTCGTCCAGCAGACGGTCGGCCGCAGCGATCACCTGGGCGCCCCGCCGGTCGTCGTAACCGGGGTCCAGCTCGTGGTCCAGTGGCAGGACGTCGGTTCCGTAGAGCGCGTCGAACAGCGACCCCCAGCGGGCGTTGGCTGCGTTCAGCGCGTAGCGCGGCACCGTGGACGGCACCACCAGCTGCGGCCCGGCCACCAGCGCAATCTCGGGGTCGACGTTCGACACCAGGACCGGGGCCTGCGCAGGGGTCGGTACCAGGTAGCCGATGTCGGCGAGGAAGCGCTCGTACTCGGCTGGGTCAGAGGCACCGCGCGAGGTGTGCCAGCCGTCCAGGGCAGCCTGGAGGTCGTCGCGTCGCCCCAGCAGCCGTTGCAGCCGCGGCTGGAACCGGTCCTGAAGCTCGGCCAGGCCCCGCCACCACTGCCGAGGCTCGATGCCGAGGCCCGGCAGCAACTCCTCGGCGACGAAGCCGGCCAGTTGCTCATCGACGTGCAGTCCAGCGATCGTCACCGGCATTGGTGCTCCTCGGGGTAGGCGTCCTGAAGGCATTCTCCCCCAGGGGCGCACGCGCGAGAGCCCAACCGGCAGAATTGGTCAGGCCAATAGCACCGGGATGCGAACCCGGCCGGGCTAGCGGTCCTTGCGCTTCTCCCGCGCCCGAACCTCGACGTTCACCGGGGAGCCCCGGAAACCGAAGTCCTCGCGCAGGCGGCGCTCGACGAACCGGACGTACTGGGGATCGAACTTCCCCGAGGTGAACAGGGCGAAGGTGGGCGGACAGGCGTGCGCCTGGGTGCCGAACAGGATCCGCGGCTGCTTGCCGCTGCGCACCGGGTGCGGATGGGCGGCCGCGAGCCGGCCGAGGAAGGCGTTCAGCTTGCCGGTCGACACCCGGGTCTCCCAGCCGGCGAGGGCCTCCTCGATGGCCTTGGACAGCTTGTCGACGTTCCGTCCGGTGAGCGCCGAAATGTTCACGCTGGGAGCCCAGGCGAAGGCCTGGATGTCCTGCTCCACCTCACGGGCCAGGTAGTGGCGGCGCTCCTCGTCGGTCAGGTCCCACTTGTTGTAGGCGATCACCAGCGCCTTGCCGGCATCCTCGACCATGGTGAGGATGCGCAGGTCCTGGTCACTGATCGTCTCCGAGGCGTCGAGCACCACGACGCACACCTCGGCGCGCTCGATGGCACCCTGCGTGCGGAGTGAGGCGTAGTACTCGTGGCCGGAGGCCTCCTTGACCCGTCGGCGCAGGCCGGCGGTGTCGATGAACCGGTAGACCACCCGGCCGACCTCGACGAGCTCGTCGACCGGGTCGACGGTGGTGCCGGCGACGTTGTCGACGACAGCGCGGCGGGAATTGGCCACCTGGTTCAACAGCGAGGACTTGCCGACGTTGGGGCGACCGATGATCGCCACCCGGCGCGGGCCACCGATCTCGGGGTCACCGGCGGGCGGGGCCTCGGGGAGCACGTCGAGCAGGGCGTCCAGCAGGTCGCCGGTGCCGCGCCCGTGCATCGCGGAGACCGGGTGCGGCTCCCCCAGCCCCAGGTTCCACATGCCGGCGGCGTCCGCCTCCTGGCGCAGGTCGTCTACCTTGTTGGCCGCCAGCACCACCGGCTTGCGGCTGCGGCGCAACACCTCGACCACGGCCTCGTCGATGTCCTGCGTGCCGACGGTGGCGTCCACCACGAAGAGCACGACGTCCGCGGCTGCGATCGCCAGCTCGGCCTGTTCGGCGATCTGCGCGGCCATGCCCTTGGCGTCTGGAGCCCAGCCACCGGTGTCGACGATCACGAACTCGCGACCGTTCCATTCCGCGTCGTAGCTGACCCGGTCCCGGGTGACCCCGGGAAGGTCCTGCACGACTGCTTCGCGGCGACCGATGATCCGGTTCACCAGCATCGACTTCCCGACGTTCGGCCTGCCGACGACGGCCACGACGGGTTTGACCACATCGATCTCGGTGGTGGTCTCGGTCATGGTGGTCCCTTCGTTTTCGCGCGCGACCAATCAGGCTACCGCACGGGCGCCGTCCGACCCGCACCCGCCTGTCGGTGCCAGACTGCTGCCAGCACCTGAATGGAGGCATCGTGGCCGCTTCGACCAGCCGGCACTGGCTGAACGCCGAGCGGCTCCGGGTGTACCCACGGATCATGGTTGTGGTGATGGTTGTCGTGACCGCGGCCTACGCGGTGGCGACCCACGACCAGATGCTCGCGACAGGAAGACCCGTCGGCACCGACTTCATGCCGTTCTACGCTGCTTCCACCCTTGCGCTGGAGGGCAGGGCCCTGCTGGTCTACGACCTCGAAGCCTTCGTCAGGACCCAGCAGGTGCTCTTCCCCAGCCTGACCAGCGCGGTGTACGGCTGGTTCTATCCGCCGACGTTCCTCCTGCTGGTGCTGCCATTGGCACTGCTTCCCCTGCTGGGCTCCCTCGCCCTCTTCGTCACTGCCGGCGCTGCGGCCTGGTGGGCGGCTCTGCGGAAGGCGATCGGCCGTCCGGGAGCCGGCTGGCTGGCGATCGCCTTCCCCGGGTTCTGGATCTGCGTCACCCAGGGCCAGAACGGCCTGCTCACCGCGGCGCTGGCCGGAGGCTCACTCCTCCTGCTGAAGCGACACCCTGCCCTCTCCGGGGTGCTCCTCGGCCTACTGATCATCAAGCCTCACCTCGCGGCGCTGTTCGCTGTGGCCCTGATCGCTGCCCGGGCCTGGCGGACGCTGCTCGTGGCCGCCGGTACCGCGGCTGCCTTCCTTGCCCTGAGCCTGGCCGTCTTCGGTGGCGAGAGCCTCACCGCCTGGTTCGACAGCCTTCAGGTCGCACGGTTGGCTACCGAGCTCGGCCTCCTGCCGTGGAACAAGATGCCCTCGACCTTCGCCATGCTCCGGCTGCTCGGCACACCCGTCGGGTGGGCGTACGCGGGGCAGGCTGTCGTTGCAGCCGCCGCAGCGATCGTCGTCTGGCTGGTGTGGCGCCGGACGGCCTCGCTACCCCTGCGGGGCGCGGCCCTGATGACGGCGACATTCCTTGCGAACCCATACGCCTTCGACTACGACCTGGCCTGGTTGGCCTTCCCGATCGCCTGGCTGGCCGTCCACGGCCTGGAGCACGGCTGGCTGCGCGGCGACCGCGAGGTGCTGCTCGCCGCCTGGCTGCTGCCGGCAGTTGGCAGTGCGCTCGGCCTGGCGCATGTCCAGATCGGGCCCTTCGTCCTCGGCGCCCTCCTCTGGATCACCCTGCGGCGGGTCCTGGCCGCGCGGGCCGCCGAGCCTTCCGGGCAGCTCAGCGGCGAGCTGCCGCAACCAGGCTGAGCACAGCTTCGATCGTCTCCGGCAGGCTCAGGTACGTGCAGTCCAGGTGCGTGACGCCGTCGGCGGCCGTGGTGAAGTTGACCAGCTTGGAGTCGTCGGAGTCGCGACGCAGCACCTGGTCGGCCAGCTGGGCAGCGTCCACCTTGTCACCGAGCTCGGCCTGTCGCCGCGCCATCCGGATCTCCGGGTCGGCGGTGAGCAGCAGCCGCACGTCGGCGTCCGGTGCGACCACCGTCGTGATGTCGCGGCCCTCAGCGACGATCCCGTTCGGGGCGGCCTCGATGATGCTGCGCTGCCGCTGCACCAGGTTCGCCCGGCATTCGGCGACCGTGGAGACGGCGCTCACCTTTGCCGAGACCTCCGGCTCGCGGATGGCCGCGGTCACGTCCCGGCCGTTCACCCGCACCCACTGGTCGTCGGGGTCGGTACTGATCTCCAGGTCGGCGCCGACGGTGGCTGCGATCACCCCGGCCTCGTCCTTTGGGTCGACGCCGGCGTCGAGGAAGGCACAAGCCACCGCGCGGTACATCGCCCCGGTGTCCAGGTAGGCCAGGCCAAGTGCCTTGGCCACCCCGCGGGAGGTCGTCGACTTCCCGGAGCCACTCGGCCCGTCGATGGCGATCACGAGGCGTTCGGCTGACATGTTCCTCCTACAGTTGCGGTTCACGGTCGCGGACGGTCCAGCCGGCGCCCGTCATGGCGGCGGCCAGTTCTGCGGCCTTCTCCGGCGCGACCTGCACCGAGAGCCAGCCCACTTCGCGTTCGAGGTCGTGGTCGATGGAAAGGTCCTCGACGTTGACCCCGGCGGCTTCGATGTCGCGGAACAGCCGGGCCAGCGCACCGGGGGCGTCCGGGATCTCCACCACCACGTGGGCGTAGCTGACGCTGGTGATGCCGTGCTTGCCGGGCAGTGCCCTGGTGCCCTCGCGGCCCCGCTCCAGCAGCGCTGCGATGTCGCCACCGTCGAGGGTTGCGATCATCTCGGCCAGGTCGGCCTGGATCGCGACCAGCTCTGCCCGCACGGCCACAGAGTTCGCCCCGATGATCTGCTGCCACAGGCCGGGGTCGGAGCCGGCGATCCTGGTCACGTCCCGCAGTCCCTGGCCGGCCAGCCGCAGGTGCTCAGCCGGCACCCGCGTGAGCGTGCCGGCCACCAGCACCGAGACCAGGTGGGGCAGGTGCGAGACCTGGGCGACGGCCTCGTCGTGGTGCGCAGCCCCCATGGTGACCTTGCGGGCGCCGCACATCGCAGCGAGTTCCTGCACGTCCAGGACGGCATGGGCGGCCGAGGTGTCGTGCGGGGTGATCACCCAGGTGCGGTCAACGAACAGGTCGGGATTGGCGGTCAGCGGGCCGACATGCTGGGAGCCGGCCATCGGGTGCGACCCGACGTAACGCGACAGGTCGGCATCGGTCCGGCGCAGGGCGCCGAGGACGGTGCCCTTCACCGAACCGACGTCGGTCACGGTGGCGTTCGGGTAGGTGTGCAGTGACCGGGCGATCACCTTCGCCAGCGCCTCCGGCGGCACAGCGACCACGACGAGGCGGACCTCTGCCGGTTCCGGCGCGCTGGTGCTGCCGGCGCCCCGGGACGCAGCGACGCGGGCATGGCTGGAGACCTTGTCCTGCAGGTGCACGCGCAGCCCGGCGCGGGTGAGCGCGTGGGCGACGGAAGCGCCGACCAGCCCGGTGCCGATGACCAGGGCCGGCGAGAGGTCAGGGGGATTCACTGGCCGCCCTTCTGCACGAAGGAGCGCACGTACTCCTCGGCGTCGGACTCGAGCACGGAGTCGATCTCGTCGAGGATCGCGTCGTAGTCGACGGCCCGCGCGGTCGTGGCGGTCTCCTCGACCACCTCTTCTGCGCGTTGCTGCGCCCGTTCCCGCTGCACCCGATCGGCCACCGTAGCTCCTGTTCGCTTCAGCCCGTCAGCCTACTCATCCCAGGCGGCGCAGCAGCGCATCGACCGCCGCAGCGTCCCGGATCGCTCCGACAGCCGCCGAGGTCGACCCGGCGGGCTCGGCCAGGTCGAGCCGGTGCAGGCCGCCGTTGCTGTCCCGGACGGACATCCAGTCCCAGGACGCCCCCACCACCCGGTCGGCTGCCAGCCGTACCAGGGTGCCGCGCAACCACGCCCTGGTGTCGGCCGGCGGCTCGTCTCCCGCCCTGGCCACCCGCTCCGGGGCAACCAGCGTTCGCAACCTCCCGGCGCGCTCCAGGGCCTCGACCGGGCCCGGACGGTCCAGCCTTGCCCAGACCAGGTCCAGCTGGGCGAGCCGGGGATGGTCCCAGGCGAGCTGGTCCCGGTCGGCGTAGGCGCGGAGCAGTTGCAGCTTGGCCACCCAGTCGAGCCGGTCGGCGCAGCTCTCCGGATCCCGGCGCAGGTCGGCCAGGACCTCCGCCCAGGCCGTGAGCACCTCGGTCTCGTAGTCCTCCGGGTGCCGCTGCGCCTCGGCCCGGACCGCGTCACAGATCACTTCCTGCAGGTCGAGGGCGCTGAGTCGGCGTCCGTCGGCAAGCTGCAACAGCGCAGTGAGGCCGGGGTCATGGCTGACGGCGGTGAAGGCCGCAACCGGGTCGGCGAGCTCGATGACCGGCAGGGCCCCGGCCTGGAGGGCCGTGAGGAAGGCCGCGAGGGTGCCGGCCTTCAACCAGGTGGTGAACTGGCTGCGGTTGGCGTCCCCCGTGATCACGTGCAGGCGGCGGTAGCTGGCCGGCCGGGCGTGCGGCTCGTCGCGGGTGTTCAGGATCGGCCGGCGCCGGGTGGTCTGGATGCCTTCGACCGTCTCGAAGAAGTCGGCGCGCTGGGTGAGCTGGAAGCCGGCCAGCTCCCCGTGCTGGCCCAGCCCGACCCGTCCGGCCCCGACCAGGACGGCGCGGGACACCAGGAAGGACGGCACTGCCGCCCGGATCCGGTCCCACGGCAGCGAACGCGGCAGCAGGTGGTTCTCGTGGCAGCCGTAGGAGGCGCCCCGGGAGTCGGTGTTGTTCTTGTAGATCCCGATCTCGACGCCGAGTTGTGCCGAGGCGGCCCGGGCTGCCGCCACCACGGCTGCGTCCCCGGCCAGGTCGTAGGCGAGCGCGTCGATAGCCGTGGTGACCTCCGGGCCGCTGTACTCGGGGTGGGCGTGGTCGACGTAGAGCCGCGCCCCGTTGGCCAGCACCCGGTTGTGGGCGTCCTCGATCGGGATCGGGTCGTCCCACTCCAGGGTGGTCCCGGTGGCGATCCCCGGGTAGGCGGCCACCACGGCTGCGCTCAGAACCGCCGGGTGGAGCTCCGGTGCCGCCGCGGCGAGGATGCCGTACTCGGTCTCGATCCCGAGGACGCGCTGCGTCATCGGGCGGCTCGAAGGGCTCGACTGCTGGATCACGGTCACTGGTTGAGTGCGCGCGACCCGACCAGGGTGCGCAGGAACACGATCCGCTCACCCTTGCGACCGGAGACCCGCGCCCAGTCGTCCGGGTTGGTGGTGTTCGGCAGCTCCTCGTTCTCCCGGATCTCGGCGGCACAGGCCCCGAGCACGTGCTCCAGCCGGACGCCGCGCTGCCCGCCGTCGATCAGTTCCTTGATCGCAGCCTTCTTCGCCCGGTCGACGACGCCTACCAGCATTGCGCCGGACACGAAGTCGGCCACGTGGAGCACTTCCTTCGCGCCGCTGGCGTAGGTGACCTCGATGAACCGGTTCTCCTCGGTGCGGGCGTAGAGCCGGTCGACGATGGCATCGATAAGTTCCTGCCGGAACTTCCCGGGATCGGTGTCGCCGGAGTTCAGCGGGGTCTGTCGGGTGAGGTAGCGGGCCAGGATCTCGGCGGCACCGGCCCGGTCGGGACGCTCGAGCTTGATCTTCACGTCCAGGCGGCCGGGACGCAGGATGGCCGGGTCGATCAGGTCCTCCCGGTTCGTCGCGCCGATCACGATCACGTTGGCCAGGCCCTCGACGCCGTCGATCTCGCTCAGCAGCTGCGGCACGATGGTCGCCTCGACGTCGGAGGAGACCCCGCTGCCCCTGGTCCGGAACAACGCGTCCATCTCGTCGAAGAAGACGATCACCGGCCGTCCCGAGGTGGCGTGCTCCTTCGCCCTGGTGAAGATCGCCCGGATCTGCCGTTCGGTCTCCCCCACGTACTTGTCCAACAGCTCCGGACCCTTGATGTTCAGGAAGTGGCTGCCGGCCGAGTTGGCGACAGCCTTGGCGATCATCGTCTTGCCGCACCCCGGCGGTCCGTAGAGCAGCACCCCCTTGGGCGGGCGCAGGCCGAACTCGGTGAACAGCTCCCGGTGCCGGAAGGGCAGCTCGACCGCGTCCCGGATCTGTTCGATCTGGGCGCCCAGGCCACCGATGTCGGCGTAGCGAACGTCTGGCACTTCCTCGAGGGTGAGGTCGGCGACCTCGCTGCGCTGCACCGCGGCAAGTGCCAGCAGCGCGCGACGGTCCGCCAGCAGGGTGACCCCGATTCGCAGGCCGGCCACGTCGAGCGCGGCGGCTGCCTGCAGCACCAGCTCCTCCCCGGAGGCGCCGGTGACCAGCAGCCTGCCGTCGGGCAGCACCTCGGCGAGCCGGACGGTCTCCCCGGACGGCGTGTCGCCGGCGGTCCCGACCACCAGCAGCGCCTCGTTCAGCAGCACCCGCGTGCCGACCACTACCTGGGCCGTCGGCACATCAGGGCTGACCGCACAGCGCAACAACCGGCCCCCGGTCGCGACGTCTGCGGTTGCCTCCCCGACAGCCACGACGTGCCCGAACGAGCTCGGCGGGGTGGCCAGGTTGTCCAGTTCGGCACGCAGCGCAACCAGGGAGTCCCTGGCAGCTGCGAGCGTGGCGTTGAGCTTCTCGTTGGCCTGGGCCAGCCCGCGGGCGTCGGTGCGGGCATCGGTGAGCCGACGCTCCGCCAGGTCGAGCGCGCGGGCCCGGGCCTTGAGCAGCTCGTTGGCGTCGGCGAGCTGCCTGGCCAGTTCGGCCGGCTCAGGCATCGCCCGACTCGGCTTCGGTGCCGGGGGGCCGCGGGCCGCTGTAGTCGGGGCCGTAGGCTCCGGGCGCCGGTCGGCGGCGCTTGACCGGGGCCACCATGCCGGGGGCCAGCCGGCGGGTGAAGATCAGGAAACCGGTGTGTCCGCTGGTGCCATGGCCGGGACGGATCGAGAGACCCTCCGCGTGCCATTCCCGCGCCGAGTACTCCCTGGCCGCCGGCTCGGTGAAGCCGCCGTGGACGCGGAGGCTGTCGACCGTCCGGCCCAGCTGGGTGGTGGTGGCGACGTAGCAGCAGAGCAGCCCGCCGGGCACGAGGACGCCGGCCACCGCTTCGATGCACTCCCACGGGGCGAGCATGTCCAGCACCACCCGGTCCACCGGTTCCGGACCGATGTCGGTGGCGAGGTCGCCGTTGCGCAGCGTCCAGGCCGGATGCTCCTGGCCGAAGAAGGCCTCCACGTTCTGCTTGGCCACGGCTGCGAACTCGGGGCGGCGCTCGTAGGAGTACAGCCGGCCGGTGCTGCCGATGGCCCGGAGCAGGAAGATGGTGAGGGCACCGGAGCCGGCGCCGGCCTCGAGGACGCGTGCACCGGGGAAGATGTCGGTCTGCACCAGGATGTGCGCCGCGTCCTTCGGGTAGACCACGGCGGCGCCGCGGGGCATCGTGACGGTGAACTCCTCCAGCAGCGGCCGGAAGGCCAGGTAGGCTGCGCCCCCGGCGGAGCTGACCACCACCCCTTCGGGCTGCCCGATCAGGTCGTCGTGCCCGATGCCGCCCTTCGTGGTGTGGAAGGTGCCGCCGGGCTTGAGGACCACCGAATGACGCCGGCCCTTGGCGTCGGAGAGGGTGACCCGCTCCCCCGCCTTCAGCTCACCGGTGCGGGTACCACTCAACTCAGCCACGCGTGATCCCCCAGAATCCGAGAGCCTGTCCACTGCCGAACGGATGTCCGACCAGGGTCACTCCCTTGCCGACGAACAGGATGCCGTCAGTCTGCGACACCGGCAACACGGTGTTGTCCACCGCGGCCTGCTGTTGCAGCTCGGTCAGCGCAACGGTCCGCGGCACCCCGCTAGTGGTGCGGGCCCGCTGGTCGAGTTCCTCCAGCTTCGTCCTGCTGTTGGGCAGCGGGCTGCTCAGGTAGCGCTGCAGCCAGCCGGTGGCGTTGTTCACCCTGGCCGGGGCGTCGGTCAGCCAGAGGTCGGCGGCGCCGCCGGTGACCAGGCGCACGCTGACCCCGTCCAGCCCCTCGATCCGGCTGCGCAGCAGGTTGGCCAGGTCGGCGTGGCCCGGTGCGGTCGGGCTGTAGCCGAGGGTGAGGATGATCCGGTTTCCGGACAGCTCCGGCAACCGGGGACGGCCACCCAGTTCGAAGGCCGTGGCGTGGTCGGCCACCCCGATCGGCACCAGCGAATCGAGGGTGCGGTCGCCCTGGAGTGCCCTGGCGACACCCTCCCGCAGCACCTCGCTGCGGCGGAGCCGGGCGTCGGGGTTCCAGACCAGCTGCGTCACCCGGAGCCCGGGCAGCGGGAACCGGGTGAAGCCCTTGGCGGTTCGCTGGTCGGAACTGCCGGCGATCTCGTCGGTCACCCGCTGCAGGGCCGCGTTGTCGAGGCTGCGCCAGACCACGTCCGCCGTGCCCTCCGCGATCGCGGTCTCCGCAGCCACCGAGTCCGCTGCGATCGCCAGCTTCAGCTCCGTGAGCAGTCCGGCCTTCGGGCCCAGGTACTTGTCGAACTTGGCGAAGGACGCCTCCACTCCCTCAATGGTGCGGACGGCGTAGGGTCCCGACCCGATCGGCAGGGTCTCCAGCGGCAGCGGGGTGTCCGGGTCGAACACCTCCTCGTCGACGATCGACGCGGCCTGGCCGGCGAGGGCGTAACCGAACTGGTTGTCGGCCCAGGACAGCTGGAAGCGGATGGTGTGCGGGTCCGGGGTCTCGATCCGCTTCAGCGCGGCCAAGAGCCGGATCGACGTCCCAGCGGCGTCCATCCGGAGCGCGCGCTGGAGGCTGAACCGGACATCGGAGGAGTCGAGGACATGGCCGTTGTGGAAGGACAACAGCTCCGGCAGCGTGCACTCGTAGACCAGCTTCGAAGTGAACAGGCAGTCGGTGGCCGCATCCGGCTTCAGCTCTCCGGTCTCCGGCAGCACCACCATCAGCCGCTGGTAGACGCTGGTCACCAGCATCGAGTCGGTGTCGCCGGTGGCGATCGCCGGGTCTGCGGTGGTGATCGACCCGGTGGTCAGCAGGGTGAAGGCCCGTGGGGTGGGCGACGGCGAGGGCGAGATCGGCGGCACCGCGCCCGGCGTGCAGCCGGCCAGCAGACTGAGGGTGACCGCGATCACCGCCGGCAACAGGTGGCGGCGGCGCGGGGTCTCAGCGGGCGTTGAAATACTTGGCCTCCTGGTGGTGCACGACGATCGCGTCGGTGGACTGCTCGGGGTGTAGCTGCAGTTCCTCGCTCAATTCCACACCGATCCGCTCCGGACGGAGCAGTTCGACCAATTTCGCCCGGTCAGCAAGGTCTGGGCAGGCCGGGTAGCCGAACGAGTACCGCGAGCCACGATAGGCCTGATCGCGGATCATCGCCTCAACGCCGCCGTCGCCGTCCAGACCGAGCTCGGTCCGGACGCGGGCGTGCCAGTACTCGGCGAGGGCCTCGGTGAGCTGCACCGAGAGGCCGTGCAGCTCGAGGTAGTCGCGGTAGGCGTTGGCCGCGAACAGCTCAGCCGTCGCCCGGGAGACCGCAGAACCCATGGTGACCAGTTGCAGCCCGATGACGTCCGGCCCGAGCTCTGCCACCTCATCGGCGTCCCGGAAGAAGTCGGCGAGGCACAGGTGCCGGTCGCGGCTCTGCCGGGGGAAGGTGAAGCGGGTGACCTCCCGGGACGGGTCGTCGGGATCGCCGAGGATCAGCGACTCGCCCTCGGAGTGGCAGGGCCAGTAGCCGTGCACGACCGCCAGCTCGGCCAGGCCATCGGTCCGCATCCGGTCCAGCCAGTGGCGCAGCCGTGGCCGGCCCTCGGTCTCGACCAGCTCCTCGTAGCTCGGTCCGTCCTTCGCCGACCGCAGGCCCCACTGGCCCATGAAGGTGGCGCGCTCATCCAGCCAGCGGGCCACCTCGGCCAGCCCGATCCCCTTCACCACACGGCTGCCCCAGAACGGCGGGGTCGGCACCGGTCCGCCCCTGGCCACGTCCGAGCGCGGCAGCTGAACCGAAAGGGGACTGTCCCCACTTGTGCGGGTCTTGGCGGCAACCCGGCGCCGACGGGGTTCGGGCAGGGCCGCGCCGGGCACCCCGCGCTTGACCGCCATCACCTTCTCCATCAGCGAGAGCCCCTCGAAGGCGTCGCGGGCGTAGCGCACCTCGCCGGCGTAGAGGTCGTTCAGGTCCTCCTCGACGAACGCCCTGGTCAGGGCTGCGCCGCCGAGCAGGACGGGGAACCCGGTCAGGCCGCGGTTGTTCAGCTCCTGGAGGTTGTCGCGCATCACGACGGTCGACTTCACCAGCAGGCCGGACATGCCGATCGCGTCGGCCTTGTGCACCAGCGCCGCCTCGATGATGGCGCTCACCGGCTGCTTGATGCCGAGGTTGACCACCGTGTAGCCGTTGTTGGTGAGGATGATGTCGACCAGGTTCTTGCCGATGTCATGCACATCGCCCTTCACGGTGGCGATCACGATGGTGCCCTTGCCGCCGGCGTCGGCCTTGTCCAGGTGCGGTTCCAGGTAGGCGACGGCCGCCTTCATCACCTCGGCGGAGGCCAGGACGAAAGGCAGCTGCATCTGGCCCGACCCGAACAGCTCCCCGACCTCTTTCATGCCGGCCAGCAGCTCGTCGTTGATGATGGCCAGCCCCGGCTTGGCCAGCAGGGCCTCGTCGAGGTCGGCCGCCAGGCCCTTCGGGTCGCCGTCCACGATCCGGCGCTGCAGGCGCTCCGCCACCGGCAGGGACGCGAGCTCGGCAGCACGGGCCTCCCTGGTGCTGGTCGTGGTGACGCCCTCGAAGAGCTCGAGGAACCTGGTCAGCGGGTCGTAGCCGGGCGCCCGCCGGTCGTAGATCAGGTCCTCGGCAACGATCCGCTGGTCCTCGGGGATGCGCGCGATCGGGACGATCCGGGCGGCCGGGACGATGCCGGAGTCGAGGCCGGCCTGCACGCACTCGTGCAGGAACACCGAGTTGAGCACCTGCCGGGCGGCGGGATTGAGGCCGAAGGAGACGTTGGAGATCCCGAGGGTGGTGTGGATTCCCGGGTAGCGGGCGGTCAGCTGGCGGATCGCCTCGATCGTCTCCAGCGCGTCCCGTCTGGTCTCCTCCTGGCCGGTGGACACCGGGAAGGTCAGGCAGTCGACGATGATGTCGCCGATGTCCATGCCCCAGTTGCCGGTCAGGTCGGCGATCAGGCGGTCGGCCACCCGCAACTTCCATTCCGCCGTCCGGGCCTGGCCCTCCTCGTCGATTGTCAGCGCGACCACGGCAGCGCCGTGCTCGCGGACCAGCGGCATGGCCTTCGCGAAGCGCGAGTCCGGCCCGTCGCCGTCCTCGTAGTTCACCGAGTTGATCGCGCAGCGCCCGCCGAGCCGTTCCA
>JADLEH010000341.1 GCA_020846255.1 Propionibacteriaceae bacterium
AGTTCGCGCCGGCCCTCGTCGGGAGTTCCACGATCGCGCCCCCACCGCTGGAGCTCCCGCCGACACTCGCGCCGACGCTGCTGGCCATTGTCGTCCTGGTCGGCCTCGGCGCCGGTGTGCTGCTGATCGGGCGGATGCTGATCACGCCGCGGGTGGACGGCCTGCTCGCTTTCTCCAGGAATGGACGCGCTGTGGCCGACGTCGTCGTGAATGGCAGGCGGATGAAGCTGGTCGCCCCCGAGGGGTCGGCCGAGCTCGCCGAACTCCGGGGGGTCCTCACCGGCGCCTGGGGGTCCTCCCGCGGCCAGCGGGCCGTGCGCATCAGCGCCCAACTCGGCGCCGACCGCGCCAAGGGGCTTGTGGCCGACGGTGATGTCATCCATTTGGGTGACCTGGAAATCTCGTACGTGAGCGGACGGCGGAGGATTCTCGAGAAGATCGGCGTTCCGCAGTAGTCACCGGCTAGTCTTTTGCGGCTATTGTGTCGCCCTAAAGGGGGACAAGGCCAGCTCCGCCGGTGTCGCCCGAAAGGGGGACACCGGAAACTGCTCCGGTCCGGATCACAATATTGTAGTTCTGCACCAATGACCCGCCGACTAGGGATTACGTGCCTTGTCCGGAGCGGCGACACGCGTAGAAGAATCCGCGATAATTGCGGGCTGTGCACTAATGTATGGAGATCCATCTCTGCATTGACAGGCCTCCCGGGGCGGCCTAGACTCCAATCAATTCTGGAGGGGTCCGGAGAAGTAAAAGGCAGAATGGATCGCGCGTGCTCGCCAAGTGGAGATCGCGCAAGTCGCAGCGCGGGGCCGCTGCACTTGAGTTCGCGTTAGTCGCCCCCATCCTCATCATGCTCGTGTTCGGAGTGGTCGACTTCGGCATGATGATCAACTCCCAGGCCGTGTTCGCCAATGCTGCCCGCGACGCCGCTCGTGCGGGGAGCTTCTCCGCGACCGAGTCCGAGATCGTCACGGTCGTCAACTCCGAGGTGTCCTACCTGCCCAACATCACCAATGTCGCGACCACGGTCACCTGCCGCCTGCCCGGCAGCCCAGGGGCGAACTGCAGTGGGAGCTACGACGCCGGCAAGAAGCCTGGCGGGACGGTGGTGGTGCGGATCTCCTACCAGCACCACTGGCTCACCCCGGCACTGCTCGGGCTCCCCAGCGTCTCGGTAGTCACCAAGGCCAGCGAGATGAGAATCGAATGAGCAATCTCCGACGTCTGGTCAAGGGCCGGCGGGAACGTGGCGCCGTTGCGATCATCCTCGCCATGGTCATGGTGATGCTGCTGGCGGCCGCAGCCCTCGGGATGGACATCGCCAAGCTGGCCTACGAGCGCCAGGCCGTGCGCGCAGCTGTCGACGCGGCTGCTCAGGCCGGCAGCTATGCCCTCCCGGACGCTGTGGCTGCGGTTGCGGACGCCAAGGCGTTCGCACTGGCCAGCGCCCCCGACCTGAACCTGAACGCAGCGTCCGTCCAGGTGCAGCTGTTCTGCGCGATCGCGGTCAAGCCGGGCACCAATCTTCCCGACGAGACCCAGGTGCCCGGCATCTGCAATCCGGGTACCGCCTGGACCAAGGGCACTGGAATGGCGGCGACCGGCTGCAACGGTGTGATCTGTGTGCTGCCCTGCGGCGGCGCAGGTGCTGCGTGCAACACCATCAAGGTCTCCTACACCAAGATCGTCGACTTCATGTTCGGACCGGCCATCAACATCCCGACCGGGACCACCGGTGCGCTGAGTTCTGCGGCCTGCAAGGGGATGTGCGGCTCGATCGCGCCCAACCCCCTGGACGTGGTGGTCATCGCCGACCGGACGCCTTCCATGGCCGACAGCGAACTCGAGTCCAACATGCAGGGCGCCTTCGTCAACATGAAGCAGAGCCTCAAGAACATGCTGCTCACCATGAACCGCGACCAGCAGTTCGTGGCCTTCGGCACCATTGCCAAGAGCACGCCGGCCACCTGCCTGACTCAGGAACCGTCCAGCGGCACCTTCAGTGGCCTCGCCTTCAACGGCGTCAGCACCTTCGTCTCGACCAGCCAGAGCAAGGTGCCCCAGACCAACAAGAAGTGGACCTTCAACGGCTCCTGGGTGCCGGTCGGCTACTCCAACAACTACACCACCGGCTCGCCCCTGGACGGAACGCTGGCTGTGAACACCGCCAGCAACCTGTTCAAGGCCATCGACTGCCTCGAGATCTCGGACAGCACGGTGAGCTACCCAGGGGCCAGCAGCGGCTACAAGAAGACGACCAACGAGGGCACCCACCTGGCTGCCGCCATGAAGGGCGCCATCCAGTACCTGACCAACAGCAACAACCTCAGCGGGATGCCCAGCCGGGCCGACTACGGCACGCCGAAGAAGGTCATCATCTTCGAGACCGACGGTGCGCCCTCGGAGCTGTTCCAGAGCCACAGCGACGCCATGCTGTTGAACAACAGTTACGACATCGGTTACACCGGCGGCGCCGACGTCGGCAACGGGCTGAAGCAGTCCTGCGACAACCTGCTGGCAATGGCCACGAAGGCCAAGGACCTGGGAATCAAGATCATCACCATCGGCGTGGGGGACGTGAACACGGCCACCTGCGGTTCATCCAACGGCAGCACCATCTATGTCCGTGACGTCCTCGCAAAGGCCGCGTCGCCGAAGTCCAACGGCGTGGCAAGTGATGCCTACAACTGCACCGTGAGCGGCAATACGGCCAAGGAGAACGGTGATGGCGATTCCTACTTCTGTGCTGCCACCTCTGCCGATCTCGCTTCGATCTTCGCAGCAGCCACGGCGTCGATCACCGGAAATACCAAGTACATCAAAGTCCCCGGGGTCAGCGACTGAGTTGCGGCGGCCACTCAGCTGATCGATTGCCGGCGCCCCTCCGGAAAGCCAGGCGGGGCGCCGGTTTCCCGTGTCCGCCGCCGGCTGGTTGAGCGCTCCGGCAGGCCCGATCGCGGCGAAGTCCCGGGCACCTGGCGGCGACCGCCGGCGTCCCCCCAGCGGGCGTCACCCGCGCTGGGACAGGGCTCCCAATGACCGGTCACCCGGAATGGGGACGTTCTTTCGAATTTGTCCCCAAAGTGGGGGACAAATGCTTGTCAATGAACCAGATTTTTGTACGAGTTTTCCGGTTTCGCAGATTTTCGGGCGCCGGGTGGGGTAGCTTCCTACTCGAAACATGGTCATCTCTTTTTAGGGGAAAGAATGAACATGCTGAAAAACCGAGGGGTCTCTTGGGTCTTGGCTCTGGCCTTGGCCTGCGTCAGCCTGGTCGCGGTACCTTCCGTGGCGGCTGCGGCGACTATCACAGTTTCAGCTTCGCAGAACGTGCAGGCCCAGATGGCCCTGCACACCGGGTACACGGGCAGCGCCGCCAGCGGCGGCGTCGCGAGCTACTCCAGCGACGACTGCATCCGTTTCGGCACTGCGGCCAGCAGCACCACCTCCGGCACCGTGACCAACACCGGCGGCACGGCTGCCAGTTCCGCGACCACCGGGAACACGGTCTACGCCGGGGCGGGGTCCATCGTCTGGGCCGCCCACGGCACCGGCAGCCAGTGGGGCAACTGCCCACCCCTCCTCGACCTCAGCACCCAGAGCGCCCTCGGGTTCTCCCCGGCCTCGATCACGTCACTGAGCCCCGGCACGATCTTCAACCTGGGTCGGATGATCCACAACAACAACGGCGTCTACGGCCTGTCGCGCACCTATTACCGCGGCACGCTGAACATCCGGTTCATGGACATGACGCTTCCCTTCAGCTACGAGATGAACGAGACCACCGGCAGCAACGTCGCCGACACCACCACGTTCCTCAACCAGCTCAGCGACCAGAGCTTCACCTTCAACGGTGTCAGCTACACCCTGATCGTCCGCGGTTTCACGGCGACGCAGGCAGGCACGGCCTGCACTGCTTCGGTCACCAGCCTCGGCACGGTGTCGACCACCTTCACCACCCCTGAGGGCGCAACCAGCAACGGCTGTCTCTACGCGCAGGTCCAGGAGGTCCGCCCACTCACCATCCAGAAGCGGGCGGCAGCTCCCTACGGCGGGCCGCCGAGCTTCCCGACGTCCGGCTTCACCGCCAGCAGCGACGTGGCCGGTTCGCCGTGGGGCAGCAACTTCACGCTCACCCCGACCGCCACCGGGCCGGCCGGCCAGGCCGTCAGGACGGCGAACCTCGTCACCGGCCAGACCATCAACATCGCAGAGACGGCACCGACCGACCCGGCCTGGGCCTTCACCGGCCTCACCTGTGTCGACGGTGCCGGCAACAGTGACATCACCGGTCTGACCGTCACCGGAGCCAGCCTCAGGTTCTCCGGGGACTACTCCGCACCGACCGCATCGACGGCGCCGATCACCTGCACCTACACCAACACCTACACCCCGCGGGCCACCCTCACCCTGGTCAAGCAGGTCACCACGACAGGACAGAGCGGGACGCCGGCCACCCCGTCGGACTGGACCCTCTCGGCCACCGGGTCCGGCACGGTCGCCGGCCAGGTGATCTCGGGCGCCAGCGGCAGCGAGGCCGTCACGACCAGGACCGTGATCGCCGGCAGCTACAGCCTGGCCGAGGTCGGATCGAATCCGGCGACGACCGCCGGCTACGTCCAGGACGGCGCCTGGTCGTGCACCAACGGGACGCTGGTCGGCACAACCCTCACCCTCACCGCCGGCCAGAGCGCCGTCTGCACGGTTCGCAACAAGTTCGCCATCGGCAGGCTGGCCATCACCAAGACCGTCACCGGCAACGGCTATGCCGGTGGCACGAGCAAGGCCTTCTCCGCCACCTACCTGTGCACCTACGGCACCGCGACGGTCAGGTCCGGGACGGTGACGGTCCATCCCGCAGCTTCCAACGGCACCGCCGGCGCGCCCGTCATCGTCGACAACGTCCCGGCCGGCGCGAACTGCACCGTCACCGAGGCTGACGCCCCGACCGGGACCGACACCGACCTGGTCAACCCGTCCTGGACCTGGGTGGCCCCGGCCAACCCGGCGACGGTGACCATCGCCGCCGACCGGACCTCGACGGTCAACATCACCAACGCCACCACCCGCCTGTTCGGCTCGCTGCAGCTCAGCAAGGCCGTCACACCGCGCGAAGGGGTCCCCGGTGCGGGCTACACGGGCGGCTCCGCCCGCACGTTCCCGATCACCTACAGCTGCACGCTCGGCGGCGACGTCGTCAGCTCCGGCACTGTCGACGTCGCGACCGGAGCCTCCCGGACCGTCTCCGGCATCCCGGCAGCGAGCACCTGCTCGGTCACCGCAGAGGACCAGGCGCAGAAGGACGGCGACTTCCTCGACCCGTCCTACGCCTGGGCCGGCTACTCGGCCGGCAGCGCCGTCACGATCAAGTCCAACGGCACCGGCACGATCACGGTCACCAACTACTTCCAGCGGGACCTGGTGGACCTTGACCTGGCCAAGGTCGTCACCGGCAACGGCTACACCGGCTCCGGCAAGGACTTCAGCCTCGACTACGACTGCGGTGCGCCCTACGCCGGCACCGTCAGCATCGCCGACGGTGGCACCGAGACCGTCACCGTGCCCGCAGGGGTGGCCTGCGCCGTCACCGAGCACGCACCTGCGTCCGGCCTGCTCAAGCCCGGCTACGTCTGGGGCGATCCGGTCTACGCCGGGCTGACCGACGGCACGATCGCTGTCGGCCGCGGGAGCTCCGGGACCGTCACCGTCACCAACCCCACGGCCATCGGCTACGGCCGGATCCAGGTGACGAAGGAGATCGACAGCTTCGCCGACCAGGTGGCCGGCGGCACCAGCTTCGAACTCGCCGTCAGTTGCGACGCCGCGGCCAAGGGCGAGTCGGACGACTATGCCGAGACGTTCACCCTGACCTGGCCGTCAGCGGTCAGCGGGCTCACCCCCTACCTGCCGGTCGGTACCTCCTGCACCGTGACCGAGACCGCCGGGCCGGAGGGCCACGAGGCCCTGCCCAACGCCTCGTACGCCTGGAAGGTCTCGCCGGAGCCGGTCACGGTGAAGGTGCCGGCGGCCGAGGACGCCCGCCGGGTGACGGTCACCAACGACATCAAACGGGTCTACGCCCGGTTCGAGATCACCAAGGACGTCGTCAACCACACCGGCCACGGCACCGGCGACCACACCTTCAGCGGCGGCTACCGCTGCGACTACAACAACGGTGAGGACGTCCGGACCGGCTCCTGGGACGTCACCGGCCAGGGGCTGGCCGCAGGGGTCGACGTCCTGGTCGGCTCGGTCTGCACCGTGACGGAGGACAACCCGGGCGCCCCCGTGGACGGGGACCGGTCCTACACCTGGTCCACCCAGACCCCCGACCCGACGACCGTCGGGAAGGACGGCGCGGTCGCGACCGTGGTGAACACGCTGAACCGCGCCGAGGGCGCCTTCAGCATCACCAAGAGCGTCGAAGGCGGGACGGCAGGCACCGCGTTCCCGGCCGGGGCCGACTTCGGCTTCAGCTACACCTGCACCCCGCTCACCGGCGAGACCATCACCGGCGGGTTCAGCGTCAACGCCGGTGGCTCCGGCGCCCCGGCGGAGGCGATCCCGGGCGGCTCGACCTGCACCGTGACCGAGGGGGACTACCCGGGGACCATCGACCCGTTCCGCTGGGACGGCGTGAGCCTCAGCGTCAGCGGCGACGCCGGCCACACCGGCCAGGACGGTCGCAGCATCACCTTCACCACCACCGACGACGCCGGGCCGGTGAGCGTGCGCGCAGTGAACTCGATCAGCGCACGGACCGCGCAGGTGGTCGTGTCCAAGACCGTCACCGGCGAGACCGGCGGCTTCACCGCCGGCGGCGAAGCCATCTTCCCGGTCACCCTCACCTGCACCGGAGCCGGCGCCCAGGGCACCCGCCAGGTGGCTGCCGGCGGCTCGACCACCTGGACCGGCATCCCGCTCGGCGCCACCTGCTCGGCGACCGAGGGCAGCACCGACGCCGGGCTCCGGGACGGGTCCTTCGCGTGGGCCGAGGCTTCGATCGGCGACCCGGTGAAGCTCACCGAAGCCGGCGGCAGCTATGAGATCAGCATCCGGAACCCGATCGAACGGGTCTACGCCGGCATCGAGGTCGTCAAGATCATCGACGACTCCGGACACGCCGGGGTCATCGACCCGGATGTCTCCTTCTCCGGTGACTGGGCCTGCCAGTACGGCGACGACCCGGCCGTGACCGGCACCTGGCACGGTGCCGGCAGTTCCGCCGGCGAGCTGGCGACGCTGACCGGCGACGCCGGCCACATCCTGATCGGTTCGAGGTGCACCGTCACGGAGGACACCTCTGCGCTGGGGTCACCCGCGACCGACCCGTCCTACCGGTGGGACCCGACACCGGGGTACCACGGCGTCACCGTCGCCGGCGCGACCGGGAACCGGCTGAGTGTCACCAACACCCTGCTGCGGGACACCGGCAAGGTCAGCGCGACCAAGGAACTGAGCGGCGAGACCGACGGGTACGCCCCGGCCGGTGGCTTCGCCGGCTTCAGCGTCACCGCCCGGTGCTATCTCAACGATCCGGAAGAGAGCGGTCGCCTCGAGGCCAACGTCCTCGTCCGCCCCGGCGACACCGTGACCGTGATCGACCAGGTGCCGTACGGCTGGACCTGCCAGCTCGGCGAGGGACCGTTCCCGAACCCGACCCAGCTCCGCGACGCCTCCTTCGCCTGGGACAGCCAGTCGGTCAGCTTCCCTGGCGGCGGGACGACCACGAGGGTCACAGCAGCCAACGACTCCCCGACGGCGACCCTCACCAACGGCATCCGCCGGGTGACCGGAACCGTCGCCATCAGCAAGGCCTTCGGCGACGGTACCCCCGGGGCCGTCGCACCGGGCACCACCTTCTCCGGCGGCTACCGGTGCACCTACGGTTCCCAGGCCTACACCGGCAGCTGGACGGTCACCGGCGACGGACCGGCAGTGCTCTCCGGAGACACCGACATCCCGTTCACGG
>JADLEH010000342.1 GCA_020846255.1 Propionibacteriaceae bacterium
CGCAAGCTGTGAGTTGGGCGCCGTAGTCGGCGGCCAACTCACAGCTTGCGTGGGGGGAGGTAGGGGGTGACGTTGTTGGCTAACCCACCTGGTGCAGCCAGCGGACGGGGGCGCCTTCGCCGGCGTGGCGGAAGGCCTCCAGCTCGTCGTCCCAACGGGCACCGAGCAGTTCGGCCACACCCTCTGCCAGGGGTTGGACGCCGAGGGCGTCGGCAAGGATGGCCTGCTTGAGCCGGTCCTCGTGGATCATCAGGTCGCCGTGCACGCCGGTGGCGCAGGCGAAGATGCCGAGGTCCGGGGTGTAGGCCCAGCGCATGCCCTCGTTGCCGGCCACCGGCTCCTCGGTCACCTCGAAGCGGGCCCGGACGCAGCCGCGCAGCGCACTCGCCAGTTGGGCCCCGGTCCCGGGACGGCCATGCCAGCTGTGCTCGGCCCGCAGCGTTCTCGGCTCGGCCGGCTGTGGCGACCAGGTGAAGTCGACCGGCGCCCCGAAGACCGCGCCTACAGCCCACTCGAGGTGCGGGCGCAGCACGGCGGGCGCGGAGTGAATCAGGATGATTCCGCGCGTGCTTGTCATTTGTCCCCCTTCGCTGAGATGTGCCTTCCCCAGCCACCTCAGTCCCGCGGGGTACAGGCCCATTCTGCCCCAGTAGTCACGCGCGTACCAGTCCTGCCCGACGTGGTTAGCTAAGGCCATGGAGCAGATCGCGGCGCGGGTGCACGCCGTCCGGGCGCGGATCGATGCCGCTTGTGCCGCCGCCGGCCGTCCGGTGGGCTCGGTGGAGCTGCTTCCGGTGAGCAAGACCAGGCCGGTTGCCGACATTGTCGCTGCGCACGCCGCCGGGTGCTCCCGCTTCGGGGAGAACAAGGCGCAGGAGGCCCACGCCAAAGCGCTCGAGCTGGCGGGGATCCCCGGGCTGGAATGGGTGATGATCGGGCATCTGCAGTCCAACAAGGCCAAGGTGGTGGCGGAGTTCGCCAGCGAGTTCCAGGGCCTCGACTCCGTCCCGCTCGCTGCCGAGCTCGACCGGCGGCTGCAGGCGGCCGGGCGCCGGCTGGACGTGCTGATCCAGGTCAACTCCTCCGGCGAGGAGTCCAAGTTTGGGCTGCCACCGGCCGAGGTGGCCGGTTTCGCTGCCGCCCTCACCCCCTTCGATGCCTTGCGGGTCCGCGGGCTGATGACCCTGGCCCTGCCCTCCCCGGACACCGAACAGGTGGCGGCCTGCTTCCTGCGCATGCAACAGGTGCAGCGCGAACTGCGCGAAGCCGCCCTGCCCGGCCAGAGCTACGACGAGCTCTCGATGGGGATGTCCGGCGACTTCGAGCTCGCCATCGCCCACGGCGCCACGGTGGTGCGGATCGGGACGGCCATCTTCGGCGCCCGCGGCTGACCCGACCGGCCCCGCCGCCCCGACCTCTGTACCAGAAGCCTGTCCCAGCGGGCTTCGCGGTCCCTAGTGTTGACAGCAACGACCCGGGGGACCCCAGATGGCAACTCCAGCCACGCCGCGCAGCGGCCGCCGCAATCCGTTGGCAGCCCTGCTCGTCGCCGCCGTCGTGCTCATGGTTTCGACATCACCGTCCCTGCGTCCGTCGGCGGCGCAGCCGTCCGCAGGGATCCCGGTCTTTCCCCGGCAGGTCGCCGCCTACTCCTGGTGGACCGGCATGCTGTCGCCGTCGGCCCTGGACGCTGCAACGCTGCTGTACCAGAACGGCGTCGGCGTCGAGTTCCTCGACTCTCCGCAGTCGGTCCTGCTCGGCGTGGACGGGAGCTCGTACCGGCGCCTCGAGCTCGCCGAATCCCTGAGCATCGCAGCCGACCAGGGTGACCCGGCGCAGACCGTGCTGTCCCCCGATGGCACCTTCGTCGTGGTGGCCGGCGCCAACGGTCACGGAAACGTGCAGGTGGTCACCGTGCGGGACGGCTCCGCCCGCGCGGTGTCCATCGGAGCCGGTCGCAGCGCGGTGCCGACCAGCATCGGGGCCGACGGCCGGACGGTCCTGCTCCTCACCAGCGACCGGTCATTGAGCCCCCTGGAGGACATCGGTTTCCGGCTCCACGGCGCCCTTGCCAGCCTCGACCTGGTTTCCGGGAAGCTGCGGGCCTATCCGGGGCTGGCCGACGTGAATGCGGCTGCGTTGTCCCCGGACGGGTCCCGGATCGTTGCAGACACCTCGGCCGGAACCGTCCTTGCCGACGCAACCGATGGCCGGATCGTCGCCCGCCTGGCAGCACCAGGGCCGATCGACCTGGACGGCGACGCCTGGTCGCCGGATGGGCGCCGGATCGCGTTCATGAGCGCCAGTTCGCTGGTGATCGTGGACGCAGCCCGGCCGGAGGACCCGGCACGCACGCTGCCCCTGACCGGCATCGAGTTCGGCTCGGCCATCGGCTGGCGCGACGCCGGGACGGTGCTCGTGCACGCCGGCGCCATCGGCGACTCGAACGAGTCGGGCTTCCTGTGGGTCGACCTCCGGACCGGCAGCCAGGAGCAGATCTCGAGTTACGCGCCCGACTTCACCGGGGCGGCACTGGTCGGCCCGGATGCCGCCCGGCAACTGGTCCCCGCCTGGCAGGTCCAGGACCGACCGGTGGGACGTGGGCCGCTCCCGCTGCCGTTGGCAGCGGTGCTGGCAGTGGCCGCGGGCCTCCTTGTCCTCGCGTTCACCCCGAGGCTACGGCAGGGGTCCGTGCTCACGGCCAGCGGGCCCCGAGCGAGATGACCGCCATGGCCGCGAGGATCGCCAGGCCGAGGGCGTAACCGGCGTACTGCTCGGTGACCTCCTGGTCGACCTTGACGTAGCCGACCGACTTGGCGATCGAGGAGTAGACCTCCCGCAGTTCGCCCTGGGAGCCGGCCGTGAACGCCTTGCCGCCGGAGAGCCGGGACACCTGCGCGAGTTCGGCCGGGTTCACCGGGACCGGCTCCCGGCGTCCGTTGCTCTCCACGTACCCGTTCACCGTGCCGTAGGCGATCGTGTAGATCGGGATGCGCTGCTTCTTGGCGTCCTGCGCCGCGATGTCGGAGGGCCGGCCGACGTTGGTGTAGCCGTCGCTGAGCAGCACCACGGCACCGGGCGCCGGCTCGTCGGGATGGTCCGGGTCGGGCGGGGCCTGCACCATGGCGTCCAGCGAGGAGTAGATGCCCTCACCGATGGCGGTAGAAGGGGCCACCTGCAGGTTGTCGATCGCCGCAGCGACCACGCCGCGATCCATAGTCGGCGGCACCACCACCGCAGCCGTGCCGGCGAAACTGACCAGGGCGACGTTGAAGCCAACCGGGAGCATCTGCAGGAAGTCGCGGGCAGCGGCCTTGGCAGCGACCAGCCGGTTGGGCGCCACGTCCTCGGCGATCATCGACCGCGAGATGTCGAGGGTGAGCACGACGGTGGCCCGCTCCCTGGGCACCTCGACCTCGCCCTTCGGCTGGGCGAAGGCCACGTTCAGCGCTGCCAGGGCCAGCACGGCGGCGCTGACCGCAACGTGCCGCTTCCAGGCCTGCTGCTTCGGCAGCACCCGTTCAAGGTTCGTGATCGCGTGCGGACGGGCCTTGTTGCGGCGCCGCCACAACAGGAAGACGTACAGCCCGACCAGCAGCGGGATCAGCGCGAGCCACCAGAGGCGTTCGGGACGCATGAATTCGAGCATCACGGCCACCTTGCTCCGAGGGAGACAGCTGCCAGAGCTGCCACCACTGCGAAGGCCAGCCCGTAGCCGGCCCAGATCGCCGTGGTCTCCTTCTTCACCGGCGTCTGGCCGACCTCGCTGCGGATGTTGTTGTAGACCCGGTCGAGCTGGTCGAGGTTCTCGGCGGTGTAGGTGACGCCACCGGTGGCCACGGACAGCCCGCTCAGCAGCGTCTTGTCCGGCGGGACGCGTTCGCGCTTGCCGTCGAGGTCGACGTAGCCGTTCTCGGTGCCGTAGGCGATCGTGTAGATCGGCACTTCCTGCTTCTTCGCCTCGGCAGCTGCCTGCGCCGGCGAGCGTCCGGCCGTGTTCTGCCCGTCGGAGAGCATCACGATCGCGCCCGGCGCCGGGCTCGAGTCGGTGCCCTTTGGCGCCTGCGCCAGGGCGGAAAGGGCGGTGTAGATCGACTCGCCCACGGCCGTTGACTCCTGCACCTTCAGGCTCCGGATCGCCTGCTGGGCCTGGTAGCGGTCAGTGGTTGGTGGCAGCCGCACCGAGGGGTTCCCGGCCAGGCCGACCACCGAGACGTTGTACTGCGGGGGCAGTGCCTTCACGAAGTTCAGAGCGGCTTCCTTGGCCGCCTCCAGCCGGGACGGTTTCACGTCGGTGGCCTGCATCGACAGCGAGATGTCGATCACCATCACCACGGTCGCCCGCTCCCGCGGCTGCATCTCGATGCCGTTCGGACGGGCCCAGGCGAGGCTCAGCGCCACGAGGGCGGCCAGCGAGAGGGCAACGGCGAGGTGCCGGCGCCACTGCGACTGCTTCGGCACCACCTGGCCGAGGATGGCGGTGTTGGTGAACCGCATCCCGGTCTTCTTCTTCATCAGGACGAGGAAGACGTAGATCGCGATCAGCAGCGGCACCACCAGCAGCACCCAGAGCCGCTCCGGGTTCAGGAACGTCAGCCAACCCATCAGCGGGTCACCCCCGCCGGTGGCTGGTGCAGCATGCTGGCGGTCCGACGGTAGGCCAGCACGAAGCGGGCGATGTCATGCACCCAGTCTCTGTCGGTACGCAACTGGATGTGGGCGGCCCCGGCCCGGCGCAGGGACACCCGGATCCGCTCCCGCTGGGCTGCCGTCGCTGCGTCCATGCGTTCGCGGGCAGCGTCGTCGGAGGTGTTCACGTAGCGCAGGAAGTCGGTTTCGGGGTCGCGGATCAGTAGCTCCCCCACGTCGGCGAATTCCACCTCGTGGCGGTCGACGACCTCGACGGCCAGCACCTGGTTGCGCACGGCGAGCTGCCGGATCGGACGCTCCCAGTCCGGCTCGACGTTCGGGTCGAGCTCGAAGTCGCCCGGGGTGAGGAAGTCGGAGACGACCATCCGCATGCCGCGGCGGCGCTCGGTGCGGGCCAGTCGCTCGATGCCGGCGGCCAGCGAGTAGGGCCCGGTGGTGTGGTCGGAGACGATCGGCTCGGTCAGCATCCGGCGGAGCAGCCCGTAGAGGGCGGTGCGTCCGGACATGGCTGGCAGCCGCTTGATCTGGTCCGGGCGCATGATCAGCCCACCGAACCGGTCCCCCATCCGCTGGCTGAGGAACCCGATCGTGGCGATCGCCGCGATGCCGAGGTCGCGCTTGGTGACGCCTTCGGTGCCCCAGTTCATCGACGGGGTGACGTCGAGCAGGGCCCAGATCTCCAGCTCCCGGTCGGCGATGGTGTCCCGGACATAGGGGATGGTGGTGCGCGCGGTCACCGCCCAGTCGATCTTGCGGACGTCGTCCTGGCCGGGGACGTAGGCGCGGGCGTCGTTGGCCTCCGAGCCCGGGCCGGGCAGCAGGCCCTGGTGGTCGCCGTGCAGGAAGCCTTCCAGGCGCCTGACGATGGTCAGCTCCAGCCGGCGGAGCGCGGCCTCGGGAGCCAGCTGGTGCAGCGGGATGGTCGCGGTCGTCGGCTCGCTCAGCACCGAGGCCACCGCGCCGAGGTTCTCGGGCGGTGGCGCGAATGCCGGCTGCGGGCCCACGTTCAGCTACGTCCTTCCGGGGTGTACTGGTGCTGGGACTGCGCCGCCTGCCGCTGCTGGGCGTTCCACACCGGCGTCGGCGGCGGCACCATCGCGACGATCCGCTCGATCACCTGGGCTGGGGTGATGTTGTCCGCCACAGCGTCGAAGCCGAGCATCACGCGGTGCGACATCACGTCCCTCGCCACTGCCTGGACGTCGGTCGGCAGCACGTAGTCGCGGCCGTGGATCAGGGCCAGCGCCCGGGCTGCTGCGACCAGGCCGAGGGTTGCGCGAGGGCTGCAGCCAACCTGGATCACCGAGGTCAGGTCGGGCATGCCGAACTCCTCCGGCGTGCGGGTGGCGAGCACCAGCCGGACCACGTACTCGGCGACCAGGTTGTGCACGAAGACGTTGGAGGCCTGCTCCTGCAGCTTTGACACCATCTCCGGGTTCAGGACCGGGTTGGCGGTCGGCGGGTGGACGCTCATCCGGCGCAGGATCTCGAACTCCTCGTTGCCGCGCGGGTAGGGCACGTCGACCTTGAGCAGGAACCGGTCCCGCTGCGCCTCGGGCAGCGGGTAGACGCCCTCGGACTCGATCGGGTTCTGGGTCGCGATCACGATGAACGGCGCCGGCACCGGGTAGGTCTGGCCGCCGATGGAGACCTGCTTCTCGGCCATCAGCTCGAGCATCGCCGACTGGACCTTTGCCGGTGCCCGGTTGATCTCGTCGGCGAGGACGAAGTTCACGAACACCGGGCCGAGCGCGATGTCGAACTTCTCCTGCCTGGCCGAGTAGATGCGGGTACCGACGATGTCGGAGGGCACCAGGTCGGGGGTGAACTGGATGCGGGCGAACTCACCACCCACGACGGTGGCGAAGCTGCGCACGGCGAGGGTCTTCGCCACACCTGGGACGCCCTCGAGGAGGCAGTGGCCCTTGGCGAGCAGAGCAACCATGAGTTGCTCGACCATGTGCTCCTGGCCGACGATCACCCGCTGTACCTGCGCGATGGCTTCACCGAGCAGCTTGGCTGCCTTCGCGGTGTCGTTCTGGGTTGCCTGGGCATGCCCCGGTTCGGGAGCTGCTGAGGGTTGACTCGGGTTGGTCACGCGAACTCTCCTGCTGGTCACGGTCGACGCCCGGGGGCGCGCCGACCACGATACCGGCTGGTCCCAGCGCCCCAGCTGTGCGGACGCCCTGAACCTCGCCCACCCGTCCGGTACAGAAGGGGACAGTCCCCTTTCGTTCATCCCGCGTCGCCCCGCAGGAAAGGGGACTGTCCCCTTTCGTGCTGCGGGGGCAGGGTGGCCGGGCTTGGGCGTGCGGCACAATGGGGGAACCGCGGGGCCGTCCCGCGCCGACGAGGGGACCGATGAGCACACCGACCGCACCTGGGGATGGCCTCGAGCCACCGCAGCTGTCGCCGTTGCTGCCCACCGACCCGCCCAAGGTCGGGGACTACTGGCTGGACGCGCGGCTGGTGGCCGCAGCCTCCGGCGTGGCCTTCATCGGCCACGACCCGGCCAACACCCCGGTCCTGCTGGTCCTGCTGTCCGAGGGCGCCGCTGCGGACGCGGGTGCCCGCGACCGGTTCGCCGGCACCGTCAACCAGCTGCACATCGACACCGTCCTCGCCCGCGGCGGCCACGGGCAGGGTGAGGGCCGCCTCGGCCGGCTCTGGGTGGACGACCGGAACGACGACCCGCAGGTCAGCGAATCGGTGCCGGCGACGCCCTGGGTGGCGCTGGCCTACGACGCCTCGCCCGCCTCCACCGCCGAGGCCGCCCGGATCCTCGCAGAGGTGGACATGTCGCGGGTGCCGCTGCTGGGCAGCCCGGCCGGGCCCGACTACCGGCTGCACTGGATCGACCGGTTCCGTCCCGGGCTGGCCAAGCTCTGGCCGCTGCCCTGGCCGGGCCGCTACGACCGGGCCGGCTGGATGTCGATCCTGGCCTCCTGGCTGCTGATGCTGCTGCTCTCAGCACTCGCTGTGCTGATCGCCATCCTGATCTTCCAGCAGGCCCCGCCGGTCAGCCCACCGCCACCCGTGCCCGACAGCGCCTCCGCATCGCCGCAGTCCGGGTCCCCGTCCCCGCAGTCGGGATCCCCCTCCCCCGCCTCCGGTTCGCCGTCACCGCAGTCCGGTTCCCCGTCGCCGGGGTCCGGATCGCCGTCACCGTCGTCCGCCTCCCCGTCCCCGGGCTCGGCATCACCGTCGGGGGCGGTCGGCTCCCCCACCCCGAACTCCAAGCTGTGACCCGTCCCCGGCTCATCGCCACCGACCTCGACGGCACCTTCCTCGGCCGGGACCGGCGCGTGTCCGACACCAACCTGGCCGCCGCCCGGCGCGCAGCGCAGCTGGGGATCCCCTTCGTGGTCGCCACCGGGCGGCCGGTTCGCTGGCTGGACGTGCTCGACGACCTGGCCGAGGCGCATTCGCAGGTGATCGTCAGCAACGGCGCGGCGGTCTTCGACCTGGCCACCCGGCAGGTGGTGCACAGCTTCCCGCTGGACGCGAGCGTCGCCATCGCCGTTGCCGCGGAACTCCGCATCGCGATCCCGGGCATCACCTTCGGTTTCGAGACCGACACGGGTTTCGGCTGCGAACCCACCTCGCCCTCCAGGCAGCGCGGCGCCGCCGGTGTGCTGGAGGGCTCTCTGGAGGAACTGGCCAACCGGCTGGGACCGGTGATCAAGCTGCTCGGCTTCCACCTGGGCCTGGACTCCGACGAGCTCTGCGAACTCGCCCGGGAAGTGGTCGGCGACCGGCTCACCCTCACCCATGCCCTCATCGGCGACAGCTACGGGATGCTCGAGCTCACCGCTTCCGGGGTGACCAAGGCCAGCACCCTCGCCCTGCTCTGCGCCGAACTCGGCGTCGAGCCCGCCGACGTCGCAGCCTTCGGTGACATGCCGAACGACCTCGCGATGCTCGCCTGGGCCGGCCGCGGCTACGTGGTTGCCAACGGCCATCGCGCCCTGCTGGCTGCCGGCTTCACGGTGGTGCCGTCCAACGACGAGGACGGCGTCGGCCGAACCGTCCTGGAGCTCCTGGACTGACCAGGGGAACCGGGACAACCCATCCCGGAACCGATATTGTCTTCACATATCGGCCGCGCGCTCTGGTGGCCGGATCCCGGCCCGACCAGGAGGAACCATGGCAGTCGTTACCGTCTCCCGACAGCTCGGCAGCCACGGGGGCCGCATCGCCCGCGCCCTGGCCAGGGAACTGGGCTACGCCCTGGTCGACAAGAGCGTGATCAACAAGGTGATCCGCCAGTACGGACTCACCCGCCTGGACGTGGTCTACGACCACAAGCCGAAGATCTGGGAGCTGTTCAACTCCGACAGCGTCACCACCATCCAGATGATGAACGAGACCATCGCGGCCTTCGCAGCTCGCGGCGACGTGGTGATCCTCGGCCGCGGCGGGTTCCGGGTGCTGGCCGGGCTGGCCGACGTGGTGAACGTCTTCGTCAAGGCTCCCGACAGCGTGCGGGCCGACCGGATCGCGGAGCGCGACGGCACGAGCCCCACCGAGGCAGGCAAGGCGATCAAGGCCGACGACGCCCTGCGCGCCCGCTTCACCAAGCTGTTCTACTCCACCGACTGGGCCGATGAGTCCCAGTTCGACCTGGTCGTCGACACCGGCGCCGAGACTGACGAGGAGGCCTGCGACCGGATCGCCGCAGCGGTCAGGGCCCTGCCCGAACCGACGCCCGGCGTCCGCTCGGCAGCGACCATCGCCATCGACGACGTGCTCTCCCAGACGGTCGCCGACGTCCTGGCCAGGCGCGCGAGCCGCTCGGCCTAGTTCGGCCCGACCACGGCAGCCTTCGGGGCAACCGGGTCGCCGAACGCCGCCCGCGGCACGAACAGCAGACAGACCGCGGCCACCAGGGCGGTCACACCGCACACCGTCCAGACGGTCAGGTAGCCGCTGAACGAGCCGGCCGTCCCCTGCACCGACCCGGCAGCGTGGGTCGCCAGCGCGATCCCGAAGACGGCGGAGGCCACCGAGCCACCCACCGTCTTCACCGAATTGGTCAGCCCGGTCGCCACCCCGGTCTGCCCGGACGGTGCCGCGGACGCGGCTGCTGCCGGGAGCGCAGCCACCAACGCCCCGGAGCCGATCCCGGCAATGATCATGTTGGTGAGGGTCTCGACGTAGTCGGCGTGGAACGGCAGGAACAGCAGGTAGCCGAGCGCCACCAGCAGGCTGGCACCGATCAGCGCCCAGCGGGGACTGACCCAGCGCGTCACCAGCGGCAGCAGCAGGGCCCCGGCGGTCAGGGACAACACGTAGGCGCCGATCAGCACGGAGGTCAGCCCTGCCGTGGCGCCCAGGCCGTAGCCGTAGATCGCCGGGTCGGTGCGGGCGAACGTGGACAGCGGCGCCTGGGCACCCAGGACGCTGACCCCGAACAGCCCGGCGGTGAGGAACACCGGCCACAGGGCCGGGTTGGCGAACATCCGCACGTCGATCACCGGATCGGCCTGGCGCAGCTCCCAGCGCACGAACGGCACGAACAGGGCCAGCCCGCCGACCATGGCCGTCCAGGCCACGGGGCTCGCCGGGCCGTTGACCCGGAGCAGGAACAGCCCGCCGGTGAGGCCGAGCAGCGCGACGGCGACCAGCACCATGCCGACCGTGTCGAACCGGCCTCCGCTCAGGTCGGGTGATTCCTTCACCCCGAACAGGATCACGAAGAAGCAGACCGTCACTGCGACGGCCGGCAGCCACAGCACCACCTCCAGCGGCCCGCCGAGCTGGCCCGCCGTCAGCGCGCCTGCGATCACGCCGACCTCGAGGGCTGCGACCAGCGCGCCGGCCGCCCGACGGGTGAGCGCGGCCGGGTGGCCGCTCTGCCGGGCGCGGTGGTAGATCAGCGCCGTCTCCAGCGGCAGCCAGACGATGTAGAA
>JADLEH010000343.1 GCA_020846255.1 Propionibacteriaceae bacterium
GTGACGGCGTTCAGTGTTGTAGTGCTCGAGCCAGGGGGCAAGTGCGTCGGCGCGTTGCTGGTTGGTGGTGAAGGGTTGTCGGTAGGCCCATTCGGTTGCCAGGGTGCGGTTGAGGCGCTCGACTTTCCCGTTCTGCCAGGGGCAGTGCGGCCGGATGAACTTTTGGGTGATGCCGAGTTCGGCACACAGCGTGCGCAGCGAATGGCGGTAGGCGAAGGCGTTGTCGGTGATGAGTCGTTCAATCCGGGTGATGCCGTGGGTGGCGAAGTAGGCGATGCCGCGGGTCAGGAACCCAGCGCAGGTCGAGCCCTTCTCGTCGGGAAGGACCTCGGAGTAGGCCAGTCGGCTGTGGTCGTCGACCAGGGAGTGGACGTAGTCGTAGCCGACCCCGGTCTTGTCCGGGTTGGACTGGTGGTTGGCGACGGTCCAGCCCTGGGCTCGCCAGCCGCCACCGGCAGGGATGCGGCCAAGTTTCTTGACGTCCATGTGGACCAGCTCACCGGGACGGTCGCGTTCGTAGCGGACGGCGGTGGTCTTTGAGGCCCGGATCACTAGCCCGGTCATCGGGTCCAGCATCGCCAGGTGCGGCAGCTGGTGACGGACCAGGATCCGCGACACCGTCCGGGCCGGCACACCGAGTTCGGCTGCTATCCAGTCTCGTCCCCGACGCTCCTGATTACGAAGGCGCACCACCGCGGACTCGACCGCGGCCGGCGTCCGCGACGGCATCGCGTGTGGCCGCGACGACCGGTCCCGTAACCCGGCGGTTCCCTCGCTGGCGAATCGGTCGATCCACTTCTTCACGCAGCGCCTCGAGATTCCCATTGCCGCAGCGATATGGGCCTGCCGCCACCCCTGCCGGTGCCGGGTCACGATCAGCAATCGTCCATGAATGGTTGTTCGAGCATTACCGTGGGACACGAGAACCTCCGATCGGTGTTGGGCCTTCGACAAGCCACACCTCACTCGGGGGTTCTCACCTGTTCAAGCAGCCACGCCCGTCACCAACGTCCTGGCCGGGTACATCTAGCCCCGACCACCCCCCCCTCGACAGCCGCGCTCGGCGGAATCGGGACATGAAGCCAGCCATCTACCGGTACTCGAGGGTCCCGGAGTCCACGAGAGTGAGCCTGAGCCCGTCGCTCTCGAGGATGAAGCCGGCTGTGCCGGCGATCGCGGTGATGTACAGGTCGCCATAGGAGCCTTCGCTGCAGGCCTTGATGGTTGCCGGCCCTGGGACCAGGCTCAGGCTGCCGCTGGAGCCCGACGGGTCTGCGGGTGAGTAGGTTCCGTTGACTGTGTTGCAGTCGGCCCGGGCTGTGAAGGTGCCGTCGGGGTGGAACTGGATCGTGTAGCTGGCCTGCTGATCCTGTGGCACGGAGCCTGTGAATAGCGGCAGCTTGAGGGCGAAGGCGGTGAGCTGCCAGGTACGGCCGGTGAGGTCCGGTCCCGGTGTCGGGGTCGGCGTGGGGGTCGGCTTCGAAGTCACTGTTGCTGTCGCTGTTGCTGTCGCTGTCGCTGTTGCTGTTGCTGTTGCTGTTGCGGTCGTTGTGGCTGTCACTGTTGCCGTTGGTGGTGGGCTCGGCCTCGGCGTTGAGGTGCTGGGCGTCTGAGTGGCCGTCACGGTCGCAGTCACGGTAGGTGTGGGCGTGGTGGGTGCGACCGTGGCTTCGGCCGGCCCCTCCTCTGCGCTGGGTGACGAGGAAGGCGGTGCGGTCGAGGTGTAGTCGAGCCGTCCGCCATCAGCCAGGGTCAAGGTCATTCCGGTGGAGGCGACGTTCCAGGTGCGCACCTGGCCCAGTAGTCCCGCGTACAGGATGTCGAACGAAGGCTCCCCGCAGAAGGCCATGGTCATCGGCCCGGGGGTGATGGTGACACGGTCTGATCCGGAGGCCTGCCAAGAGCCGGCGAGACGGTTGCAGTCGGCCTGCGAGCTGAAGGTCGCGTCGGTCCCGAAGTGAATCGTGTACCGGTCCTGCACTTCCGGCGGCACGGACCACTGCCACGCCGGGTTCTTCTCCGCACCCGAGACCAGGTACCAGGTCCTGCCGGTCAGCTGGTCGGTGGGACCGACGCCGCACCCGGTCAGGAATACCCCGCTCAGGGCAACCACCACGGCCATCACGATCGCTCTTCGCACGACTTCTCCTTCGGGGGACTGAGGGTTGGTGGACCTGTGGGTCAGGGCTTCTCGGTGAGGGTGATCGACGTTTGGTGGGAGGACCCGTCACGTAGGTGGACCACGGGTACTTGGTCCTGGGTACACCGTGGTTCTGCGACCGATGCCGGTGGCGGTGATCACGGTTGCCTGCCCGCCGGGCGGCAACCGTCAACGCAGTGAAGCTTAGTGAGCGCACGTCCCTCACGAGCCGACCGACGCGGGGCCACGGCTGTCCGCCTCTCCGCGCCCGCGAGCTTCCAGCGTGGGTCCTGCTGGGACTCGCGCCACCTGCATCAGGCCAGAAGTTGAGCCTTTGCGGCCGAGAACTCCTCCGGGGTGAGCATGCCGCTCGCCGCGAGCTGGGCGAGGCGCTCAAGTTGCGCGGTGAGATCCTGGCCGGGTTCAACGGGTGCAACGGGCAGGGGCTGGGCCGTGGGCGCCGGCACCGCCGTCGGCGGGGGGCTCGTCGGCGCCGCTGCAGCGGCCTGGCGTGCGGCGCTCTTGCCGGTGACAGCCTGGGCTGTGCCGACGACGACTGCGGTCCGGGCGGCAGTGCCGATCAGTCCGGGGCGACCCATTCTCCGTAGTGCCATCTAGTTGTTCTGCCCTTCTGTTGCCAGGGCCGCCACATCATTGACGACCTCTGCGGGGAATCTCTCGACGCTCACGACGCGCGCGTCCGCGTCCAGCACTGCTTTGGTGACCTTGCGTGCCCAGGTGTTCTCCATGAGGACGATCAGGCTGGACGTGCCTGGGGTGAGGTCGGCTTCGATGTCCTCGATGTCTTCGATTCCGATGATCCCGGTAGCGAGCGGCTTCAGGCCGGTCATCCCGAACTCGTCGGCAAACTCGTCCAGCTCAACCACGGACGGCACGCCATCGTCACTGGTCCGAACGAGGGCGACGTCCATCAAGGTGATAACGCCAGCCGCGGCCACATCCCGCAAGGTCGCCGTGACCGTGGCAGGCACCCCACTCGTGGGGAACTCGATGACATAGAGGTCGGCCGGACCGTAGGTCATCGTGTCCACGCTCATAACGCCAGAGCCTTGGCCTTGAGGACGTCGAACTCAGCCGCTGAAATGGCGCCGCTGTCCAGGAGCGCTTTCGCCTTGTTGATGCTCTCGGCGGGATCTGCCTTCCCCGCGACGGACCGGACGTATTCCTCAGCGGCTGCGCGCGAGTCCGCCGCGACCTGCTGCCGCCGCTCGTCCATGCCGCGACCACGGGCGATGATGTAGATCAGACCCGTGACGGGAGGCGCGATGAACAAGGCGATCAGCCAGACCATGCGTGCCCAGCCCTTCAAGGTCCGGTCGCGGAAGACGTCCATGATCACTTGGAAGAGCACCATCAGGTAGGCGATGAAGATGTAGCCCCACAGCATCAACCAGAAGAAGTCCCAGAAACCCACGATATGTCCCTTCGTCGGCCGCGCTTCGAGGCGTCGTTGCGCCACGTGCACGGTGTGGCTCAGACAGCCTGCTCGGCGTCCGGCTGTCGTGATGAGCATCGCGGGAAGTCGAACCAACCGCATCACCCTGCGGGGGTGACTCGAAGGTCGGACGCTGACGAAGTGCCGGGTCGAGAATGCGTGCGCGTCCTGGCAGTCCGGGGGCCGGGCCTTACCGGGTCGTCTGGGCCAGCCTGCCGGCGTCTCGTCGGTTGTTGACACCGAGCTTGCGGTAGATGGACTTCAGGTGGGTCTTCAGAGTGTTGCGCGAGATGAACAGGGCCCGGCAGATCTCGTCTGCGGACATCCTGGTTGCCAGGTATCCCAGAATCTCGTGTTCGCGGCCGCTGAGTAGCTGGTGGCCGTCCCCGGAGCCGTTACTGACGTGCCAGGCGACCTGCTCGGCGAGGAAGTCCTCGAAGCGAGTGCCACGGGTGGCGTGCTCGGTCAGGAGGGCAGCCATTGCCTGGTCCTTGAGCTTGAAGGGACGAGTGATCCGCAGGGTCAAGCCCAGCTTCAGTGCCTCCTCCACAAGGCTGCCGGCCATGGCGTCATCAAGGTCGGCTCGGGCACATAAGGCCGACAAGACCAGTCCGCTCGCCCGGAGGTAGCCCGGAGCCTTCAACGCCTGTTGCGCCTGTGCAAGGGTCTGCGCCGGCAGGCCACACAACCAGTAGAGCTCTGCTGCAAGGACGCGAACAGCCGGTATGAAGGCATCGATCGCCACAGCGTCGTCGAGAAGCCCGACAGCAGTGTCCAGCTCGCCGCGGTAAACGCTGAGCCCGGCTTTGGCGATGAGCTTGTATGTGCGCCATGGCAGTCCCTGGATGGTCTCCTCCGGGACGGAGCCCAAGACCTCCTCGGCCTGGGCAATTTCGCTGGGTATGCCTCGTGCAAGCGCCGCGTGCACCTGCCAGACTCGAGCGAGCGGCTCGAAAGAGGTGAGCGCGCCACCATACGCGACCGCTTCCCTCAAGCCCGTGACGGCAAGATCGGAGTTGCCGGACCAGAAGTTGACCCACCCTTCCGTGAACGCCTCGACAGCCCCGTCGGCCCTTCGCCAGGTGCGGTCACCCGCGCCGGAACGCGCGGCACCGATCCCGGCAAGCGCAGCAGTGAAGTCGCCATCGAAAGCGTGGCTGAAAGTGAGGGAGGCCTGCGCGCGATCTGCCAGCTCATCGAGGCCCTCAGCCCGGCAGCGGAGCACGGCTTCGCTCAACAGGTCGACCGCTTCCTGGCTCTGCCGCAACCTCATCTTGGACCAGCCGAGCAGCAGGATCGCGGCGGCACGTGCGGACCCTTCAAGCCCCGCCGGCCTATCCAGGAGACCTCGCGTTGCGTCGCATGCCGAGATCAGGGCCGCCTCTTCGTCGGCCAGGAACAGTTGGGCGAGTTGGTACGTCACGTCGAAGCTTCGTCGCCTGGCCGGATCCAGGTTCTGGGCGCCCGCCACTGCCCGGCGACCCAATTGGGCGGCTACTCCGGCTGCGCCAGCATTTCGGCGACAAGCGGCGAGGACGGTGAGGATCTCGGGGTCTTCGCTCCAGGGCGAAGCGAGCCGCCCGCACAACTCCTCGACCGTCTCGGAGTCACCGCGAAGGACGAGAGCCAGCCATTGCGCCCGGATGATCTCTGCGGCGAAGTTGTTGTCGCGTGCCTGGAACGCGTGTTGGGCAGCCTCGTACGGCTCTGCGGCTGCCAGATGTCGCGCCGCCGTCAGGTGGAGTTCGCGGATCAGGGCGGGGTCCCGTCGCATCAACAGGGCGCGCCCTGCCTGCGCCATGACCGGATGCCAGATGTACACCGTGTCTCCGCCGGCTAGGGTTCGACGTTCGAGCGGGATTCCGCGATCGACGGCTTCTTCCAGCAGTTGCGCGCCCTGCGTGCCTCCGGATAGCTGGTCGGCGAGGGGCCCGGTGATCCGGTCGCAGACGCAGGCTCGGGGCAGGAAGGCTGCCAGGGTGGCGGGTAGTTGGTCGAGGAGGTTCTCCACCAGGTAATCGACGAACTGGGGGAGATGGTCGCCGGGTCCCGGCCCGGCGCTCCCGAGCCGGTCCGCCACATCGGACATCAGGGCAAGGCGAACCGCCACCGGCCAGCCTCCGGTGTGGTCGATCAGTTGCCGTGCCGAGGGGAGGTCCAGGGCGCGTCCGAGGACGAGAGCCGCCTGCTGCACTTCCTCCACGGTGAACGGGAGTTCCTCGGCGCTGATCTCGCCGAGGTCGCCGCTCACGCGGAGGCGGGACAGGCCGAGCTTGGGCTCGAAGCGTCCGGCGAGCAGGATTCGCACGCTGGGATCGGGGCGATCCAGGAGGGCGCCGAGGATCTTCCTGGAACCCGTGCCGTCGGCAAGCTGGATGTCGTCGATGATCAACACCGGCGTCTCGGTGATTGGTGTGCCGTTGGGTTCGGCCGGCCCACTGCGCTGGAGATGTGGGTCGGAGATGGCGTCCATCACCGAACGCAGCCGCCGGCGAAGGTGTTCGGCGTGACCGTCCTCGGGAGTGAGGGAAAGCCAGCTGACGTGCCTGCCGCTCTGGGACGCCCAGGCGCTCAAGGCTGCCGTCTTGCCGAAGCCCGCAGGGGCGAGCAGGACGGTCACAGGAAAGCGGTCGACGGATTCAGTGAGCCTTTCCGATACCCCTGGCCGATCGATCGCATGCACCGGCACGGCCGGTCGCGACACGGTGAAGTCGCGATGTCCTGCGACCGTCACCCGCTTGCCAGCCATGGGCGAACTTTAGCCTGCCCGATCATCGGCCAGCGTGCTCTGGATGATGCCGGATGGGTTGGGACTCGCTAGCTCGCGGATATCCCCGTGAAGGGTGACGATGAGGCTTTGGGGCCGTGGCAGAACCGGAACTTCTCGCCGCTACCGCAGGGGCACGGGGCGTAGGGGCCGCGCTCGCGGTCCTGGGCTTTCACCGCGGCCATCACCTCCGAGGGTGGCTTGCCCTGCTGGAGGAGTTGGGCCATCACGGTGAAGGTGGGGCCGGTGTGCATGAAGAACGCTTCGAGCCCTGCGCACAGGTAGTTGTGGCCCTCCTCGCCGTCGCGTGAGGTGCTGAAGCGGTCCTTGGGACAACCCCCGTTGCACAGGTGCCGCACCTTGCAGTCCTGGCACTGCCGGGTCAGGGTGTCGCGCTTGTCCATGCCGAACTTCCGCTGCTGCGGCGTGGCAAGGAGGGTGAGCATGTGCGTCTTGTGGATGTTGCCGAGCAGGTAGTCGGGCTCGACGAAGTGGTCGCAGGAGTAGAGGTCGCCGTTGTGTTCAAGGGAGGGGCCGTTGCCGCAGGTGGGGGCATGGATGCACAGCAGGTGGCGACCGAAGAAGGCCTCGAGGGTGACGTCGAACAGCTGGACGAACACCGCACCGACGTCGTGGCGCACCCATTCCTCGAAGACGTCGATGAGGAACCGGCCGTATTGCGCGGAGCCGACCGAGCGTTCGGTGACGAGGTTGCCGGTCTGGGTGTACAGCAGGCGCTTGCTGCCTTTCTCCGGTGCGCTCCAGCCCTGGTTCGCAATGGCGAGGGTTTCCGGTGTGGCCCGCTCGACGATCGGGATGAACTGCACCCATTTCGCACCGAGTTCGTCCCGGAAGAACGAGTACACGAGTCGGCCGTGGTCCTGGTTTGCGGCGTTGACCGTGCAGAGGATGTTGAAGTCGACGTCGTGCTGGCGCAGCAGCCGCCAGCCGTCCATCACCTTGTCGAAAGTGCCGCGGGTGCGCCGGTCGCGCCGGTAGGTGTCGTGGAGTTCTCTGGGCCCGTCACAGCTGAGCCCGACCAGGAAGTTGTGCTCCTTGAAGAACTCGCACCACTCGTCGTCGAGCAGGATGCCGTTGGTCTGGAAGGTGTGCTGCACCACCTGGTCCGGTTGGCGGTACTGCTCGACCAGTTCGACCGCTCGCCGGAAGAACTCCACCCGCATCAGGGTCGGCTCGCCGCCCTGCCACGCGACCGTCACCGTCGGCGAGCGGTGGGACTCCAGCAGTTGCCGCAGGTACGTCTCCAGCGTGGCCTCGGACATCCGGCTCTTGTCGTTCGGGTAGAGCGCCTCCTTGGAGAGGAAGAAGCAATAGGTGCAGTCGATGTTGCACGTCGACCCACTGGGCTTCGCCAGGAGGTGGAATCGTGGCGGCGCTTCTTCTGGCCACCGGTCGGGCAGTGCAGGGCTGGTCATGGCAACAACCCCTCCCCTCCAGCGGACGCCGGCTGACGGCAGCCTAGCCTCGCCCCGGTCACCCCGAATCACCCCGCGAGGGTGATGCCGCGACCTGAGGAGGTCGCACAGGATGGATGCATCGACGGCCACGTCCTGGATACGTCGTGCTCAACGGAGAGGACCGACATGGCGTCAGACAAGCCGAACATCCTGATTCTCTGGGGCGATGACATCGGTTGGTGGAACATCAGCTTCAACAGCCGTGGCCAGATGGGCTACCGCACCCCGAACATCGACCGGGTGGCCAATGAGGGCGTGGCATTCACCGACTACTACGCCCAGCAGAGCTGCACCGCGGGCCGTTCGGCGTTCATCACTGGCCAGAACCCCCTCCGCACGGGCCTCACCAAGGTCGGGATGCCCGGCGCCGACCTGGGCCTGCAGAAGGAGGACCCGACGATCGCCGAACTCCTCAAGCCGCTCGGTTACCGGACGGGCCAGTTCGGCAAGAACCACCTGGGCGACAAGGACGAGTTCCTGCCCACGCTGCACGGCTTCGACGAGTTCTTCGGCAACCTGTACCACCTCAACGCCGAGGAGGAGCCCGAGCACCCCGACTACCCGAAGGATCCGGAGTTCAAGGCCCGCTTCGGGCCGCGCGGAGTGCTGCACTGCTTCGCCGACGGCAACGGCGGCCAGACGATCGAGGACACCGGCCCACTGACCATCAAGCGCATGGAAACCGTCGACGACGAAGTCACCGACCACGCGTTGCGCTTCATCGACGAGGCCCACGCCGCCGACGAGCCGTTCTTCGTGTGGTGGAACACCACCGCCATGCATTTCCGCACCCACCCGGCGGACAAGCATGTGGGCAAGAGCAACGGCCACGGCGAGTACAACGACGTGATGGTCGCCCACGACGAAGCCGTCGGTCGGATGCTCGACAAGCTGGATGAGCTCGGCATCGCCGACAACACGATCGTGATGTACTCCACCGACAACGGCGTGCACTACAACAGCTGGCCCGATGCGGGCATCACGCCGTTCCGGTCGGAGAAGAACACGAACTGGGAGGGTGGCTGGCGGGTGCCGGCGTTCTTCCGTTGGCCCGGTCACATTCCTGCCGGCAGCGTGCTGAACGACATCATGAGCCATCAGGACGTCCTGCCCACACTGCTGGCCGCCGCCGGTGAACCAGACATCAAGGAGAAGCTGAAGGCCGGTCACACAGCCGGGGACAAGACCTTCAACGTGCACCTCGACGGCTACAACATGCTGCCTTACCTCACCGGTGAGGACGAGCACGGGCCACGCGACTTCTTCTTCTACGTCAGCGACGACGGCGACATCATCGCCGTCCGCATGGACGACTACAAGTGCGTCCTGATGGAGCAGAGGGCGAAGGGGCTCCTGGCCTGGCTCGAGCCGTTCGTGAAGCTCCGTGCACCCAAGATCTTCAACCTGCGCACCGATCCCTTCGAACGCGCGGACGAGAACTCCAACACCTACTGGGACTGGATGATCGATCACCTGTGGGTGCTCTACAAGATGCAGGCCCTCGTCGCCGGACAGATCGAGAACTTCGTGAAGTACCCGCCCCGGCAGAAGCCAGCCTCGTTCAACCTCGACGGAGTGCTGGCCCAACTGCAGGCGGGCACCGACGGCGGCGGGCACTGAACCGATTGGCCAGCACCTCGCGGTCGGTTTCACCACGGCGCCACAGCCGGGTGGGAAGCTCTCCGGCTGTCAACTGCGGGCCGGCTGGAGCGTGAGTTGACGATGCGACTGCGGCTGCCCGGCTTTCACCGTCCCAAGCTGGTCGCGCCCTCCGGAAGGGATCTGCGTGCCGGTCTCGTGCACGGGCTGGTCAGCATTCCCGACGGCTTGGCCGCCGGGCTCCTGGCCGGCCTCAACCCGGTGGCCGGACTGTACGGCTACCTCTTCGGCACTCTGGCCGGGGCTCTTGCCACGAGTTCTGCGCTCATGTCAGTTCAGGGCACCGGTGCGATGGCGGTGATCATCGCCGATATTCCAGGGCTCAGGACGGGGCCCGAAGCCGCGTCGGCACTGGCCACGTTGAGCGTGCTGACCGGATTGGTGATGCTGGCCGCCGGCCTGGCCGGCCTGGGATCGCTGGTGAGGTACGTGCCGAATGCGGTGTTGGCAGGCTTCGTCAACGCCGTGGCGATCAACATCATGTTGGGCCAACTGTCGGACTTCACCGGCTACCAGGGCCAGGGGAGCAACCGGATCGTTCGGGCCATCGACACCCTCATCCATTTCGCGTCCTTCAACTGGCCGACGCTGGTGATCTCGGTGGCAACTCTCGGGATGATCCTGGTCCTGGAGCGAACCAGGCTCGGAGCGATGGGCCTGTTCCTGGCCGTCGTGGTCTCCTCGGCGCTGGTCGCGTTCGTCCCCGGGTTGTCGGCAGTGCCGACGCTGGCCGACCTGGCGGAGGTTCCGAACGGGCTGCCCGTCCCCGTTATGCCATCACTGGCTCACGTGATCGAGTTGATCGTGCCGGCGTTCTCGCTTGCGTTCGTGGGGTTGGTTCAGGGAGCGGCGATCGGGCAGTCCGTGCCGAACCCCGACGGAACCTACCCCGACCCGTCCGGAGACTTCCGTGGCCAGGGAGTCGCCAACATCGTCTCGGGCCTGCTGCGGGGGATGCCGGTAGGTGGATCGATGTCCGGCACCTCCCTGGTGATGGCTGCGGGCGGGCGCGGACGCTACGCCAACCTGACCGCGGCTGCCGTGATGACCGTTGTCCTGGTGGCCTTCGGCAGTGTCGCCGGCCTGATCGCCATGCCGTCGCTGGCAGCCCTGTTGATGCTGATCGGCTACCGCACCCTCAAACCGGACCAGGCCCGGATGGTGTGGCGGACCGGGACCACCCAGGCCACCGTCATGACCACCACCTTCCTGCTGACCCTTGTCGTACCGATGCAGTACGCGGTGATGGTGGGCGTCGGAATCTCGGTCATTCTCTTCGTGGCCCGCCAGTCCAACCGGGTGACCGTCAAGCGCTGGGTCTTCGAACAGTCCTCGCCGTTCCCGAAGGAGACGACGCCGTCTTTTGAAGAGACGCAGAAAAGAAAAGGAAAGCAAAGCAAAGTATTTATTCAA
>JADLEH010000344.1 GCA_020846255.1 Propionibacteriaceae bacterium
GCCGGGGTGATGTGGTTCCGGGCGCCGACGACGACGACCGGGGCATCGAGGGCGTCGAAGGCCAGGTTCTGCACGTCCGCTGCGACCGTCTGCAGGAAGGACCCGCGGACGACCGCATCAGAGGCCAGCACCAGGCGTCCGGTCTTCTTCACGGAGGCGACCAGCTTGGTGTAGTCCAGCGGTGCCACGAACCGCAGGTCGATCACCTCGGCGCTGATCCCGTACTTCTCGGCGAGGGTGTCGGCAGCCTCCAGCGCGCGGTAGAGGGTGGCGCCGAGCGTCGCTATGGTCACGTCGGTGCCCTCGCGGCGGATCGCCGGCTCGCCCTCCGGGGTCTCGTAGTAGCCCTCCGGGACGCCGTCGGCCTCGAACTTCTCGCCGATGTCGTACAGCAGCTGGGATTCCATGAAGATCACCGGGTCCGTGCCGGACAGGGCGAGGTTCAGCATGCCCTTGGCGTCGGTCGGGGTGGCCGGGAAGTACACCTTCAGGCCCGGGATGTGTGCCACCAGCGCTGCCCAGTCCTGGGAGTGCTGCGCGCCGTACTTGTTGCCGACGCTGACCCGGACGGTCAACGGCATGGTCAAAAGGCCCGCCGACATCGACTGCCACTTGGCCGCCTGGTTGAAGATCTCGTCACCGGCGCGGCCGAGGAAGTCGCAGTACATGAGTTCGACGACGGCGCGACCGCCGGACAGGGCGTAGCCGACCCCGGCGCCGACGATCGCGGCCTCCGAGATCGGGGAGTTGAACAGCCGCCGGTAGGGCAGCAGTTCGGTGAGGCCGCGGTAGACGGCGAAGGCGCCGCCCCAGTCGCGGTTCTCCTCGCCCCAGGCGCACATGGTCGGGTCGACGGCGAAGCGGTGGGCCATCGCCTCGAACAGCCCGTCGCGGAACTGGTACATCTTCACCTTCGAGACCGGCTTGCCGTCCGCGTCGGTGGCTGTGCGGGTCTTCTTGGCGATGGACTTGACCCGGGCGTTCTCGGCGAGCGGCTCGAGCAGCTCCGGTTCACCCTCGCCGAAGGCTTCGATGTGGCCGTTGGAGAGCATCCTGGACTCGACGTAGGCTGCGTCGACCCGTTCCAGGTCATCGCTGGACGCAAGGGTCAGCACCTTGGTCAGCCGCTCCACGAGCCGGGCCCGCAGGTCCTCCACCTCGCCGCGCCCGAGCACCTTCTTCTCGACCAGCAGGTCAGCGAAGCTGGTGATCGAGTCGGCCGCCTCCCAGGCCTCGATCTCCTCACGGGTGCGGTAGCTGGACGCATCCGAAGGGGAGTGGCCGGAGATCCGGTAGGTGATGGTGTCCAGCAGGACGGGGCCGCGTCCGGCCAGGAGCAGCTCCTTCTTGCGGGCGATGGCGTCGGCGACGGCGAGCGGGTCGTAGCCGTCAACCCGCTCGGCGTGCATGGCTTCGGGGTTCACGCCGGCGCCGACGCGGGCGAGCATGTCGTAGCCCATCGTCTCGCCGTCGGTCTGGCCGCCCATGCCGTAGAAGTTGTTGAAGAAGTTGAACAGGATCGGCGGGTTGCCGCCGTCCTCCGGGCGCCACAGCTGGCGGAACTGGTCCATGGCTGCGAACATCATCGACTCCCAGACCGGACCACAGCCCATCGAGGCGTCGCCGATGTTGGCGATCACGATGCCGGGGAGCCGGTTGACCCGCTTGTACAGGGCCGAGCCCTGGGCGATCGGCGCCGAGCCACCCACGATGGCGTTGTTCGGCATGGAGCCGAACGGGGTGAAGAAGGCGTGCATCGAGCCGCCCATGCCGCGGTTGAAGCCAACCTTGCGGGCGAAGATCTCCGCCAGCGTGCCGAACAGGATGAAGTTCTCCGTCAGGTCGGAGTCGGTCTCGTAACCGACCTTCTCGGCGTAGCGCAGGGTGTCGCCACCGAGGAAGCCGGCCATCACCTGCTGCAGCTTCGCCGGCTCCAGCTTGCGGGCGGCGGAGAAGCTCTTGGCCAGGATCTCGCCGTGGCTGCGGTGGGAGCCGAAGATGTAGTCATCGGCGTCCAGCTCGACGGCCTGCCCGACGGCAGCGGCCTCCTGGCCCATGGAGAGGTGGGCCGGGCCCTTGTGGTTGTACTCCACGCCCTGCCAGCCACCGTTGATCTTGATCGAGTTCAGCATGCCCTCGAACTCGCGGATGGCGATCATGTCGTGGAGCATCCCGACCAGTCCGTCGGTGCCGTAGCGCCGCAGGGCCCCATCGAAGTCCTGGGTGTAGGCGTTCACCGGGATCGGCGGGACGGTGATCGTCCCGGCCTTGCGAACCTCTGCCGGGTTCACGGGAAGTGACTTGGGCATTTCTTCCTTCTTCTCTTCGTTGATCGAGCTTGTCGAGATCCGGCTCGACCAGCGGTTCGGGTGTTGGTCGCTACGGGCTCGACCAGCGGTATCGGGTCAGTCCTTGATCGCCCAGGCAGCCTCGCGGATGCCTTCGGAGACGGTCGGGTGGGGGAAGACGACCTGGCGCAGGTCGTCGACGGTGAGCTCGGTCTCCAGGAGCAGGGCTGCTCCCCAGATCGTCTCGGGGGCGTAGTTGCCGAGCATGTGGATGCCGAGGACGGCGCGCGTGGCTGCGTCGGCGATGAGCTTGACCGCGCCCGGGCCGCGGACGCCGTTCTCGGCGACGAACCGGCCGGAGACCGCGAGCGGGACGGTGGCCGTCACCACCTGGTGGCCGCGGCCGGCGGCCTGGGCCTCGGTCAGCCCGACCCCGGCGGCTTCCGGCATGGAGTAGACCGCCCACGGGATGGTGTCGGTGCGCAGCCTCTGGCCGGAACCGGTGGCAGCACTGGTGTCGAGGATGTGGGCAGCGGCGATGTCGCCCATCCGGTAGGCGGCGTGGGCGAGCAGGCTGCGCCCGGTGACGTCCCCGACCGCCCAGACGTTCGGCAGGTTGGTGCGCATGGTGTCGTCGACCACCACGCCGCGCGGACCGACCTCGAGCCCGGCCTCCTTCGCGCCCCAGCCGTCGACAAGGGGGCGCCGGCCGACTGCCATCAGGATCAGGTCGGCATCGGCCCGGACGGTCTCGCCCTTCGCGGACGTGTAGACCACGGTGCCGCCCTCGATGCCGGTGACCTTGCAGTTGAGGTGGAACTTGACCTTGCCGAGGGCCTTGCGGAGCCGGCCGGCCAGGTCGTCGTCCATGAACGGGACGATCTCGGGCAGCATCTCGATCACCTCGACCTCGGCACCGAAGGCCGCGAACAGGGATGCGAACTCGAGACCGATCACGCCGCCACCGATCACGACCAGCCGCTTCGGGACGGCCTCGACCGCCAGCAGGCCGGTGGAGTCGACCACCAGCGGGTTGTCCTTGGCTCCCGGGATGGGGGGCATCACCGGCACCGAGCCGGTGGCGATGATCACGTGGTCTGCGGTCTTGCGCTCCCCGTCGACCTCCACGACGCCAGGGGCGATCAGGGTGCCGTGCGCTCTGGCCACCACCACTCCGGCCCGCTTCTCGGCAGCTCCGACGCCGGCGACCAGCTTGCCGACGACGTCGGTCTTCCAGGCCTGGACCTTCGCCCAGTCGAAGGCGACGTTCTCGGCCGTGACGCCGAACTGCCCGGAGTGGGCTGCGTGCTCGTACAGCTTGGCCGAGTTCAGCAGGCTCTTGGTCGGGATGCAGCCGACGTTAAGGCAGGTCCCGCCGAGGAACTCCTTCTCGACCAGCAGCACCTTCTGCTTGGCGTGCCCGAGGCGTTCGGCGGCCAGGTAGCCGCCGGGGCCGCCGCCGATGATGATGATGTCGTAGTCAGCCATTGGTCGTGCCTCTCAGCCCAGTACGGTCAGGTCGATGTCGGCGACGGCGGCACACAGGTCGCGCAGGTACCTGGCGGCGTCCGCGCCGTCGATGACCCGGTGGTCGGCGGTGAGCGAGAACCCGATCCGCTGCTGGGCCCCGACGCTGCCGTCAGCATGGATCACGGCCCGCGGGAAGATCGCGTCGACGCCGAGGATCGCGACCTGCGGCACGTTCAGCAGCGGCGTGAACGACTCGATGCCGAAGGCTCCAAGGTTGCTCACCGTGAAGGTGGCCCCGCCCAGCAGGTCGGGGCTGATCGAGCCGCCGATCGCGTCCATCGCCAGCTGCTTGGACAGCCTGGAGAAGTCCCGCAGGGTGAACGTGTCCGCAAACCGCAGCGTCGGCACGAGGAGGCCGCGCGGGGTGTCCACAGCCATGCCGAGGTGCACGCTGGCGAACGTCCGGAGTACTCCGTCTGCGAGGTGCGCGTTCACGGCGGCGTGTTTCGCCAGCGTCTTCACCGCCGCGTAGCCGACCAGGTCACCAACGGTGATGGCGCTCAGCTCGGGATCGGCCGCGCCCTTCAGCCGCTTGCGCAGGGCCAGCAGGCCGGCCGCCGGAGCGGTAGCTGTGTAGGTGAGCTGGGCCGAGGTGGCCAGCGAGTTCATCATCCGCTCGGCGATCACCTTCCGGATGCCCTTCAGCGGGGTCTGGGTGACCTCGCCCGGGAACTCCCGCACCGCACCGGCGGCCGAGCTTGTCGGGACCGCCGCTGCGCCGGCTTCGACCGGCTCAGCCGGCGACTCCGAAGCCAGGTCGGCGCGGGTGACCCGCCCGCCGATGCCGCTGCCGGCAACGCCGGGGACGAAGTCCGCAGCCTCTGCCCTTGCGCCCACCGTGAGCCCGGGGCCGGCAGCCATCGCAGCCTGCACGTCGCGCTCGATGACCCGGCCCTCCGGACCGGAGCCGGTCAACCTGGTGGCGGCGATCCCGGTGGCTGCCGCCAGGCCGCGGGCGCGGGGGGAGACCGCGCCGGAACCGCCGGCGGCGCTCCTCGCCACCGCTGCCGCTGGTGACGCTTCCGCCGCAGGCTCCGGACGCCCCTCAGGGACCGCTGCCCCGGGCACCAGCGGCTCGGGAGTGGACTCGTCGACCTCGCCGGCCTCACCGGTGGTGACCGGCGGCAGCCCGGCACCGGCCAGGAACTCCTCGACGTTCTCGCCGGGCTCGCCGACCACGACGATCGGCTGCTTGACCGGCACGTCGTCGCCCTCTTCCGCGAGCAGCGCCAGCACCGTCCCGGAGACCCCAGCTGGCACCTCCATGGCCGACTTGTCGGTCTCGATCTCGCAGAGCAGCGTGGCCGCGTCCACGACGTCGCCGACCTTGACCAGCCAGGTGGTGATCAGGCACGACTCCACCGTGTTGCCGAGCTGTGGCATGACGACTGTCTGAGCCATTGCTTCTCCTAGTTCCTAGACGATGCGGGCCCGGAGGCCGCTGTTGATGAGGTCGGTGCGGGCATCGGCTGCGAGGCCCCCGTCTGTGATCACGCCGGTCAGGTCGGCAAGGCCCATCACGCTGACGAAGCCGGCGCGACCGTACTTGGAGGAATCGGCGACCAGCCAGGCCTCGGCCGCGCGGGCCTTCATCGCCCGGATCACCTCCGCGCCTTCGGCGAACCCGGTGGTGAGTCCCCGGTCGGCCGTGAAGCCGTCGGTGCCGAAGAAGGCCAGCCGGACGTTGAAGTCCTCGATGGAGCGCAGCGCGACCGGACCGACCATCGACTCGCTGGTGCGGTTGAAGGTGCCACCGGTGAGGATCACGGTCAGCCCGGGGTGGACGCGGGCGTGACGGACCACCAGCGTCGAGTTGGTGAGGATCTGGACGCCGCGGCGCGCGCCGAGATGGGTGACGATCTGGGAGCAGGTGGTGCCGGCCTCGATCATGATCAGGTCGTTGTCGGCGACCAGTTCGGCTGCTGCGGCGGCGATCCGGTCCTTCTCGACGGCGTGCTGCAGCTGGCGTTCCAGGACGTTGCGGTAGCCCGTGGCCTCGGCGCCGCCGTGGGTGCGGGCCAGCAGGCCGCGGTCCTCGAGGTTCCGCAGGTCGGTGCGGATGGTCACTTCAGAGACCCCGAGGTCCCTGGACAGTGCACCGACGAGCAGGGAGCCGTCCCGCGCCAGCCGACCAAGGATGTGCGTCTCGCGCTCGGTGCGCTCGATCGACATCGATCGGTCCTTTCGATTGACTTTCGGGATGCTCGCTTTACCGATTCAATCGTAAGGCGTTCGACACCGCTCCGCAAGCACCGCAGCCACCTCCACCCGGAAACGCACAAGCTGTGAGTCACGCGCCGTAGTCGGCGCGTGACTCACAGCTCGCGGTGGTGGCGGCTCAGCGGGCGCGGACCTCGTTGTTGCGGGGTTGGTGGGTCAGCTCGGCAAGGCCCAGCTCCTCGAGCAGCGGCGGCAGGTACATCCCGAACCGGCCGCGGTAGCCCTTGCGCAGGCCGTACCAGCCTCCGACCGGGTTGTCGTCGGCCCGCCCCCACGCCTCCACAGTTCCCGGGGGAGCCGGCTTCTGCTCGTCGGCCGCACCGAGCGGTACCCAGTCGCCCTGCTCCTGCAGCCAGGCATGCAGGTCCTCCACGGCCCGAAGGTGGTAGCGCAGGGTGGTGGAACCCACCTGGCACACCAGGGCCGGGGGATCCGCGGCCCCGTCGCGATACATCGTGTACTCACTCGAACCCGGTGCGGTCTTCAACCGCCAGGGGTCCTCAGCCGTGCCTGCGCCACTCATGGTTCCCTCCCCGAAACCGCCCCCGCGCCCACCGGGACGCCGGGCCCCCAGCGTGCCTCCGATCGCCGCCCGGTGACCAGAGGCCTGGCCCGAACTACTGAGGGCCCTCAGGCCTGGCTGGCCAGCAGGGCGGCCTCCGCGGCCTTGGTCCAGCGCCCGTCGACCATGGCTGCGGCCACCGTCGGCAGCCTGTCGGCCAGCTCGTCGAGCCGGACCATCCCCAGGTCCGGGAGCATCGGGTAGACCATGATCTTGCCGCCAGAGGTGCGGTTGGTCACGGCGTCGATCCCGTCGGCGACGCCGGCCATGCCGGTGACCGCCCACAGCGACACGTTGGTGTCCAGGGTGCCGTCCTCGACCTTTGCGAGCATGGTCTGCATGTCCTGGATTCGGGAGCCGGAGGTTCCGACCAGGTAGATGCCCTTGGTGGCGATCGCCGTCAGGTCGAGCTCGGCCAGCGTGCCGATCGCGAAGCCGGCGAAGGCGTTCACGATCGCGCCGTCGCTGGAGATGTCGACGGCCTGGGCGATCAGGAACGGGGCCGGCACCATGGCTGCGACATAGGTGTAGCCCGCGTCCAGCGGCTCGGTCCTGGAGTTGCGGAAGGTCGCCGGCACGCCGTTGGCCTCGGCTACCGGCGCCACCACTGCTGCGAGGTGGGCGAGGCGGGCGTCGTCGACGTCGACTGCGTCCATGGTGATGCCGGGGACGCCGCTGACGGCTGTGCGGACGGTGTGCATGAGCCCCATCGGGCCGGCTGCACCGACGATCGCGATCCGCTCCCCTTCGCGGAGCTCGCACTGGGCGGGAATCCGGGCGTAGCCGTCAGCGGCGTTCGTGCCAGCGGTGCCGGTGTAGCGGATCAGGTCGTAGTGGACGCGGCCGACGTCGATGCTGACCCGGCGGTCGAACGCCCCGCCGGCCAGCACCACGTCGAGCACGCCACCGAAGCCGAGGTGCGAACCGAGCGCCTCGACGACGTCGGCGTCGGCGCCGACGTAGACGATGTCGTCGAAGGTGCCCTCCAGCTCTTCGACGGACGCGACCCGGACGGCGCCGGCAACGGCCGCAGCACCGACGACGGTGATCGAAGCGGGCGAGGCCTGCGCGAGCAGGTCGTTGAGCCCGTCGACGGCGTCGGCGACGACCAGCAGGCGACCCCCGGCGCGCAGGGTGGTGCGCTCGCCCCAGGCGTAGGCCGCCTCGACGCAGGCCCACGGCTCGATCAGCGCCACCGCAGAGGCGGACGGGGTGTCGCTCACCGGGATCAGGAATCGCTCGCCGGTGACGGGATCCATGATCACCCGTTCGTCCAGCACCACGTACTCCTGCAGGGCACCCTCGAAGTTGTAGCCGAAGGCAGCGTTCGAGCTGGCCGTCGGCAGGTGCCGGTAGTCGGTCTGCACCAGCACCCGCTCCCCCACCTTGTGGTGCCTGACCCCGGACCCGACGGCCACGATGCGTCCGACCGGCTCGTGGCCGGGGACGATCGGCGCTGCACCCGGCTGGTAGCTGGGGATCTCGGCCAACTCGGCTGCGCTGAGCCCGCTGAGCACCTCGCTCTTGCGCGGGTGGTTGGTGAAGGCGTGCAGCAGCTTGGTGTCGGAGAAACAGATGCCGCAGGCCTCGGACTTGAGCAGCAACTGGGTGGGGCCGAGCTCGTACATCGCCTTGGCCGGGTTGTGCACGACCTCGTCGGGGCCGACGAACTGGATCGCGTGCTGGGTGGCCGGGAATTCCTGGGTCATGTCTTCTTCCTTGGTTCTGGTGATCTCGACGAGCTCGATCAGCGGGTCCTCTGGCTCGATCAGCTGAGCATGTTCTGGCCGCCGGTCACAGGCACCGCCTGGCCGGTCTCGTAGGCCTGGTCGACGATGTAGTACACGGCCTTGGCGAGGTCGGCGGGCAGGCAGCCGCGGCGCATCGGCACCTTCGACTCGTAGAACCGGCGCACCTCGGCCACGGTCGTGGCACCAGGCACCTTGCCCGCACGCAGGTACTGCACGAACAGCCCTCGCTCCGGGTCGGTCCACAGCGGCCCGTCGAGGTAGTTGCCGGGGCAGATCGCGTTCACCTTGATGCCGTACTCGATCAGTTCGAGGGCGAAGGACTGGGTGAGCCCGATGCCGCCGAACTTGGAGCCGGAGTAGGCGAAGTTCCGCTTCGACCCCTCGAGCCCCGACTTGGAGTTGATCTCGATGATGTCGAACAGGGCCTCCGGGCGAGCGGCGTGCTGGGCGGCCATCACCGGCGCGACCGCCCGGACGCCGAGGAAGTACCCGCGATAGTTGACCGAGGTCACCAGGTCGAAATCGGCGACGGACTGGGTCATCACCCCGTCGGCGCGCAGGACGCCGGCGTTCGAGATGAACACGTCCAGCCCGCCGTAGATGGCGGTCGCCTCGGCAATCGCCGCCAGCTGCGACTCCGGATCTGCGACGTTCACCTTCACGGCCACGGCCCGGCCCTCGCCGTACCTGGCGCTGAGCTCTGCGGCGTTGCTCGCCGCCAGGTCGATGTTCAGGTCGGCCAGCACCACCTGGGCGCCTTCTGCCAGCAGTTCCGTCGTGATCCCCAGGCCGAACCCCTGGGCGGCACCGGTGACCATGACCACCTTGCCGGTCATCCGACCGGCCCGGGTAGAGGCTGCGACCGCCTTGCGGTAGCTCTCGGCCTCCCAGTTCTCGATGAAACCACGCTCGGCGGCGTCAAGGCAGCGGACGGTGCCGATGCGCCCGGCGTCGCGGGCCACCCGGAGGGCGTCGGTGAAGGTGGCCAGCGCGGTTCGGGCTGCCGCCAGGTCGGCGCCGGCGCCGAAGGCGACCAGGCCCGGCACGACCGTGATGATCGGGTCCTTGCCGTACTGCTCGCGGTAGCCGGCGACAGCTGCCGTGACGGCGGCGGCATCCGCGGAGGCGTCCAGCACCAGGGGGAAGGACCCGGCGTAGACGATCTGGTCCGGGATCAGCGGTCCGTCGGTGAGCACGGCCCGTCCGGCCGGGGTGAGGGTGGCCGAGCGCACCAGCTCGGAGCTGTCGGACGTGACCACGGCCAGGCGGTCGGCGCTGCCGAGCAGGCCGCGCAGGGTTGGCGCTACGACCGCGATGATCCCGGAGGCCGGCGACGGAGCCTGCTGCGGCTCAGCCACCGCGCTGGCCCCGATGGCAGCTGCGATCGTCGCGGTCAGCCGCTCGGCGCGCTCGGTGAGCTCCGCTGCGGAGTTGCCTGAGACGATGATGCCGTGGTTACCGAGGAAGGTGATGCCGGGGGCCGGCCGGCCGGTGCGCGCGGTGTGGGCGTTGCGGCGCGCCGCCACCTCCCGGGCCAGCGGCACTCCGGGGTCGGTGTAGGGCACGAAGACTGCTTCGTCGCCGAACAACCGGGCGACGAGCGCCTCAGCGTCGGTGTTGCAGGTCAGGGCGTTGGCAACCAGCGGGTGGGTGTGCAGCACGAGGGCATCGGGGATCAGCGCGTGGAAGAGGATCTCGACGCTGGGACGGCGTCCGCCGGGGGCGTTGACGAGCGCCTTCGCAGCTGCGGCCTGCACCGGGTCGCCCTCCGCCGGCACGTCGGAATGCAGGGCGTCCAGCAGCACGTCGAGGCGCAGTCCGACCAGGTCGGCAGCGGTCAGTGTCGCCAGGGGGACGCCGCTGGGCTTGATGTGCAGCTCTCCGTCGAGCTTCACGGAGGCGTTGCCGCCGCCGGCCCGGGAGTACTCCGGATCGGCACCGAAGCTGTTCGCTACCGAGATCAGATCCTCGACCAGGGTTTGGTTCACCACTACTCCTTGTTCAGGCGTTGATCAGATTGGCGCCGATGGCGACGAGTTCCGCCCGCCGTGCGGCCGGGTCGCTGCCGGTCCGGTCACCGGCCCCGTCCACGTAGCCCGGCACGCCGGCAGCAACCAGGTGCTGATGTGCCGCGACCACGCAGGTCGCTTCCCAGAAGGCCTGCCGCGCCGTCGCCGAGACCGGCCCGTCCAGGCAGGCGACGCCGATCGGGATCCGGTCGGGGGTGTTGTGCTCGGTGCCGGCCATGACCACGATCCCGGCCCGGGTGAAGGCCTCGACGTAGGCGTCGACGCAGGCGACGGTGTTGCGGATCGGGATCAGCTCAGCGGCGTAGATGCCGCGGGCGATGAGTTGGGCCGCCAGGGTCGTGGCCGGTTCCTCGAAGGGGCAGACCGGATCGACACCGTCGGCCAGCGTCGGGTAGCAGGGAATGCCGTCCATCTCGAGGACATAGCGGTAGGCGTCGGCGAAGCCGAGGGCCACCTCGGGCACGAAGCCGGGGGTGCCCACCTTGATCAGCCGGGATCGCAGCTCGCCCTGGAGCGCGGCGGGGTTGTCGATGTCGACCCGGCTCGGCCCGCCGTAGGCCCGCTCGAGCACGACCGCCCGATGCTCGGCAGGCAGTTCGGCGAGCGCACGCTGGAAGGCCATCGCGACGTGCCGCTCCTGCAGCGACACCCAGGCCACCGGCACTTCGGCGGCCGCGGCGACGTCGGCTGCGATCCGTTCCGCGCTGAGGCCGGTGTCCAGCCCGCAGCCGGCGAACCAGTCGGCCAGCTTGGCCACCATCAGCCCGGCCCGCTGGTCGTTGCCCTCGCGGATCCCGGCCGCGATCCGGGCTGCGGTCGGCGACTTCACCTTGAACGGGTCGATGCCCTTGCCGCACAGGTACATCCGGCCGGGGTTGGCCGGGTCGTTCACCCGGATGCCGGCGGCGGCCAGCTCGTCGTCGAGGGTGATGAACTCGAGCCCGTAGAGGGCGACGATGCCGGCGGCAGTGGCCTGCTCGCGGAAGGCCGCATAGACCTGCTGGTCGAAGAAGTTGGAGATGCCGACCGCCCGCACGCCCTCGGCCGTGGCTGCCCCGATGGCGTCACCGACGGTGCTGAAGGCGGAGAAGTTGGGGGGGAAGTGCACGTGGGTGTTCACCAGGGGGATCGCCACCCCGGCTTCCCCCCGCACGCCGCTGTCGCTCATCTGCAGTACCTGTCCTATGTCTGCCGCGGCCACGTCGCCGCTGGATTGTAACGATTCAAGAGCCTAGCACCCCTCCTCGGCAGGGCGACAGCACCCGTTCAACACGCGACCTGGCTTTCGTCTCGAGCGCGGAACGGGCCCCCGGCCGCTGCGCAACAGAAATCGATCTCAGATTGATTACGATTCGGCCTCGACTGGTGACAACCATCCGCTACCCTCCCTACGATACAGAAATCGATTTCGCAGATGGAGGCGATGATGCTGCTCAATCTGGATCCGGTACTCACAGGTCGGCTGCTGATGGCGCTGGACGAGATGGGACACGGTGACGCTGTGGTCATCGCCGATGCCCATTTCACCGCATCCAAGCTAGCCAGGAAGCACCTGATCGACATGCCGGGCCTGACCTCGCCACGCGTCCTGCAGGCGATCCGCTCGGTCATGGTGCCCGACACCTTCCCGGCCCTCGACCTGATGGAGAGCCC
>JADLEH010000345.1 GCA_020846255.1 Propionibacteriaceae bacterium
AAGCGAGCGGTGCCATCAGAACGACCAACGGAAGGTAGAACCGTCCGCCCCACTCAGCCGCACCGCCTTCGGAATACCCCGACAGGACAAGCAACGGGAGTGGCGAAAGGCAGCCGACGGCAAGGAACCACCTCACCTCGTCCCCGCTGAACCTGGGGAGAACGACGAGCCCGACCACGAGCAGTGGAAAAGCGGCGAACAAGCCTGTGATCAGGCTGAGCGACCCGGCGTGCAACCAGAGCATCGCTCCAGCCGCGAGCGCCAGTAGTCCGACCTGAAGGGACCAGGTCCTCCGCCCGATGATCCGATGCAGCACCGCCGCGGACACCATGGCGACAGCGGCCAGCGTCGGCTGCCAGAGGAACAACGGCCCGTATCCGGGCCGGAGGAAGCTCGCCCAGATGTGGCCCAGCGGATCGGTCGATACACCGAGCACCCGGCTCACCGTTTCGGTGGCAGCAGTCGAACCGGTGATCCGGCGAGCGAGCCAGGCATCGAAGTAGTACGAGGCCGAAGCAACAGCGAACAACGCAACCGCCGTGAGTCCCAGCCGTACCGCGTCGGACCGGCGATGACGGACAGCCCGCTCCACCGCCACCGCGCCCACCCCGGTGGCAAGCCCGCACACGTAGAGCACCGCCTCAGTTCGCATGAACACGGCGAAGGCCGCAACCGGAAGGATCCAGCCCAAGACGATGAGCCTTCGGGTCCGAAGAAGACCCACCAAACCCACCGCTGTCCAACCCACCGCTGCGGCACCCAGCGTGTGGGCCGCCACCAGGTAGGAGTCGAAGAGCAACGGGCCACCGACCGCCACCGACCACAACGCCGGCCCGGCCAGTCGCCTGTCCAATCGTCGCGCCAGCATCGCCACCGCAGCCGCCGCAAGAACCCCACCCAGGATCGAGGGGACCAGGAGCGCAGCGAAGCCGCCGATCCTCCAGAACGGCACGAGCAGCCGCATGTACAAGGAATGTCGCACGTAGCCGACGTAACGATCACCAACGGTGAACTCCGGACTGATCCCGTTCGCGATCTCCAGACCCGGTAAGTCAGCCGCGGGACGTCGTTCCCACCATGACCCTCGCGACAAGGTCTCTACCTGTGCGGCGTAGAGACCATCGTCGGGATACCCGATGCCGTTGCCATCCAGCACGAACGGAAGCAGGGCAAGGAGGACCGCGCCGAGCACGACACACTGGAGCCAGAGTCTGGGCGTCGATGCCCAGCGACCCAGTGCCGAGCTGACCCGGCCGAACCCAACCTCGGCATCCTCTTGGTCTTCCACGAGCCTCACCGTATGCTCCCGATGGGAGGGACCGGGCGAATGCACCTGAACAACGCGGAGGTGCCCGATTCGACGGGCTGGTTGCGACGGCTGTCCCCTCATCTGGGTCTCGTCGCGGCGGTCTTCGTCGCCCTCCTCGTGGTAACCCCCACGAACGACATCACGCTGCCAGACGAAGGCGTCTACCTCGCCCAAGCGGCAGCGCTGGTCGAGGGTGGTTGGTGGACCGAGCGGGCGCTTCCCGAGCTGGAGGAGTCGGTCTACACAGACGCAGTCATCCCCGAACTCACCCGCGGTGCCGAGATGGTCCCCTACAGCCGTCATCCCCTCTTCCCCGTGCTGCTGAGCGTCGGCTATCTGGTATCAGGCCCAACGGGCGCGCTCGTCACGTCGTTGCTCGCACTCCTCGTCGCCGCGGTGGCTTCGGGGCGCCTCGCCTCCCACATCGATCCCCGTGGGGAAGTTCCCGCCTTCTACCTGGTGGCGCTGGGCAGCCCGTTGTTGTTCAGCGGTTGGCAGGTCGCGGCGCACTCCCCAGCCGCCGCGAGCGCCGCACTCGGGGCGCTCAGCACCGTCAACTACCTCCTGACAAGACGCCGTGCATGGTTGGTGGGGATCGCGGTGAGCGCCGGCGCCTGCGTGATGCTGCGAAGCGAAGGGCTGGTGCTGTCCGCCACCGCGGCGCTCACTCTTATTACGAGTGCCGGCTGGCATTCGGCCCGATCACGCCGCCTCGCGCCGGCGCTGACGGCGGGCCTCGCGGTGGCGTCCGGCGCGGCCGTCGCAGCTCTGTGCGAGATGTGGTGGGTGCGCTCGATCGGTCGCTCTGGGAAGGCCATGTCAGCACTCGACCGTGTGGGGGCGATCGACCGATCGCCCGGTAGGGCCGCTTGGATCAGCCTGTTGCGACCGTGGGATGGCAACGCCACGACCGCTAACACCTGGCTGATCCTCGCGGTCGTCGCCCTCCTCGGGGCCGCGTTTGCGTGGCGCGTCGCATCTTCCCGACCACTCGCGGCGTCGGCACTACTCGTATTGGCCGGTACTTCCGCCGTCATGAGCCACATCGAGCCGCCGGCACTCGTCAACGGCCTACTTCCGGCGTTTCCCGTGTTGGGTGCAGGACTCCTGGTTGCTCGTCGAGACCTACTCAGGAAACCAGTGGTCGCCGTGCTGCTCGCCACCTGCGCATCGACGGCAGTCGTGTTGTGTTTCGTCATCTATGACGACGGCGGCTCGACGCAGTGGGGTGGCCGCTTCTTCCACTTCCTCGTCCCGCTCCTCGCGCCCGTAGTGGCGATCGGTGGTGTCCGCTCACTCGGTTTGCTGGACGCCCGGCAGCGACGCCTCGTGGTGAGCGGAATCGCCGTCGTCGCGGTGTCTGTAGGCGCCATGGGAGTGCGAACCGAAATCAAGTTCCGCTCGATCCACGAGAAGATCCGCCATGCCGCGGAGCAATCGGTGCCACGAGACCCATCCGGTCTCACAAGTGGCGCCGTTCTGGTTGTTGCCACGCGGCGCAACGACGGGCTCTCCCGCACCCTTTGGCGCAAGAACCCCGATTTCGTCGCGATCCGTTCGGCGAGCTCATCGACTTTCAGTCTTCTGCGCAAGTTGCACGCTCATGGGCTCAATAGCGCCTACGTACTCACTCCTGTGAATATCGACTTGATGGAGTTCGGCGGCCGGCTAGACCTCCAGCGGCTCGGTTGGAAGCGCCTGGAGACTCTCGCAATCCCCGGGATGTCGGTAAAGATCCTCCGATACGGGCCTACCGAAGCGGCCGCCGGCAAGTAGGTGTCCTGCCCGTGGCGGGCCGGGCGTGATTCCCGTACCCTTCGGCTGTCAGGGAGGGGGCCGCAACCGCGCCCATGGCTGACGAGGAGCCACGTTGCACGAACCGAACAGCCAGCAGCTCGGACCGCTCCTCGAATACCTGTGGCAGACGTCCGCCACCGACCTCCACCTGTCCGCCGGCACCCCGCCGCGAGTGCGCATCGACGGCAAGCTGGTGCACATCCCCGGCACCGAACCCACCGAGCACCACTTCATCGACTCCGTCATCGCCGGGCTTCTGTCGGTACACGACTACGACACCTACCAGAAGGAACGTCAGCTCGACTTCGCGTTCTCGTGGGGAACCAAGGCCCGGTTCCGTGCAAACGCATTCTTCCAACTCGACCGCGCCGCGATCGCGCTTCGCCTCATCCCCTCGGAGATCCCGACCCCCGAACAGCTCGGCCTGCCCGCCGCCACCGCGGGTCTCGTGAAACGACCCCACGGCCTGGTGCTGATGACCGGCCCCACCGGGTCGGGCAAGTCCACCACCCTCGCCGCGATGGTCGGGTGGATCAACCACAACCGACCCTGCCACATCCTCACGATCGAGGACCCGGTCGAATACGTCCACAAACCGGCGATGGCACTGGTCAACCAGCGCGAGGTCGGCACCGACTGCCTGTCCTTCGCAGACGGGCTGAAGGCCGCGCTCCGCGAAGACCCCGACGTGATCCTCGTGGGCGAGATGCGCGACATCGAAACCATCCAGCTCACCCTCACACTCGCGGAGACCGGCCACCTCGTGTTCGCCACCCTCCACACCAACGACGCCTCCCAGACCGTCGACCGTGTCATCGACGTGTTCCCCGCCGACCAGCAGGAACAGGTGCGCACACAGTTCTCCATGGCGCTCGCCGCGGTCATCTCCCAGCGGCTCATCCCCCGCATCGGCGGCGGCCGGGTCGCCGCCTACGAGATCCTCATGGGCACCCAGGGCGTGTCGAACCTGATCCGGGAGGGCAAGGTCCGCCAGCTCCGCAACATCATCGCCACCGGCCAACGCGACGGCATGTGCGTGCTGGAACAGTCACTCGCCACCCTCGTGCAGCACGGCATCATCAGCCTGGAGGACGCCAAGGAGGCGTCGGTGCATCCCGACGACATCTCCGGCCTCCACGTCGGCCACCAAGCCGCCCACGCCTGACGTGTCACCACGCGAGATCGTCTTCCTCGTCTTCTGCATCCTCGCAGGGGCCTGCATCGGCTCGTTCACCAACGTCGTCATCCACCGCCTGCCCTGCCCTCTCGACGAACCCAACGAGTTCGGCGACGTTTGGGACACCAACCCGTGGCGCAGCGTGCTGGGCGGCGACAGCTC
>JADLEH010000346.1 GCA_020846255.1 Propionibacteriaceae bacterium
CGCTCGGCAGCCTGGGTGAGTGACTCGTAGCGATGAGGTGTCATGTCAATTCTCCTTCCACCTTCCTTAAGCCGCCCGAAAGGCCCTATTCGGACACCGGGGGCTGGAAATGCCGCGGAGGAGAAGCCAGATGGTCAGTCTGCGGGCGTGGGCCTCGGAGATGAGCGGGCCTTCTCGTGCGCGGCGGCCATCTCGGACAGGGCGTCAGCAATCGCGGCGTCCCTGCCGCGGGCGGCGTGCTGATACCGAAGGGCGGCTTGCGGGGTCGAGTGCCCGATCCGAGCCATGAGCTCGGCCAGGGTCGCGCCGGTCTGCGCAGCGAGAACGGCGCCGGTATGGCGAAGGTCATGAATCCTCAAGTCCGGCCGGCCGATCTTCTCTCTGGCCGGATGCCAGCGGCGATAGATCGTGTTCGGGTGGACCTGGACGTTGGGATCCTTGACGGATGCGAAGACGAGGGCGTCACGCTCAGGGCCGACATGAACACGCAAGTGCTCGACGAGCATCGGACGAAGATGCGGCGGCACCGTGACGGTCCGGATTCCGGCGTCGCTCTTCGGGGTACCAACAGATATCGCCCCCTCAACCCTGACCACCCCTCGAGCCACATGAAGCAGTCCCCGCTCAGCATCCACGTCCCGCCGGCGGAGTTCAGCAAGCTCCCCGATCCGCAGGCCGCACCACGCGGCCAGCAGGATGAGGGCGCGGTACCTGGCCGGCATTTCCACCACAAGCTCGGCGATCTCGTCGAGGGTGGCCGGCTCGATTCGGCGGGCGCGTTTCGTCACGCCGGCGCCGCGGACCCGGCACGGGTTGGCGCTGAGGATCTCGTCTGCGACGGCCGTGTTCAGGATCGCCCGGAGAAGCCCGTAGGCCTGGGCACGTTGCGTCGGCTTGGCTGGGTCGAGGCGGCTGTGCCAGACCCGGACGACCGCCGGCGTGATGTCTCGCAGTGACATGTCCGCGAACTCGGGAAGCAGGAGCCGGTCGAGCTGGCTGCGGTAGAGGTGGCGGGTCCGCGGCTTGAGCTCCCGGAACTCCAGCCAGGTCTCGGCGTAGGGCCCGAAGGTGTCGACCGATCGGCTTGCCTTGGCGCGGCGGGACTTGGTCGGGGACCAGGAGTCGTCCTGGATCACCTTGCGCTCGGCGGCGAGCCACCCTTCCGCGTCGGCCCTGGTGGCGAAGGTCGAGGAGGCGTGCTGGAAGTTGCCGTCCAGGCCGAGGTAATAGGCTTGGAAGCGTCCGTTGGAGCGCTTGCGGATCGTGCCGAAGTCACGCTTCACTCTTGGCACGGGTCACCTCGCTGGGCATAACTGGGGCATAACGGGGGCGTCAAACTGGCCCGTTATGCCCAACTCTATCACGCAGCCTGACAGGTAAATGAGCTTGTCAGACCCCATTTGGCCCGTCCTGGCACCACCCACCAACACGCCCCGAACCAGATTCAAATCCTGTCACCCCGACCAGCGGAAAGCCGCTCTGGCTAGGGAATATGTTCCTGGCCGGAGCGGCTTTCGGCGTCGTGCATCCTAACTGCATCCTAAGTACGGCAGCCTGCTGCTGGCTCGTGAGCACACTGTCACGCCAACCTCCTCGGAGGTGGGGAGTGTCACCCTCCCCGCAATCCCGTCTTGGGGGGTGGGGCAAATGCATGTCGGCTGCCCTGGCCTGCGAGTGCAGCGAGAGAGGGTCGTGGCTCAGGACATGCAGATGTATGTCTTGAGACATGGAGGACGGGTCGACGTGAGGGGATTGAGGACGGCTGAGCCTTGGCTAGCGCATGCCGGAGGCCCGTCGGTCTTGACTGTTGTCGTTGCCGAACGTCTCCCCGTGGCTGCGGTCGCCCGGGGCTATCAGATCGCCCGGTCGGTGTCGCGGCGGTGCTGACGGCTGAGCATGACCGACGAGGTGCGATGGTGAACGCCACTTCGGCGGGCGCCAGGCCCATGCCGACTCAGGCGAGGTGCTGGGTATCCCCCAGCGGTCCGACGATCACGTCCGGGCGCAGGCACACCTAGCTCGGCCGCGACGGCGGGGAGGACGAGCCCGGCCGCCTCCTGCGGCCGGGGGGGCGATGGGGAAGGTGGACGCCCAGTCGACGGCGTCGCTGATGTGGCCGTTGAGCAGATCGGGACTGAACCCTGCCCGGGTCGCGACCGACGTCGACTTCGCCACCGCCGGCGGCTTCACGCCTGAAGCGGCGCCGGGCCCCCTCACACACGTGCCCGGAGTCGGGTCCGAGGCGCACCTGATGATGGGAGACGCGTCCGCCGTGGTCCCCGCCTGGGCGAAGTTCCGCACCCGATCCTCGTACCGCTCGAGGTCGATTCGTTTCGAGGGCGATTTGGCCAGATCGCTGCACGCAGGCGTCCGTCCGGGGAGCAGCGACGCGGCCACGGTGCACAACCCGCTCGAAGCGGTACCCGCCGATCCGCCCGCCTGCTGATGGCACATCACCCCCGAACAGTCCTGATCACCCTTCGACACCGAGGGCCTGCAGCGGGTGGCCATGCTGCGCGAGCGCGGACGCATCAGCTGGTCGGCGTGGACGGCCGGCATAGGCACAGCCCGGTTCATGGCGCCGAGCCGTGCCCGCGGCCGGCGCCGAGAGCGGTCTCCGTCCTCGCTGCCGCCGGGATGACTGGATCATCAGCGGCACGAGGCTGTTCGCCGCGGAGGATCAGGCGGCTCAACCGGTGTGCTCGCGCGTTCGGGGAACAGCCCCTTGCTGGGGGGAGGTCCCGCCGAAGCGGGGGTGCAAACCGGGCGACACATGACCGGGCGTCAGCCGTGTCGCAGCGGCACGACCGACGCCCGGCGGTTCACGTCAAACCAAGGGGTAGCGCTCCTTGGCGGGCCCGATCGGTCCGCCGTTGCCAATCTCGTACACCAGGCCGAGGGTCTCTTTCGTGTCGAGGTAGTAGTGCACGTCCTGGTCGATCCACCCGGTCTGCATGACGCGGGCTCCCTTTGCCTCGAAGTCGGCGAGGACGGCGGGAATCTCCTCGTCGGACATCACGTCCTTGATGTGGTGCAGGCCCTCGCCGTGCTTCTCCAGGTGTTCCCAGTAGATGTTCGGGCCGGCGATGGGCTGGATCAGCTCGAGTTCCACGGCGCCGACCCAGGTGACCGCGCAGATGAAGTCGAAGTGCTCGGTGACCGGCTCGCCGTTCACCTTGAAGTCGCGGACGGTTTCGGGGGTGAAGTGGCGGACGTCCCAGGGGCCGATGCCGAGCAGGCGGTGCCACTGGTCCATGGTTGCGTAGACGTCCTTGACGACGAGGGCGATCTGCTTGTAGTTGGGCGTGGGCATGGTTTCCTCCTTGAAGTGATGCCGTGCTCAGGCGAGCTCGACGGTGGTGCCGCTCGAGGCGGACTGGAAGATGGCTTCCAGCACGCGGGTGTTGGCGAGGGAGCGTTCGAGCGGGTAGCGGACCGGGACGCCGTTGCGGATGCAGTCGGAGAGGTGTTCGATCTCGAGCCGGTAGGCGTCGGCGCGGGGGAAGCTCTCCTGGTTGGGTTCCACGCCGTCGAGGAATACCTCGTCCCCGTAGGTGTGCCACAGCAGCCGGGTGTAAGGCTCGCCGCGCATGCCGCTGCCGGGCATGGTGAGCCAGCCGTCGGTGCCGACCAGTTCGGCCTGGGCGTAGGGGTTCGGGTAGTCGAACGACACGTTGATCAGCGCCTTGCGGCCCTCGTCGAAGCCGAGTATGGCTTCCGCGGAGGTCTCGACCCGTTCGCCTGGACGGGACCAGCTGGTGGCGGTCACCGTCCTGATTTCGCCGGGCAGGAGTTCGTGGGCCATGTCGACGGCGTAGCAGCCCATGTCCCAGACGACCCCGCCCGCGGCGTCCGGGTCGAAGCGGATGTTGTAGCCCTCGTAGTGCTGCTTGAACGCGAGCCCGAGTCGGGCGACCCGCGGGTCGCCGACGGCCCCTTCCCGGATGAGCTGCAGGGCGCGCTGCCAGCGGGGCGTGAAGCGGTACATCAGGGCTTCCATCACGAGCCGGCCGGTGCGCTGGGACGCCTCGATGAGCCGTTCGATCTCGGCGGAGCTGGGCGTAAGGGGCTTCTCGCAGAGCACGTGCTTGCCGGCTTCGAGCGCCCGGATCGTCCACTCGGCATGTCTGGTGTTGGGCAGAGGTAGGTACACCGCCTCGATGTCGGGGTCGGCCAGCAGCGCGTCGAAGCCCCGGTACCAGCGGTCGGCGCCCCAACGGGCCGCTTCGTCACGTGCGCGGTCGTCGTCGAACGAGGCGATCGCCACGAGGTCTGCGTTGTCGGCGGTGGTCATGCCCGGGAGGGTCAGCTGGTTCACCCAGGAGACTCCGAGGACACCCCATCGGACCTTGTCGGTGGTTGTCATGAGGACTGCCTTTCTGCGATGGGTGTGGTGGAGCGACCGACGGGCGCGGGGTCGGCCGTTGGTTCGGCGGGAGCTGTCGGAGGGCCGGAGAAGGGGCGGGCGAGGATCCTGCGCCAGTGGAGACGTCCTGTGAGGGTCGCCAGGCCCATCACGGCGATGAGGATGACGCCCTGGGCGATCTGGTACGTGAACTGGCTGAGGCCCAGCAGGTTGAAGCCGCTGGCGACCATCTGGAGGACGATCGCGGCCAGCGCGACGCCGGGGATGGAGGTCCGGCCACCGTTGGGGTCCGTGCCACCGAGCACGGCGATCACGATCGCGAGCAGCACGTAGGACTGCCCGTAGTCGGCGTTCGCGCTGGCGGTCCGGGCGGACACGACCATGCCGGCGACGGCGGCGATCAGGCCGCAGAGAAGGTAGGCCTTCACCAGCACCGCCCGGGTGGGTACCCCGGCGAAGCGAGATGCGACCTCGTTCGCCCCGCTCATCCGGATGCGGAACCCGAGTCCGGAGCGTGCGATCAGCACGCCGATGAGAGCGGCCACGGCCACGAACACGATGAACGGGGTGGGGACGCCGAAGACGGTGCCGCTGCCGAGGGCGAGGAAGGCTGGCGGCATTCCGTAGACCGCCTCACCGTTGGTCCAGCCGACCGCGATGCCGTTGAAGAGCTGCATCGTGCCGAGCGTGGCGAGGATCGGGCTCACGTTGAGGCGGGTGATGATCAGGCCGTTCACCAGTCCGCACACGGCGCCGACGAGAAGTCCGGCGGCTACACCGAGGAGCAGCGCCCCGATGCCGCCGTTCGTGGCGCCGGTGGCGACGAACACCTTGGCGGTGACGATGGCCGAGAGGTTGGCGACGGAGACGATCGACAAGTCGATGCCGGAGGTGAGCATGGACAGGGCGATCACGAGTGCGAACAGGCCGACCTCGGCGACCTGGAAGGCCATCGACTGGTAGTTCAGCACCGAGTTGAACATTGGGGTGCAAAGGGAGAGCACCAGCCAAACCGCGACGGCGAGGCCGATCAGTCGCAAGCTCGACGGTTGGACGGGCAGCGCCCGCGCCCAAGCGAATGATTGCCGGGTCATGCGGCCACCTCCAGGATCGTGGGACGGCGACGTCGGGCGACCTGCAGGCCCTGCACGCTGACACCGATAAGTAGGAGCAGACCGACTGCGGTGCGCTGCCATGAGCCGGGCACGCCGAGGAGGATGAGGGAGTTGTTGATCAGGGAGATCAGCAGCACGCCCAGCACCGTCCCGGTGACCGAGCCCTTGCCGCCGAAGATCGACGCGCCACCCAGGACGACGGCCGCGATCACGTCGAGTTCGCCGCCGACGAGGGCGAACGGGTCGGCTTCGCGCACCAGAATCACGTGGCACAAGCCGCCGATGGCGGCCAGTCCTCCGGCGATCGCGTAGACGACGACCTGCGTCTGGGCGACGGGGATTCCGATCCTGCGGGCTGATTCCAGGTCGGAGCCGATCGCATAGACCGAGCGGCCGAGCATTGTCCGGTTGAGCAGGAGCGCGACCAGGACGGCGAGGATCGCCAGTGGCACGACGAGGATGGTGAGCGGGGTCTGGACTTTGCCGCCGACCACGACCAGGTAGCTGGTGGAGAGGTCGGCCACCGATCCCGGCAGGTCGGAGATCACCCGGGAGCCGACGAAGGTGATGAGGATGCCCCGGATGACTCCCTGAGTGCCGAGCGTGGCGATCAGAGTGGGGATCTTGAGTCCGGCGATGGCGCCGGCGTTGACCAGTCCGAGCAGGACGCCGACGAGCGTGGCGACGACGAACGGCAGCCACACGTTCGCGGACAGCCAGCCGGCGCCCGATGCAGCGCGCAGGGTCGCGTACGCGGCGAAGATCCCGATGGCCATGAACGAGACGTCGATGCCCCCGGAGATGAGGACGAGGAGTGCACCGAGTGCGAACGCGATGGTCGCGGCTGCGCTTGCCAGCAGGTTGACCGCGGTGGCGGCGCTCCAGAAGCTCGGTGCGACGACGCCCACGGCGATGGCCAGCAGCAGGATCAGTGCGGCCAGGACGCCTTCGTTGTTGGCTCCGCGCAGGCGGGTGAGAGCATGCCGAGGCGGGGTCATGCTGCCAACTCCTTCGTGATCGACTCCACGGTGATGTCCGGTGGGACGAGTTCCCCGGCGAGGCGGCCGTGCCGCACGAACAGGACCCGCTGGCAGATCGCCACGAGGTCGGTGGGGTCGTCGGAGATGATCACGACGGCCATGCCTTCCTTCGCGCGCTCACGCAGGATGTCGAGGATGCCTGCCTTGGAGCCGACGTCCACGCCGACGGTGGGGCTGTTGAGGATGAGCAGCCGGGGGCTGCGGGCCAACCAGCGGGCGATGACGACCCGCTGCTGGTTGCCGCCGGACAGGCTTGAGACCGGTTCGGCCGCGGACGGGGTCTTGATCGACAGTGAGCGGATTGACTCGGCGTCGAGTTCGCGCACCTTGCGCCGGTCGAGCAGGCCGGTCCGGCTGGTGGCTTGGGCGACCGAGCCGACCAGCAGGTTGTCGCTGATCGACTGCTCGAGGAACATTCCCTGGCTGAGCCGGTCGCCGGGCACGTACCCGATGCCGTGCCGCAGTGCGTCGGCGACGCCGTCGATCCTGACGGCCTGGCCGTCGAGGGTGATCCGTCCCTTGTCGGCCGGCTGCAGCCCGAACAGCGCTTCTGCGATGTCGGTCTGGCCGGAGCCGAGCAGGCCGGCGATGCCGAGTACCTCACCCGGCTTCACCGACAGCGAGACGTCTTCGAAGACGCCCGCGAGCCCGAGGCCCTCGACGGTCAGCAGTGGCGGGGTGTCGGGGGAAGGTGCGGTCTCGGGCGCCATCTCGGCGAGGTCGCGTCCGGTCATGGCCGCTGAGATGCGGGCGGTGTCGAAGTCGGCCATCGCGCCTTCTGCGACGACCTGCCCGTTCCGCAGCACCGTGATTCGCTGGCACACCGCCCGGACCTCGTCGAGCTTGTGGCTGACGAAGACCACGGAGACGCCCTTGCGGGTCATCTCATCCACGGCCCGGAACAGGAACTGCACCTCGCGGTGGGTGAGCGCGGTCGTCGGCTCGTCCATGAACACGACCCGGGCTGCGCGGGCCATGGAGCGGCAGATGGCGGTGAGTTGCCGGTCGGCGACCGAGAGGTCCTCGACCCGGGCGTCCAGATCCAGGTCGAGGTTCAGCGTCGAGGTCACCTCCTGAGCCACCTTGCGCATCCGGGCGCGGTCTACCGTCCGGTCTCCCCGGGACAGTGCCGCGGGGAGCGCGATGTTCTCCGCGACGGTCAGGGTCTTGAACAGGGCGAGGTCCTGGAAGATGACGTCGATCCCCTGCCCGACGGCCTCTCGCGGCGTCAGGTGCGGGTGCTCGCGACCGCTGATGCGGATCACTCCGGACGTGGGTCGTTCCACCCCGCTCATGATCTTGATCAGCGTGCTCTTGCCGGAGCCGTTCTCCCCGGCGAGGCAGTGCACCTCGCCGGGAAGGAGGTTGAGGCTGACCCCGTCCAGGGCACGGACGCCCCCGTAGTGCTTGGTGATCGAGTCAACCTGGACGACGGGTACGGGTGCCGTGTCCTGGTGGGGTCGGCCTTCCATCAGAAGTTGTAGTCCGCGACGTTGTCGTTGGTGACGTCGATCCAGGCGTTGCCGTGCAGGACGTTCTCCTTGCCGTCGGTGGCCTGGAGGTTCTCGTAGCCGGTGATGCCGAGGTTGGTGCCGACGCCGACCTTCTCGCCGCGGGCGAGCTTGTCCTGCAGGGTCACCAGCACCTGACCGGTGACCTTCGGGTCCCAGAAGGTGATGGCGTCCACCGAGCCGTCCTTCAGGTACTTGCCCGCGGTGGACGGGATGGAGGTCCCAAGCACGCACGTCTTGTCCTGCAGGCCGGCCTCGCTGATTGCGCGCCCGATTCCGGCGACGTCGGAGGCCGCGGAGCCGAGGAAGCCCTTGATGTTCGGGTACTTGGCCAGGATCTCCTTGGTCTTCTCGTAGGTCTGGGTGAGGTCCTCCTTGGTCTCGATGGGATCGGCGACCCGGGTGATGCCGGAGTACTTCGCCTTGGCCTGGTCCAGCTCGGCTTGTGCCCACTTCATGTGGCTCTCGGCGGTGAGCGAGCCGACCATGGTCACGTACTCGCCCTGGCCGCCCATGCATTCCGCCAGCTTGTCCATCAGGTGCTGGCCGTAGGCCGCGTTGTCGAACGCCTCGATGTCCAGGTCGGTGTTCGTCTGGCTCGGCGCCTCGTGGGTGATGACCTTGATGCCGGCAGCGCGGGCCTGCCCGAGGACGCCCTCGAGCGCCTGCGGGGACAGCGGGATGACCGCGATCGCCGCGGGCTTCTGGGCGATCAGGTCCTGGATGATCTTGACCTGCTTCTCGGGGCTGGCGTCATCGGGGCCGACCATTGTCGACGTGGCGCCGATCTCCTTGGCCTGCTGGTCGAGGCCGACCTGCATGCGGTCGAACCATGCGATCCCCTGGAGTTTCACCACCGTGACGAACTTCTGGTTGCCCGCCGCGCTGCCGCCTGCGGCAGGGGCCGACTGCGTCGCGCACGCGGTGAGTGAAAGGGCGAGTACTGCTGAGAGACCCACCGCCACGCGGTGGATGTTGCGATGCGTCATTGCCAGGCCTCCATTGGACTGTTCTGTATTTCGAACACCTCGACGAGATGTTGCACAAACCATGCCGTTGTGGTGCCATGTCTGTCAAGGAACGCCCTGGACTCCCCGCAACAGCCGGGGAGGGGGCATGCTCATCAGAGCAAGAGCGGAAGGATCTCGATGGAGAGCGTGGCGCAGGAGGACGAGCCGCAGGGCCGCGTCCCCTCCATCGTGCGCGCGGTCACGATCCTGGAACAGGTCGCCAGCTCATCCCTGCCCACCAACTTGGCGGACCTCACGCGCCAGGTCCGGCTCCCCAAGTCGACGGTCCACGCGGTGTGCCAGGCGCTCGTGGCTGAACGTTTCCTCACCCGCGGCGCCGACGGCAGCTACCGGCTCGGACCCGCGATCGCCGAACTCTCTGCAGCCCGCCGTCAGCGCGGAGCCACCGTCCACAGCATCGGGATCAGCGTCCCCAACTCGACCAACGCGTTCTTCGATGCCGAGATCGCGGCAGCGAGGGCCGAAGCGCTGACGATCGGCGCCGACTTCGACCATCGCGCCGCCAACCAGGACGTGGAACAGCAGAACCGGGACATCGTCGAACTTACCGACAGCGGGGTGGAGCTACTAATCGTCGATCCCGTCGCCAGCCACGGACTCGAGGAAGTGCTTGCCCGTGCCCGCGCCCGAGGTGTCACCATCGTGTCGGTGAACGGCGCCACCGCCGGGGCGGATGCCACGATCGTCACGGACAACGCTCAGGCTGGTGCGCTGGTCGCCCGGCACCTTTCCGAGAGGCTGGACGGGCACGGCCGGGTCGCCATCGTTGGCGGCTCACCCGTGACGGCGATCACCGATCGGATCGAGGGCTTCCGGCAGGCTTTGGCGGACAACCCGGCGATGTCGATCGTCACGATCGAACCCGGCGACAACTCGCGCCAGGCTGGTCGCGTTGCGGCGCGGCGCATCCTCGACACAATCCCCCGCGTCAGGGGTATCTTCGCCATCAACGACCCCACAGCTCTGGGTGTCATCGACGTGCTCCACGACGCGGCGCACCCACCCATGGTGGTGTCGGTCGACGGGTCACCCGAAGCGGCGGCGCTCATTGCCACCAATGGTCCGCTGACGGCCACAGCGGCGCAGGAGCCGCAGCGCCTGGCGAGCACCGCCGTCCGCGTGGGGATCGGGCTCGCCAACGGAACCACGATGCCAGGGCGCACCCTGACGCTGCCGACCCGGCTGGTCACGCACGACGATGTCAGCACCTACGAGCCGTGGGGGGCCTCGTGAGCGTCACCCCGGCGCGTCGCCGTCCTTCGGTTCCCGGCGTCGCCCGGGCGGCGGCCATCCTTACCGAAATCGCCCGCAACGACGGGCAAGCCATCAGCAGCCTCGCGGGCAATGTGGGTCTGGCGAAGTCTACGACTTCCGACGTCACGGGAACGCTCGTCGAGCAGCAGCTCCTCACCCGGGACACTGCCGGCCAGTTCCACCTCGGCAGCCGAATCGACCGGCTCGCTTCGAGCTGGGTCGGCCAGACCGGCGTGCTGAGACGGTTCATCAGGGCTTGTGAGCGGCAGCCGGGGCTCAGCGGGCACACCGTCCTGCTGCTGGTTCCGCAAGGCTCGACCCTCCTGTGCCTGGACGTTCGACTCGGAACCCGGCCACTGCCTCAGACACCGCGGCCCGGCATGCGGTTCGAGTTGGCCGAGTCCGCTCCTGGACGCGCCCTGCTCCGCGCGATCGACCCGCATGCCCTCAGCCGACTCCTCGAACGCGCCGCCGCGTTCGAAGGGCTCACCCCGGACTTCCTCACCGGCGTTGCAGCCGCCGCGGATGCGTTGAGATCCGCACCGGGTGAAGCCGCCACCGCCACGGAGCCGCGCTCAGTTGCCGCCGCCAACGAGCTGCCGGCATCCACGTGGGTACTGGCCAGTGCTCACGTTCCCTCAGCCACGCCGACCGAGGAACTCCTAGTCATTGAGGATGGGCTGCGGGCACTCCTGTCGGATCTCTCGTGCGGAAGCTCGTGACCGAAGCCGGCGGCGCCATCCGACCAACATCCGCGATCCCGACCAGCAGCTCGGTGATGCCACGCCCGGCGCCGTCGAGCCGCCGCCGCACCGACCCCTCGAAAGGCAACCCATGTCCGTGCACAGCCCTGTCACCGTCGTCGGGGAGGCCCTCATCGACATCGTCCACCCGCCGGCCGGCCCGGCCGAGGAACACGTCGGCGGCAGCCCTGCGAATGTTGCCATCGGCTTGGCCCGCCTCGGACATTGCGTCCGGCTCGCCACCCACATCGCCACCGACGAGCACGGCCGGTCGATCACAGCCCTCATGGCCGCCGAGGGCGTCCTGCTCACCTCGGGAAGCACAACGGCGGCGCGGACGTCGACCGCAGCGGCCCATCTGGACGCCGCCGGCGTTGCCGCCTACGAGTTCGACCTGGACTGGACACTCGATCCAGCCACGGTACGAGTACCTCAAGGCGGCCACCTGCACACCGGATCCATCGGTGCGACGCTCCCACCGGGCGGCGAAGCGGTGTGGGAGGTGGTGCGTGCCGCGCGCGGCCACTCCACAGTGTCCTACGACCCCAATTGCCGTCCGACACTGATGGGTTGCCCCGAGGATGCCCGCCCCGCCATAGAGAGGTTCATCGCGCTGTCCGACGTGGTGAAGGCTTCCTCCGAGGACATCGAGTGGCTCTACCCGAACGCCACGACCACCGAGACACTGTCCCGGTGGGCCGGACTAGGTCCATCGATCTGCGTCGTCACCCAAGGCGGCGACGATGTTCTGCTACTCGCCGGCGGTGAGCTATTTCGAGTCGCCACGCGCCCTACCGTCGTAGTCGACACGGTGGGGGCCGGTGACTCATTCATGGCCGGGCTGATCTCGAGCCTGCTCGACGCACACCTGCTTGGCGGCCTGGACGAGCGCGAACAGCTACGGCGTTCGTCAGTGGCGACAAGTCAACCAGCCATCCAGCGCGCCCTCGCGTGCGCCGCGATCACCGTCGCGCGGGCGGGAGCCAACCCGCCACGTCGAGACGAACTCGTCGAGCCAGTGCCCACTGCCTCATAGCGAGGACGCCGAGCTGGCAGCGCGCAACGATGCGGGGCCGACAGCGACGCGACCGCAGACGACAAGCGAGTTCCCGCCCTCAGCAATCTGTCCCGCACGCCCTGCCGGTTTGCACCGGGTGTGACCGACATTGGGTTGTTGTTCGTGGGGTGTCGCTGGTGGTGGCTTGCCCGGTGGTGGTGGGGTTCAGGCGGCCAGGGTTGGGAGGGGGATGATTCGGGTGTCGCTTCTGGTGGTGTGGCCTTGGGTGGTGGCGGTGAGGATGGCGAGGTAGCGTGGCCGGCCGACCCGGTCGAGGTCGAGGCGGTCGTCGAGGAGCGTGTAGAGCTGGATCTCGGCGTCGACGAGCTGGTGTTCGCCCAGGCAGGTTTGCAGGGCCGCCCAGCTCCGGTCGGGGTATTCGATGATGGCGTCGATGGCAAGCCCGGTTTCGTCCCGGTAGTGCCACAGCCGCGCGCCGGTGCCTTCGAGATAGACCCGGAGGTCGTGGACCGCGATAGCCGCGAAGATCGCGGCGTATTGGTCGGGCTGGTCGGCCAGCTCGTCCGCGCTCAGCCCCAGGGCGGCGCAGGCGAGGGCGGGGTCGGCCAGGTGCAGGCGGGGCTGGCGCCGCAGCCGGGTCCGGGTGCGTAGCGGCGGCTGCCAGGCCGGCTGGTGTTCGATGGCGTGGACCCGGGCGAGTGCGTCGAGGTAGGAGCGGACGGTGTCGCGGCCGAGCCGGCCGGCCGTCTGGTTGCCGAGCCCGGCCAGGCTGGTCGGGCGGCCGGTCTGCCGGGCGATGGTGTCGAGGAGTTGGCGGACGCGTTCGGGTTGGTGCCTGGTGGGGACGGCGGCGGCAACATCCACCTCGGCGAGGTCGTCGAGGTAGGCGGCGTTGTACGCGGCGGCGTGTTCGGGGCTGGCGTCGGTGAGGGCGGGCCAGCCGCCGCGTACCGCGACGGCGGCGAGGTCGCGGTAGCCGAGACGGCTGCGGACACCGGTGACGCGGTCGCCGTGGGCGAGGCCGGCCAGGGACACCTGGGGTTGGGCGTCGGGGTGTTCGGCGAGGGCGAGGGTCCGCATCTGGAGGGCGGGGAGCTGGTCGGCGCCAGGGGTGCGGTGCCGGTAGCTGAGTGGGGTGGCGGAGCTGGCGAGCAGGTAGCGGCCCGGCAGCGGCCGGTCGTCGAGCCGGCCGGCGAGGTGTGGCCACAGGGTCGGGGCGAGGCGCCATTCGTCGACCAGCCGGGGCGCCGTGCCGGTGAGGATGCGGTCGGGGTCGAGCTGGGCCAGCTCCCGCATCGCCGGGGAGGTATCGAGGTGGGTGGCGCTGCCGGCGTGCCGGAGGGCGGTGGTGGTCTTGCCGCAGCCCCTGGGCCCTTCGAGGCGGACGGCGGGTTGTGCGCGGAGCAGCCGGGACAGCCGGTCGTCCACGATTCGCGGCAGGTACTCCATTCGCACAGCGTACGGCGGTTTGCGGAAGAAAGGAACGTCGAACTGTGACAGATGGGAACGTCGTCGTGCGCTCGGGTCCTGCGTCGTTTCGCGGCGTTTGAGGCTGGTGTCAAGGCGTCGCCTGATCGAAAGGGGGGAGGTTGGGGGACGTGGCCTTGACTAGGCCTTTCGCCGTCGCTCCTGGTGTCGGAACAGGGACGGAACGTGCCTGTGGGGACATGGAGGGGGACGTGGCCGTGCTGTCCTGATCCGATCCCTCAACGCGAGGGCAAACCGGACCCAGGACAGGAGCACGCGATGTCGATCCCTCCCAGCCCGAAGCAGGCCCAGCCGGCCCGCCCTGCCCGTGTACGGCCCAGGTTCTCCGCTGCCGGGGTGTCCGGATCAGGCCGGTTTCGCGGCTTAAGGCTGCGACCGGACAGTGACCGGACGGAGGTGTAGGGCGTGATGGCGATCGGGTTGAAGAAGTTGCTGGCCGGGTCGGGCTATGAGTACCTGACTCGGCAGGTCGCGGTCGGCGACGTCACCGGCAAGGGCCACTCGACCCTGGCCGATTACTACACGGCCAAAGGCGAAGCGCCTGGCCGGTGGTGGGGTGCCGGGCTGGCCGGGATGCACCTGGTCGAGGGGCAGGAGGTGACCGCGGAGCAGATGAAGCGGCTGTTCGGTGCCGGCCTCGATCCGGTGACCGGCGCCAAGCTGGGCCGGGCCTACCCGGTGTTCGCCGACCACCCCACCGCGTTCGAGACCGAACTGGACCGCCGCACCCGCACCTGGCAGCAGCAACACGACGGCCTGCCCGTACCGAAGGCGGTGCGGCAGCGGCTCCGGACCCATTTGGCGATCGAGTGGCACACCCGTGACCACGGACGGCCCCCGGCCGGACGCCGCGAGTTGCACAGCTACATCGCCAAAGCGACCTCCCACCAGCGGGTGGCGGTGGCCGGTTTCGACCTCACGTTCTCCCCACCGAAATCGGTGTCGGCGCTGTGGGCGCTCGCCGGGCCCGACCTGGCCGCCGCCCTGCGAGCGGCGCACACCGCGGCGGTCGAGGACGCCCTGATCCAGCTCCAGACGCGGGTTGCGGCCACACGGTCCGGTCACGAAGGCGCCCGGCACGTCGGAGTGCGAGGGATCAGCGCGGCCCTGTTCGACCACCGCGACTCCCGCGCCGGCGACCCCGACCTGCACACCCATGCCGCGATCTCGGCCAAGGTCCAGACCCTCACCGGTGACTGGCGGGCGCTGGACGCCAAACCGCTTTATGCGGCCAAGGTCTACCTGTCCGAGGTGTACACCACCAGCCTCACCGCCCGTCTCCGCGACCTCGGCCTGGCCATGACCCCGATCGGCAGGGACGGGAAGCGGCCCGTCTATGAGATCGCCGGCCTCGAGCCCGGCCTGCTCGCCCGCTGGTCCACACGCCGTGCCCGCATCCAGGCCCGCACCGCCGACCTGGTCACCACCTTCGAGGACGACCACGAACGGCCACCGACCAAGGCCGAACGGCTCGACCTGGCCCAGCAGGCCACCCTCGACACCCGACCGGCCAAACACGCCCCGCGCAGCGAGGCCGAACAACGCACCGCCTGGAAGGCCGAAGCCGTCCAGCTCCTCGGCCCCGCCGGGCTGGATCACATGCTCCACGACGTCGCCGCGCAGCCGCGCGTGGCGGTGCCGGTAGCGGATGAGGCGTGGGTCGCCCAGGCTGCTCAACGGGTGATCAACACCGTCGAGGCCGAACGATCGTCCTGGACGTCGTGGAACGTCCGCGCCGAAGCGTTGCGGCAGGTCCGGGCCGCCGCCGTCCCGCTCGACCAGATCACCCGGGTCGCCGAAGCCATCACCACCCGGGCGCTCGACACCGCGTCGCTGCCGATCCGCACCACCCGCACCCAACCCGTCGAACCCGCACCCCTGCTCGGCCCCGACGGCGCCTCCCTCTACGCGTCTCCGACGGCGACCCGGTACACGTCGCGCCGCATCCTGTACGCCGAGCGGCGTCTCGTCGACACTGCCGGACGGCTCGGCGGCCGCGTCGCGGACCACAACTCGGTCACCCTCGCGCTCCTCCAGGCCATGGCCAACCGGGAACCCCTCAATCCCGAACAGCAGACCCTCGTCCGCGACCTGGCCACCTCCGGTCGCCGCCTCCAGCTGGCCATCGCACCGGCCGGGACCGGGAAGACCACCGCCATGCGCGCTCTCGCCACCGCGTGGACCACCAGCGGCGGCACCATCCTCGGCCTCGCCCCGTCTGCTTCGGCCGCCGAGCAGTTGCGCAGCCAGCTCGGCGAAGGTGCGGTCGCGGACAACCTCGCCAAGCTCGTCTGGGCGATCGCCCACCACGAGCCGCTGGCGGCGGCCGTCGGTCCGGACACGCTGGTCATCATCGACGAGGCCGGGATGGCCGACACCCTCACCCTCGACCACCTCGTCAGCTGGTGCCTCGACCAGGGCGCCAGCGTCCGGCTGATCGGCGACGACCAACAACTCGGCGCGATCGGCGCCGGCGGCGTCCTGCGCGACATCGCTACCCAACACGGCGCCCTGCGCCTCGACCACGTCGTCCGATTCACCAACCCCGCGGAAGCCGAAGCCAGCCTCGCCCTCCGCGCCGGCGATGCCGGAGCCCTCGGCTTCTACCTCGACCACCATCGGGTCCACGTCGTCGACCCCGACACCGCCACCAGCCGCGTCCTCGCCGCCTGGCAGACCGACCGCGCGGCTGGCCTCGACGCGCTGATGCTGGCTCCCACCCGCGAACAGGTCGCCGCCCTCAACGCGGCCGCCCGTGCTGCCCGGCTCGACGGCCATCGTCCCGGCCCTCACGTCGACCTGTCCGACCACAACCAGGCATCCACCGGCGACACCGTGATCACCCGACGCAACAACCGCAACCTCGCCAGCAGTGACACCGCCTGGGTCCGCAACGGTGACCGCTGGCGGATCACCGCGATGCACGGTGACGGCTCCATCGACGTCCAGCACCTCCGGAACCACAACCAGCTCACCCTGCCCGCCGACTACGTCGCCGAGTTCGTCGAACTCGGCTACGCCACCACGATCCACGCCGCCCAGGGTGTAACGGCCGATACCTGCCACGGGCTGCTCACCGGCGAGGAGAGCCGGCAGCAGGCCTACACGATGCTCACCCGCGGCCGGCACGCCAACCACGCCTGGCTCCAGGTCGAGAACACCGACACTCATGTGGCTCCTGTCGAGCCCGGGCTGTTCCAGCCGGCCACGGCCGTCCAGCTTCTCGAGACTGTGATCGCCCGCGACGAGGCGCCTGCTTCGGCGACCACCCTGCTCCGCGAGGCTGACGAGCCAGCGCTGCTCCTCGGCCCCGCCGTCACCTGCTACGTCGACGCCATCACCTACGCCGCCGAACACCACCTGCCAGCAGACGTGAAAGGCGCCATCGACACGGCCGGCGCCAAACACGGGCTTGATCGGGCCGACGCCTGGCCGACCCTGCGCAGCCACCTCATGCTCGTCGCCGCCAACGGGCACGACCCGGTCGAGGTCGTCAACCAGGCGGTCGCGCTCGGCCCGCTCGACCAGGCCCGCGACCCGGCAGCCGTCATCGACTACCGGCTCGACGTGACCCAAGCCAACAACCGCACCCGCGGACCGCTGCCTTGGCTCCCCGGCATCCCCACCCAACTCCTCGACGACCCCACCTGGAAGACCTACCTGTCCGGCCGCTACCAACTCACCCGACAACTCGCCGACGAATCCCGGCACCGCGCCCCCGCCGACACGCCACGGTGGGCCCAAGACCTGTACGGCCTCGACCCGGCCCTGGTCGCAGACATCCAGCAATGGCGCGCCGCCCACCAAACCCCCGACACCGACCTGCGTCCCACCGGCGCACCGCAATACTCCGGGGCCGAGCACGATGCGCAGCGCCGCCTTGACCGTGCCCTCGAGGCCAGCCAGGCCGGGATCCGCGAATGGCTCCCCAAGGTCACCGCCGCCGCGCCCGCGTGCGCCGGCGATCCCTCGCTGCCAGCGTTTGCTGCACACCTGGCGAGCCTCGCCCGGCGCAGGCCCGAACTCGAACAGCAGCTCGCCGAGGCAGCAGGGCTCGGCCCACTCCCCGTCGACCACCCCGCCGACGCCCTCCGCTACCGCATCACCGACCTCATCCACCAAGAGGACGAGATGGCCCGACGCGAAGCCGCAAGCATCATGCGGGCCCGCCAAACACACCCCCAGCCCCCACCACCCATGCACGGACCCCGCCACGGCCACGACCGCGGCATCAGCATCTGACCCCACCGGAAAGGAACTGACATGGCCGGCCACGCAGCCGAATGGAGCCAGCCCGCGCCCGAGTGGCTCTCGCTCCAGCAAGCCGCCCTCATCTATGGGGTCAGCGTCGACACACTGCGACGCCGCATCGCCACCGGCGCGCTCCCCGCGTCCCGGATCGGCGCCCGCCTGATCCGCGTGCGGATCGCAGATCTCGAGCGGGTCTGCCGTCCGATCGTGGTCGATCAACGATCCACTCATCGTCGTCGAGCATGATGAGAACCGCACGACCCAGGGCATTGCCCGACGTGCGGGTCGGATCAGGTCCGGCGACGACGAGGTTGCCGGACAGCGGCTCGCAAGTTATCTTGGAGGACCGGCCCGAGTACCTCAGGTGATGACGATGCCTCGCACAGTCGACCAGATCCTCCAGCACGCGGATGACCTTGCGGCCCGGTTCAAGGACTACGAGCCCGACCCCGCAGATGAGCTCGATCCGGGCGCCGTCGCGCTGCTGCGCGCCGCGGTCCAGGAGCGGTCCGACGCCGAGCGCCACGTCGTGGAAGCAATCAGGGCAGCGCGTGTTGCTGGCATGTCCTGGTCAGCCATCGGACTCTTCGTTGGCACCTCGGGTGAGGCGGCCCGTCAGCGCTACAGGAACGAAGTCGCTTGACCTGTCGGCCCCGGGCCCTGGAGGCGTCGTGCGCGCAAGTGTGATACCCGGGCGAACGCAAATGTCATGTTCAGCTGCACGCCGGCGATGAGAGCCATCATCGAGGTCATGGCCGCGCAGCAACCATCGGCGACGTGCTGATAGGCACGCGGCCTTGCCCGAAGAACCGCATCCGCGCATCAGCTCCCTTCGGCGAGTGTCCAGCGAGCTCGCGGGTCCTTGGCGGACTTGCCGTGCCAGACGATGAGGCCCTCCTCACGCAAGGCCTTCAGGCGGGCATTTGCGGCAGGGCGGCTCAGCCCGGCAGCCTCGGCGACTTCCCCTGAACCCAGTCCGGCGACTCCAGCGGTTCGGAGTGCGTCCAGGATCTGCTGCGATCCTTTGGGGAGGCGCGCGGCCTGGGTAGCAGGCAGACGGGGCAGCGCGGCGAGAGTCAGTCGGACGCTGCCGGCTGTTTGGCGGTAGGCGGGATCCCGCAGGCCGACAATTCGCATCTCGTCGAACATTCGCTTGATGCCCTCCCCCAGTTCCTGGCCGATTCGAAGGTCCGCACAAACCCGAGCGATTCGTGGGTTGCGGGCGAACCGCGGGATCTCCAGCGGCAGTGCCGGGTTGGCCAGGCCCGGAAAGCGTCCCGGGCTTTCGATCTCGACCCGGTCGGGGTAGATCTCGACCCGGATGTGGTCGCCGGAGAGGCTGTATGAACGATGGATTGCGGCGTTGACCACTCCTTCGAGCCAAGCCTCACGCGGGACGATCGGACGGGCCTCGAAAAGCCCGCTCTCGGCCAGTGCTCGACGCTTCGGGATCAGGCTACTGATCACCCGATCGGCCTCCTGGATAGCGCGCGGGATCGGCCCCTCGATCCGGATGTCAGAGCCTTCCTCCACACCCAGCCGGGCGCCCGTGCCGCGCTCCGGAGTGAGAAAACGAATCACGCGAATGTACGCCTCAGGGAACAGGTCCTGCGGACGCGGGGCGAACAGCAGATAGCCCGCATTGGTGAGTTCGTCCTTCGGCGTGAGCAGACTCCGGGCGCGGAACAGCTTGAGATCACTGGAAGCACCGACACGCGACCGGTAGTTCTGCACGAGCTTCCTGTCCAGATCCGCGATCCGCACACCGGGGACGGGTCTGCCGTCGTACTGGCCCTGCCCCTTGTCGAACTCCAGTTCTTGACGGGCTGCGAACCCGAGCTTGCGCGACTCGTCCCCAACCCGCAGGTACACATCGCCGGCGCGGGTCTCGTGGACCAGTTCACCGGGATCAACACGGATCACGAGGAGTGCGTCCACTTCACCTGCGTCGTTGATGCAGCCGACCTGCTCCACGTGCGCTCGCACAGGAGGGACGGTGAAGTCCAGGGCCGCTTGCCGGATGGCGTTCTGCTTCGACGCGTGGGATCGAATCCCTTCCACTCGCCCGTCAGACAGTCCGATCACGATGACCCCGCCCTCTGCGTTGGCGAAGGCGGTGAGCGGCCTGTCGAGGTCCTGCGCCCGAACGCGAATCGACTTGCGATCGAACCACTGGTCCTCCGGCAACGCCAAGAGGCGCCGGCCAACGTCCGACCGATCAGCCGCGAGCGCCGCATCCACTTGGTTCGCCGTCATGGCTCTACTTTAAACTTCTTCATGTTCCATGCAAGTAGCCGCGCGGCCTCGCGTGCCGAGCCCCCCGGCCGCCCAGCGACATCGCTACTTGAAACTCCGGGCTTCAAGTAGCTTTCAAGTAGAGCCCGACTGATCGCAAGCCCCGGCAAGAACCTCCAGCGCGCTTCGGGGGGCTACGTCTCGGCTCGCGGGCCGTCGATACCCGTGGACTGAACGACTCCGGGCTCTGCCAGCAGCGCCATCCGGTCGGCGATGATCCGGTCGCGGCCCTCGGCGACGTGCTGGTAGACCAGCGCAGCCTTCGCCGTGGAGTGCCCCATGCGGGCCATCAGCTCCGCGAGAGTGGCGCCGGCCTGCGCGGCCATCGTTGCCGCGCTGTGGCGAAGGTCGTGGAAGCGCAGGTCCGGCCGTCCGGCAACCTGACGAGCCCGGTGGTAGGTCTTGCTGAGGGTGTTCACGTGCAGGTGGCCCGTCTTGGTCGCGTTCGGGAACAGCAGCCCGTCCGGGCCGGGCATGGCGTGCTCGGCGAGATGCCGCTTCAGGGCCGGGCGCAGGTTCGGCGGTAGTGCGATCGTCCGGACGCCCGCCCGGGACTTCGGTGTGCCGACCGTCGCCTCACCCTTGCGCCACACCACGGCGCGTTCGACCCGAACCGACATGGAGGCCAGGTCGAGGTCCTTGCGTCGCAGCTCGCTCACCTCGCCCCAGCGCAGGCCGCACCAGGCCGACAGCAGGATCAGCGCCTGGTACTTGTCGGGCATGTTCTCCACGATGGTGGCGATCTGCTGAGGCGTGGCCGGCTTCGGCTCGAAGGTGCGGTGAAGGACCGTCGGATGCTCCACCTTGCACGGGGAGTCCTGAATCAGCGGACGGCGGCCCGTGCTGGCGCTGCGCATGATGGTCGACAGCAGCGAGTAGGCGTGTGCCCGCCGGGTCGGAGCAGCGGGCAGCAGCATCGCGTACCAGTCGTCGATGTCGTCGGCGGTAATGTCGGCCAGGTGCATGTCGCCCAGCGTGGGCAGGATCTGCTTGTCGAGCAGGATGCGGTAGAGATCCTTCGTCCGGGGCTTGAGCGGCTGGCCGTCTCGGGTGCGTCGGCGCTCGATCCAGATCTCGGAGTAGTCGCGCAGTGTCGGGGTCTCAGCCGGCTGCGGGTCGGGCGGACGCCAGCGATGCTCCTCCAGTTCGGCCCGGCGCATCGACAGCCACGCGTCGGCGTCGCCCTTGGTCTCGAACGTGACCGGAGCCAGATAGCGCTCCCCGTTCTCGCCGAGATAGCTGGCCTGGTAGCGACCCGACCGCTGCTTCGCGATCTTTCCGAAGGCCCGCCGGCGCCTGGTCGACCTGACCCGAGTGGACGGCCGCGGGGCCGAACCGGTGCGCGCGGGCGTATCCGCAGCCCCGTCCACCAGTCGGAGATTAGTCACCCTGTCACCCTGCCCTTGCATCTCACCTGCATCCTAACGCATCCTAACTAGGGCCCATTTCTGCCCATTTTCGCCTACATCGCGATCGAGAGGTGAGAACTAACCTCCCTAGTGAACACGCTGAAACTGGTAGCCAGCGAAGGGTCACGAAACACCCCAAGGTGGCAGTTCAAATCCTGTCACCCCGACCAGCGGGAAAGCCGCTCTGGCTAGGAGGAACACTCCAAGCCGGGGCGGCTTTCCGGGTTTCGCCCACAGGTGCCCTGCGAGTACCCACCTCTGCCCGGCACTGCCCTCCGGGGTTGGGCGTACGGGCCTGGCCCTACGGGGCGGCCGAGGTCAGGTTCGTGGCGGCCGACCCGAAGTCTCCGGCGCGGCTCCGGCAGTGGGCCACCTCTCGCCCGGCCCGGGCCCGTGGGCCCGCCGACACCCCCACGCGGCCGCTTCCGGCCCCGGCTCATACCGATTTCATAACGGCAGGCGCCTTCGAGAAGCCGGAACTTCGGGCTGGTTGACCGCATTTGCAGGCGTGGACCGGCTGTTCACAAGGTGCAGCACACCAGTTGACGAGTTTGGACAGAATGTCCACACGCGATGAGTGATTGCCTCACCGTGCTAGATTTCGCGGCTATGGACAGTGCGCTGTCCAGCTTCTAGGCACGCTTGGGGAAGTGGGGACCTGCATGGCGGAGACCGGTGTGGTCGAACCCGCGGCTGTCGATGCACGCGACGGTGCGGTCGAGATCGTTGGCCGCACGCCCTGGCAGATCACGCGCTCCCGGCTCGCCCGCGACAAAGGAACCCTGGTTGCTCTCGGCGCGGCGATCTTCTTCATCGTGCTCGCCCTGATCGCCCCCGTCCTCACCCATTTCGGCGTGATCGACCCCTACAGCTCGAACACCGAACTGCTCGGCGGCCTCGGTTCCCTGCCCAAGGGCCCGCTCGGCGGGGTCTCCGCCGAGCACTGGATGGGCGTCGAGCCGGGCACCGGCCGCGACATCATGTCCCGCGTCATCGCCGGCCTCACCGTCTCCCTGGTCGTGGCCACGCTGGCCGTGCTGGTGTCGGTGCTCCTCGGCACCACCATCGGCATCATCTCCGGCACCGCCGGCGGCCGGGTCGACTGGTTCTTCTCCCGGGTGATCGACTTCGTGCTGAGCTTCCCGCAGACGCTGATGCTGATCGCCCTCTCCACCATCGTGATCGACCTCCTGCAGGCAGCGCTCGGTACCGACCGCACGCCGGCGTCCATGGTGTTCATGATCCTGGTGATGGGCTTCTTCGGCTGGCCCTACTTCGCCCGCATCATCCGCGGCCAGGTGCTCTCGCTCAAGGAGCGGGAGTTCATCGAGGCCGCCAGGTCGCTGGGCGCCAGCCCGCGGCGGATCTACTTCAAGGAACTGCTGCCCCACCTGTGGGCGCCGATCCTGGTCTACACGACGCTGATCATGCCGCAGAACATCGCGACGGAGGCCGCTCTCGGCTTCCTCGGTGTCGGCATCCAGGCGCCGACCCCGTCGTTCGGGTCGATCCTCAACGACTCGGTGCACTACGCCACGTCCGACCCGGCGTACTTCATCTTCCCCGGTGTCACCCTGTTCCTGGTCGTCCTCTCGTTCAACCTCCTCGGTGACGGCCTGCGTGATGCGCTCGACCCCAAGGCCGACCGCCAGTGATCCACCCAACCCAACAACCAGATCTCCGCAACTACGAACAAAGGAGAGCGCCAATGCAGCGCACAAGAATCGTCGCCGTCCTGGCGACAACCATGGGACTGGCCCTCGCGGTCAGCGCTTGTGGGTCGAATACAACGCCCAGCGCCTCGACCTCGGCTGCAGGACCCGCCTCCGCCGGCGGCACCCTGAGCATCCTGTCGGGCACCGCAACCGAGCACTGGGATCCGCAGCGGGTCTACGTCGGCGTGAACATCGCGACCGGCAACCGCCTGTTCACCCGCACCCTGACCACCTTCGGCCCGGTCACCAAGGACGGCGAGGCGGCCCAGCTCATCGCGGACGCCGCCACCGACACCGGCACCGCCTCGGCTGACGCCAAGGAGTGGAAGTTCACCATCAAGGACGGCGTCAAGTGGGAGGACGGCAAGCCCGTCACCTGCGAGGACTTCAAGTACGGCATCTCGCGCACCTTCGCGGTGGACGTGATCACCGGTGGCCCGAACTACGCCATCCAGTACCTGGACATCCCCAAGAACGACGACGGCTCCTCCGCCTACGCGGGCCCGTACAAGAAGACCGGTCAGGACCTGTACGACAAGGCCGTGACCTGCGACGGGAACACCATCACCTTCAAGATGGCCGCCCCCTCCGGTGACTTCAACATGGCCGCGACCATGACCGCCTTCGGCGCTTTCCGCGAGGACAAGGACCAGGGCGACAAGTCGAACTACGCCATCTTCTCCAACGGCCCGTACAAGCTCGATGGCACCTGGACCGCCAACAAGGGCGGCACCTTCGTGCGCAACGACCAGTGGGACCCCAAGACCGACGGCTTCCGCACTGCCCTTCCGGACAAGATCACCTGGGACGAGTCGCTGACCCAGGAGACCCTGTACGAGCGCCTGATCGCCAACCAGGGCGATGACCAGAACGCGATCACCTTCGACCAGGCACCGGTCACGGCTCTCGCCAACGTCGAGGGCAACACCGAGGGCCGCTACTCGATCGTGGCTTCGCCCTACACCCGTTACCTGACGCTGAACTTCAAGTCCAAGGTGATGAGCAACGACAAGGCCCGCGAAGCGCTGGCACTTGCCACCGACCGCAGCGCCTACGTCACCGCCGCCGGCGGCGACCAGGTCGTCAAGGCCACCAACTCGCTGATCAACCCGGCCCTGCCGGCGTTCCCGAACACCCCGCTGCTGGCGGGCGAGAAGGGCGATCCGGCCAAGGCCAAGGCTGTCCTCGAGGAGTCCGGCCTCACCCTCCCGGTGAAGATCAACGTGACCTACCGCAAGAACGACACCCTCGACAAGGTGTTCTCCGGCCTGAAGACCGGTTGGGACGCGGCTGGGTTCGAGACCAACCTCATCGGCATCCCGGCAGACCAGTACTACGGCACGCTGCAGTCCCCGGACTCGGCGACCAAGTACGACGTCCACTGGGCCGGCTGGGGTGCCGACTTCCCGTCCGCATCCACGGTGATCCCGCAGCTGCTCGATTCCCGTAGCCAGATCTCTGCCGGCGGCCCCGGCCAGGACTACGGCTACTTCGACAACGACGAGTTCAACGCCGGCATCGACAAGGCCAAGGCCATCACCGATGCCACCGAGCGCGAGAAGGCCTGGGGCACCCTCGACACCGAGGTCGTCACCAAGTACTTCGGGGTCGTCCCGCTGATCAATGACCAGTTCGTGTTCGTCCATGGCAGCAATGTCGAAGGCGCCTTCGTGAACACCACGTTCACCGGCTACTACGACCTGGCAACCGTCAGCGTCAAGCACTGACACCAAGGGTTGGGGGGTGCGCCTGGTGCGCACCCCCCAACTCCGTCCCGAGGAGACTGCGTGTTCTACTTCACCCTGAGGCGACTGGTCTCGGTCGTCGCCATGATCTTCCTGATCACGGCGACCACTTTTGCCCTGTTCTTCGCCTCGCCGATCGACCCGGCGCGCTACACGTGCGGCAAGAACTGCACACCGACGATCCTCGAAGGCAACCGCAAGGCACTCGGCTATGACCAGCCCGTGCTGGTCCAGTACGGCAAGTTCGTCTCCGGCCTGTTCGTCGGGCGCGAGTACCCCGACAACGAGCAGCTGAAGGCCGACTTCCCCGAGCAGATCGTCCCGTGCCCGGCACCGTGCCTGGGCTACTCCCCGGCCCAGCACCGCACCATCAACGAGATGGTCGCGGAGGCCTGGCCGATCTCCCTCTCGATCGCCATCGGCGCCTTCACCCTGTGGATCTTCATCGGTGTCGGCGGTGGCATCATCGCTGCCCTGAACAAGGGCAAGTGGCAGGACCGGTCCATCGTCGGCTCGGCGCTGGTCGGCTTCTCCCTCCCCACCTTCTTCGTCGGCCTCGTGCTGCTGACCTTCCCCGCCATCAAGTGGGGCTGGGTCCCGATCCCCACCTGGGTACCGTTCACCGAGAACCCGTGGCGCTGGGCCCAGAACCTGATCCTGCCGTGGATCACCCTCGCGTTCTTCTTCGC
>JADLEH010000347.1 GCA_020846255.1 Propionibacteriaceae bacterium
CGCTCTCGCGATCCCGGAAGGTCGCCTCACGTTCGGCGGGGTCACCGAGCTTGCCGGAGTCACCGTAGGAGGAGGCGGCGTCCTCGACACCGGGGGTCCGGACGGTGGCACCTTCGTTGATGGCGCCGCGCCAGGCGCCGGTGGCGTAGCCCTCGGACTCGATGAAGCGCTTGAAGTTCTCCAGATCGTGTTCGGCCTGGTTCCCGACGATGCCGAGCACGTCGCCGACCTTCTCCACGAAGCCTTCCGGCTCGAACTCCATCTCCAGGTGCACCTCGGTCCGGGTGGGCCCGATCGCAGCGAAAGTGACCGCACCGGCGTTCGTCGCGCCCTCCACCGCTGCCCAGGCCACCTTGCGATCCGGCACCTGCTCGAGGACCTTGGCGACCCACTGGCGGCGTACCCCGCCAAGCTCTGCCACCCATTCCAGCCGGTCGTCGCTGAGCTGGGTCACCTTCTCCACGCCGCCCATGAACTGCGGGAACTCCTCGAACTGCGTCCACTGGTTGTAGACCGTGCGCAGCGGCACGTCCACAACGACCGTCTTCTCCACCTTGGTTGTCATTGGGTCTCCTTTCACTCTCACGAGATCTGTACCCATCTCCTGACCGCTTCGCCCACGGGATGTCGCCCAATCGGGGTCCAGCCGGCTGCCTGGATCACCGAGTGGCTGGCGGTCGTGTCTGCTCACAGAGTGCGGATCTGTGGCGTTGATCCGCTCGCGCAGACGGAGAGCTCGCCCGCAGGCGTCGGGATGGCGATGCCGAAGTTCGCTCCAGCGGTCGCGAGTTCGAGCACCGGCCCGTCGACGATGATCCTCAGGACATCGCCGCGAGGCATCGTCCAGGCAGCATCACGGACCTGGATCGAGATGTCTGCCTGTCTGCAAGAGACGGTCGCAACGGGTTGTGATCCGCGTCTGATCTCGAGATTGTCGTCGGCGACCGGAGTCCAGGTGATGTCGATTGCCAGGGCTGCGGCTGGGGTGCCCCCGGCTCCGGGTTCGCGGTGGTATCGCTCGATGTCGGGATGGGGAGTGGCTACCAGTCGGTCGCCCTGGAGGCTGAGCAGATGGGGGATGCTGTGGGCGCTCGCCCAGCCGGCATCGGGATCCGCGATGCCACGCATCCAGAACGAAAGACAAGGGCGCTGTTCGCTGTCGAGGAACAGCGATGGGGCGTAGTAGCTCGGCCCATAGGTGAGCCGCCCCCAGGTGTCGGCCCGGAATCTGCCGTCCGCGTACGAGCCGAGGGCGTAGGCCGCGTAGTGCAGGTTGTCGGCGTCCCATACCGAGGTGACCATGGCGTACCGGTCCCCGATCGGGAGGACCTGTGGGCACTCCCACAGCGAACCCGTCCAGATCGGATCGGTGTCCTGGGTGGATCTGGCCAGCGCAACGCCGTCGTACCGCCAGCTGTCGAGCTTGTCCTCGGACACGTAGGTGAGTGCCATCGCGGTGCCGTCGCGGCTGCCGGCGCCGACGAACATGCGCCACAGGTCACCCTCACGACGGACGAACGGATCACGGAAGGTGACGAGATCGAGCCCCTCCGGTGCGTCCGCCACGACGGCCCCCTTGTCCCAGCCGATCCACCCGGCATCCGTCGGTGTGGCCGTCCGGATGCGACCGATCGCGTAGTCCGGCAGGTGGGTGGCGGTGTAGAACACTCTGGCTCGGTGGTCGTCGTCGATCACGAGCGAGCCGGTCCAGATGCCGTCGTCCCCTTCGCCGGGGGCGATCGCGACCGGGAGCTCTTGCAAGGAGAGGAGATCCTCGCCGCGCGCATGGCCCCAGTGGCAGTTGGGTTGCCAGACGGTCGCGTCCGGCACGTACTGGTAGAAGACGTCGTAGCCACCGTCGCGGTAGGTGATGCCGTGGGGGTCGTTGATCCAGCCGGTGGCGGGCGTGAAATGGAACTGCGGCCTCACTGCTTCAGCCGGCCGATTCGCGGGACACAAGCGGGCAGGCGAGCTTTGTGATCGCGCCGGGCGGCGCAGCGTCGAGTCCGAGCAGGATCCGGATGCCGGTGGCACCGAGTTCGTAGTGCGGGAGTTGGACGGTCGTCAGCGGTGGGCGCAGGTGGGCCGCGATCACTTCCTGGTTGTCGAAGCCGACGATGGCCAGATCGGTCGGGACCTTGAGCCCGCGGACCCGCACGGCGTCGTAGAGGCCCATGGCGACCCGGTCGTTGTGGCAGAAGACGGCGGTGACGTCCATCCGTTGGATCTTCTCGTAGGCGCCGTAGCCGCCTTCCTGGTTCGGCTCGGCATCGATCACGAGCGCAGGGTCGAACTGGACGCCTGCGGCCTTGAGCGCGTCCCGGTAACCGGCGAGACGGCCACTGCGGGCTGGTGATTCCCAAGTCGTGTTTATGAACGCGATCCGCCGATGGCCCTGCCGGAGGAGTTGCTCGGTTGCGCTGCGTCCCCCCTGGGCTTCGTCGGGAACAACGGCTCGGGCGTCGGAGCCGGGGGCGTAACAGTTGACCAGCACCATCTCTGCCGAATGCAGAGCTGGCGGCACGGAGATTTCGCGGTGGTACCACGTCGAGTAGAGGATTCCGCGAACCTGGTGTTCGAGCATCATGTCGATGGCTTCGCGTTCGACTTGGGTGTCCGATTCGGTGTTGGCTACCAGGAGGACGAACCCGTGCTTCCAGGCCTCGTCCTGAGCCCCGTGGATGATCTGGCCTGCGAAGGGCGTGGTAGCGACCCCGTCTGCGACGAGGCCGATGAACCTCGATGTCCCAGTCACCAGATTCTTGGCCAGCGCGTTGGGACGGTAGCCGAGGTCGTCGATCGCGCGTTGAACCCGGAGGCGGGTGGCGTCGGAGAGGCGGACGTTCATACGTCCGTTCGCGACATAGGACACCGTCGCCACCGAGACGCCCGCGGCCTTGGCGACATCGTGCAGTGTCACCGGCGCTGAAGGGCCGGTCTCGAGGTCAGAACCCAAACGTTCCATTTTGGTCACCCTAACCTTTGGTAGCGCCGCTTTCGAGGCCGTAGATGATGGCTCGGTTCATGATCAGGAAGACCAGGAGCAGCGGGGTCACTGTGACACAGACCGCGGCGAAGGTCGCCGTCCAGTCCACTGATCCCATCGCGCCGATGAAGTTCTGCAGGCCTAGAGGGATGGTCTTGAGGTTCTCCTGAAACACGAAGGTGTTGGCGAAGATGAAGTCGTTCCAGATGAAGATGCCGTTGACGAACACCACGGTGATGACAGTGTTCGTCGACAAGGGCATCGTGATCTCGAAGAAGACCCGGAAGGGTCCGGCACCATCGAGCGAGGCCGCCTCATAGAGTTCCCGAGGGATGTACTCGAAGAAGGACACGAACAGGTACACCGAGGTGGGCAGAGCGAACCCCACCAGCGGGATGATCATGGACTGGTAGGTGTTCAGCAACCCGACCCGGGAGTAGTTGATGAACAGCGGTACGAGGGCGATCTGGACCGGCACGATGATGCCGAGGAGGAAAGCACCCATGACCACCTTGCTGCCCTTGAAGCCGAGGACCTTGATGGCGTAGGCCGCCATCATGCCCAACATCACGATCAGAAGGCTGGAGACGCCGGTCACGACGAAGCTGTTGAAGATGTAGCGGGCGAGGTCGGCGGACTGGAACGCCCGGGCGTAGTTGTCCAAGGTGAGCGCCGAGGGGATGCCGAACGCGTTTCCGGACGCGAACTCCTGGGCTGGCCGGAGACTGGTGATGAACAGCCAGAGCAGTGGATAGACCTGCACGGCCACAATCAAGACGACCAGAAGGCTGGCGAACTTGCGGCCCAGGTGCAGCCGGCGCCGCCGCTCGGCAGCAGATACGTCGCGGGTCCAGACGTCGTTCAATTGAGTGGTCATGCGGTTTCCGCCCCCCGTCGAAGCAGCAGCAGGATGAGGCCGACAGCGACCACACACTCGATGACGATGAAGACCGCGATGCTGCTGGCGTAGCCGAAATCGGTGCTGCGGAACGCGGTCTTGAACATGTAGGTGGTGAGCAGTTCGGAGGATTGCCCCGGTCCCCCGTTGGTCAGCAGGTAGGGGATGTCGAAGCCGCGAAGGCTGTAGGTCGAGGCCATGATCATGGTGGTCACCCAGACGGGCCGGATGTAAGGGAAGCGGACGTTTGCGAAGACCTGCCAGGTCGATGCCCCATCGAGGCGGGCCGCCTCTTCGAGCTCCTTCGGCACGGCGAGGATCGCGGCGTAGAGGATCAGCATGTACAGGCCGGTGAACCGCCACCCCTCGGGGGCAGACACGGCCACGAGAACGGTGCTGACCTCCGAGAGCCAGGGCCTGGCGAGGTCGCCGAGGCCGACCGATGCCAGCAACTGGTTGATGAGGCCGGCTGGTTCATAGGAGTAGATCCGCTGGAAGAGGAAGGCGATCGCAACCGTCGAGATGATCGCGGGAAGCAGGTACAGGGTCTTCGCCACTTCCTTGCCCCGCCCGGCATAGCTCAGCAGGTTGGCGACGAACAGCGAGACGCCGAGCTGGAAGAACAGGCACACCGCCAGGTAGACCATGGTGTTGGCGAAGGCCCGCCAGAAGATCGGGTCAGCGGTGAACATCTTGACGTAGTTGCTGAATCCCACCGCCTGGAGGTCGGTGACTCCGTCCCAGCTGAAGAAGCTGAGCACAAGCGACTGGACGATGGGCAGCGCCACGGCGAGCGCATAGAGCACCAAGGGTGGCAGCAGGAACACCAGCACCGATGCGCGGGAGCGTCCTGGAAGCATGTGCGGTCCTTTGTTGGGGCCGGGTGCCGCCGAGGGGCGGGCGGCACCCGGCGAGGGGTTAGCCGAAGAACTTGGGTCCGTTCTCGGCGATGGAGGCGTCGATCTTCTGCTCGAAGTCAGCCGGGGTGCTGTCGCCCTGCACCAGCAGTGTCAGTTCCTGCTGCATCAAGGTGTTGGTCGTCGGATCGAGCTTGGTGTCCCAGGGGAACGCGATCTTCTCGCCGAGGTTGTCGACTTCGGCGAGCGCCCGCTTGTACAGGTCGCTGGAACCGTCCGGGATGGTCGGTTGGTAACCCTTCATCGGGGTGAGATGCCCAGACGCGGCCAGGCGCTCGGAGTAGTTGTCGAGGACGAACTTGAGGAAGTCCTTCATCAGCGGGTCGTAGGTCTGCTGGCTGATCGCCATGCCGATGCCCGACACGACTGTGAACTCGTTGTCGGCGGTCACGGCGCCGTCTACGGTCGGCAGGGTGAAGAAGTCGATGTTGTCGCGGACGTCGGCGGAGAGGTCCTTGCTGGTGAGGCTGGCGAGTTCCCAGGTACCGATCTGGTACGTCGCGGACTTGCCACTGGTGAACAGGTCACGAGCATCGGTGTAGCCCTGCGAGGAGAAGCCATCCTGGAAGCACTCGTTCGAGCCGAGATCGGCCATCCACTGCACGGCCTTCGAGCCCACCCCGTCGCTGATCTTGGCGTCGCCCTTCTTGAGCTGGTCGACGTAGCTCGGACCGGCCAGCCGGAACGGCTGGTAGGACATGTAGCGCAGCAGCGGCCATCCGTCCTGCCCATCAACCGAGATCGGGATGACACCGGAGTCGCGCAGCGGCTTGCACAAGGAGATGACGTCGTCGAGGGTCTTCGGAACGCTCACTCCGGCCTTCTCGAACAGCGCCTTGTTGTACCAGAAGAACTCCATCTCGAACTCGAACGGCACCATGTAAAGGCCGCCATCGTCGAACCGCTGGTAGTCGAGCGCAAGGGGACGGTACTTGTCGTACATCCCAAGGTCGGTGAGCACCTTCTGGACGTCGACCAACTTGCCCTGCTTGACCAGCTTCTGAGTGAAAGGGGTCGCGTCGGTGTCGAACAGCTCCGGGAGCTGGTTGGCCGCGGCCAGTGTCTGAAGCTTCTGGAGGTAGGAGGGCCGGTCCGGGGTCGTGATCAGGTTCAGAGAGAAGCCAGGGTGCTTGGCGGCGTACTCGTCCGCGAGCTTCTTCACGATGCTGATCACCGACCCATCTGCGGGACGGGACAAGAGCCAAGAGATCTGCCTGGGCACGATCTCCGTGGCTGTGGGGTTCGGCTGGGCGGCAGAGCCGGAGCAACCGGTGAGGGCCAGCGCGAGCGCCGTCACCGCCCCGGCGAGCGCGACAAGTTGTTTCTTCATTGCGTTTCTCCTCCTTGAGAGAGTGTTATCTATCTGGTTGCGATTGAGACGTTGGTGAAGGTCGCGGCGCCCTCGCCGACGAAAAAGCCGAGCGAACCCGCGCGCCTGTCGTACATACGTGCGCTCATCGCGACCTGGTCGTTGACGTAGGTCACGCAGATGGTGCCGTCCACAACGATCCGCAGGGTGTACCGCCCCCCGGTAGCGGGGAGTTGCCGTTCGAGTTCGGGGGCGAACGGCACATCTCCGGAGATCTGCCATTGGGCAGGGCCAGTGCGGGGACGCGGCCAGCGGTCAAAGACCAGCCGGTTCCGCCGAGGCTCGATGCGGATCAGGTATCCCTCCGACCCGTCGTCGGACGCTCGCAGAACCACACCGCACTCAACCGTGTGCGGATCCGCATCGATCGTCGCCTCGAACAGGTACTGGTCAGGCAGGTTGTCAGTGACCGCGACAGCGGAGCTGTCCGGGGCGCTTGCACGCCATCCGGAACTCGTCACACTCCAATCCCCCACGACCGGTCGCGGCTCGACAGTCCCACGCTGCCTGAAGCTCTCCGCCAAGGCGCTCGGCATGCCGAAGGCAAGCGTGCCGTCTTCGAGGGCTCGCGCCTGATGCACCGCGAGCGATCCGGCCCATTCCCACGCGCCGTCATCGGTTTCGCCAGCCCGTGTGGGAATCCATCCGGCGAAGTATCGGCGACCGGCGTGTTCCAGAGACTTCGCGGCGTAGAACCCGCGACCGTCGACAGTGTCCATCATCGGGACCGACCATGGCCCGTGAGCTGTCGGCCCCGTTCGGTAGTGGGTGGCGAAACGATCCGAAAACTCCGAGTACACCAAGTACCAGGTTCCGGCCAACAAGAAGACCTCCGGGCACTCGATCGCCACGTACCGGTTCGGGGCCCAGAACTCGCCCTCGAAAGCCCAACTGGCCAGGTCCGTCGAGACGTACTCCAGGATGACACCCCGCCGGCGGTCGGCCCCGCCTCTCCGGCGCGCGATGACCAACAGCCGCCACGGCCCATCCTCCTCAGGCCGGAAGACGAACGGGTCGCGGAAGTCGACCGGCTCGTAGCCCTCGGGCGCACCGAAGGTGTGATCAGGATGCTTCTGCCACGCACCACCCGCTTCGGCGGTCGCATGCATCACAAGCTGCTGCGCCGGACGACCCGGTGCATGGAAGCGGGCGTTGTAGCCGGTGTAGAAGGCGTGGCGGACACCCGCCGACTCGATGACGCTGCCGGTGTAGACGTTCAGATCGGGAGCCGACTCGCCGCCCTGCGGAAGGGACACCCCCAGATCGGCAAAGGCTGCGAAGTCGTCGGTCTCGTAGCAGTGCCAGGCCATACCGGGACGGGACGGATCCCTGGCGTCATGCAGGTAGTACAGCTGGGCGCATCCACCACCGGCGGTGAACGGGATCACGTCACCCACCCAGCCGTCTAGCGGCTTCACGAACACTGGCTCACTCACTATGGCACCTTTGCGTAAACGTTTAATCGGAACTTAGCACGTCCGCCTGGGGATGCGCAAACGTTTAATCATCAACCGCCCGTCCAGTGGCGGCAGGGAGTCCCTGCCCCGCTAACTAGCTAGCTGACCCGGTCGGGCCTGGGATTCGACCGCCTCATCAACGACCTGGGTTGATCTGCCAACGAGTTGGTGGGGCCGGTCGGACGCCGGGCATCGTATGCCGAGCGGCACCATTTCACAGGCCATCCTGCAGCAGGCCCGTTCAGCACTCAGGCCGTGGCTCCACACCGGGCAAGTAGCGGCGCCACTCTGCTGCGGTCAGCTGGTCGCCGAGCCGGGAGCACAGGCTGCGGGCGGCCGCGGTCGGGTCGCTGTCCCATACCCGTACCGCACCGGAGTCCCCCGCCACCGCGAACCTTGCGCCCCCATCGATGAAGCGCACGTCCCAGGGCCGGCCGATATCGCCGCTGAGCGCGAAACTGGCGTCGGTGTCGGTTGAGTCGAGACGCCAGCCCCATACGATGTCGTCGCCGCTGGTCCCGGCCAGCAGCGTCGCGTCCGGGCTGAATGCCAGCGAGTACATGTCGGAGGTTGCATCGTCCCACGTGCGTTCCCTCACCGCCTCGGCCGGTTCGGAGATGTCCCACACGCTCACTTCGCCGGTTGCCTCTCCGATCGCGATTCGCTGGCTGCTCGGTGACATCGTGATGGTCGTCGGGGTCGAGGCAAGGGAGATCGAACCCACCTGCGCCGGGTTGGATGGGTCGGCCACCGCCCACAGTGAGACGGTGTTGTCGCCCTGTGCGATCGCGAGCACCTGGCCGTCGGAGCTGAAGCCGATCAGCTGGGGACTCGCGACCGGGATGGTGGCGCGCCGGCTCAACCCTCCTGCGCCGTCCGCCCGGAGGAGGACGATCTTCGACGCCCGAGCGGACATCGCCGCCACCAGTGATGAGTCCGGCGACACCGCGGTGTAGATGATCGACACTCCCACGCCCGAGTCGAACGCGCGGCCCGTGCCGGCACCCGAGTCGGTCAGCGGCCAGCTGAGGACCTTGCCTTTCATGGACGACCCCAGCAGGTATGAACCGTTCGGCGCCACAGCCACGGCGCCGACCTGGTAGTCCTCCGGACCCAGCTCAGGAGGTTGCGGCTTGGGCATCCTCTTCCGTGTGGCGCCCAGACGCCAGAGCGCGATCCCATCGGTCGCACTGCCTCCGGCGAGCCAATCGGTGCTGTCAGCGGACAGGTTGTAGATCACCGAGCCGGAGCGCTTCCACAACGGCGACTGCGCCGACCACACGAGCAGGGTGCCGTCGCTGCCCACGCCAACAACGCGGCCCCCGTCTGCGAATCCGCCGCCGGTCTGGACCGCTGGGGTGTCCATGCGACGCTGCAGCGTGCCGTCCTCGGCGAACAGCGAGATGCTCTGGTCGGAGCTCGCCACTCCCAGAGTCGAACCGTCGGGGGAGAACCACACCGCGTTGGTCCAGCTGCTGAATCCGGTAAGGGCAGGCTCTGGGTGAGGGGTTCCCGCTTCGATCGTCCAGCGCTCGACCTCGTTACCAGCAACGGAGACGGCGAGTTCCGTCCCAGCCCTGTTCAGCGCCAGCGCCTGTGCTCGAACCGGTAGCCTGCCGTTCGCCGATGCCACTGTCACCGACAGCGGGGCGAGTTCGACCGGACCGCTGGAGATCCGCCAGCGGTCGACGGCGCCGCTGCGCCCAGCCAGGTAAAGCGTGCCCGCACCGTCGATCGCCACCCCTGAGGTCTGGCCGTCGCTCTTGTCGTGCCGGACGGAGGCGACCACTGCTGGCGTCGAAAGCACCTCGATGTCGTACACCGTCGCACCGCCGTCTTCACTGCCGAAAACGACCCGGTCACCCTGCGGGTTGAAGGCGACGGCGGTCGTGCCGCCCGGCCCTGGGAGATCAACCAGCTTCGTCGGCTCGGCCGTCACGTCCCACAACGAGCGGACTTCACTTCCCCCTACGGCGAGGACTGCGCGCGCACCGACCCGAGCCAGCGCAATTGCCTGGAGTCCACCCTCAGCCATGTCGACGAGGAAGCCTTTGCCGGGACTCGTCCCTATCTCAGCCCCACGCCACAGCGTCACCAACCCCGTCCCATCCGCCCGGGCGACCAGCTCACCATCCGGGCTCACGGCCAACACTGCGTTCGGCTTCCCGAGCCAACGAATCGGCGCATCCATCGAACTCGCGTCGAGCACGATCGAGCGAGCGTCGGAGGTGTCGGCCAGTTGTCTCGACACCAGAGCCATCTGGGTGAGCAGGTTGGGGGACTTGGATCGCATCTGTCTGGCCGCGATAGCGATCTGGCGCGACTGTGCGTCGGCCCTGATGCTCTCGCCGCGAACGAATGACGTCCCGGCCACGACGGCGGCCAGGGTGGTCACAATGGAGAGGCCCAAGGCCAGTCGCCGCTGGCGTCTCAGGCGGCGGGTCATGCGACGCTCCTCGTCCAACTCGGACGCGAAATGCTGCTCGCTTGCCGTGAGGAACGCCTGTTCGTTGGCCCCCAGCAACCTCCGCTTGCCGGGGTCCCCCAGCCACTCGGTGAACATGGGCAACCGCTGCACGGGAATCAGCACGTTGGGATCGCGGTCGGTGTCCCGCCACAGCTCCGCCGCCCGTCGAAGCTTCGCAACCGCGTCCAGTTCCGCGCGATGCTCTTCGATCCAATCCGCCAGGCGCGCCCAATGGCGAAGGAGTGCCTCATGGCTGATCCGCACCTGTTCGTCACTGACCGTGAGCATGCGGGCGGCCACGAACGCATCCAGTACCGGACGATAGTCGCCCGCCAGGTCGTCCAGCGGCACCGGACGACGCACAACCACGTCCTGGGCTATGCCCAGGAGCCGCAGGAACAGCCGCTGCGCTATCTCCTGGTTGTGCGTGTCAAGACCGGTGAAGACCTCCTCCGCGAGCGTCTCGACTGCCCCGGCGACCCCGCCCACGCTCCGGTAGTCGGCCATCGTCATGCGGGTCCCTGCCCCCGCCGCCCAGGTCAGAAGGAGCGCGTTGGAGAGCAGAGGCAGGACGTCCGCCGGAACACTGCTCTGCTCCGGGCCGGGCGCCAAGTCGTTGACCAACACATGGACCAAGTCCTGGTCCACCTCCACCCCGGCCACTGCTGCCGGCCCAAGGATCACCTCCCGCAACTCCGCGCGGGTGAGCGGGCTGACCAGGACTGGTCGGGCGAGCGCTTCGGCGAGCAGCGGTTCGGCACTCGCCACAGCGAATGCGTCCGAGCGAAGGGCGACCACCACGATGCGTTCGGCCGCGTGACGGCCGAGATCGCGGACCGCCCGCTCCCGGTCGGCATCCGGCAACTGCAGGTACTCCTCGAACTGGTCGACAATCACCAGATCCGCGTCGACCGCCCCGTCTGACACCGTCTCGGGACCCAGCAGCCGGACGCTCCAACCCGCCAGCACACCGTCCACGCACTCGTGCCCGACCAGGCCGGCGGCGAGCAGCGACGACTTGCCCGAACCGGACGCGCCGAGCAGGGCGACGACCCCGGATCGGCGAGACCTGTGGAGCGCAAGAATGGACGTGGCAAGGCGCCGGGCTTCCTGATCGCGGCCGTGGTACAGCTCAACGTCGGATGAGCCGAACGGTCGCAGGCCGACGTAAGGGGCTGAGCCCGAGCGTAGGCGAGGCTCGATCTGGGCCCATTCGTCGAGCCAAAGCCCGGCGGGTAACTCGTCGGCCAGTCCAAGAGCGTCGACCATCCTGAGGTACTGCAGCCTGAGCGCCGGGGTTGGAAGATGGCGTCCGTTGAGCCACCCCTGCACAGTCGCCTTGGGTATACCGGCAAGCTTGGCGACATCGTTTATCGACAGGTGTTTCGACGTCCGCGCCTCGTTGAGGCGCGCGGCGAACTCCATGCGGATCGAGACAATCATGGAGCCCCCGATTGGCCGATTGACGACCGGTCAGCAGAACGATACTGAACTGGAAGCCCTTCGGTTGCGGGAAATCCGTTCCACGGCCCACATGCGCGCGCGAGCCGGCCAAGCGCGACGTCAAGGGGGCTCGCGGAGTCACCACCAAGACACCGAGTTCACGGGTCAACCAACCTGCCGTCACCGGATTCCTGCCGCCCGGACCTCGGATCGTATGAAGTCGTATGAGCGCGACTACCGGCTGGAAGGTGGGTCGTGGGACGTGATGCAGTTTGGTCCGTCCGGCCTCCTCGGCCGGCTCGGGCGAGGTCTTTGGGGGAATGATGTTCGGGAAGATCGCAAGGATTGTGGCGGCCGCGGCATTGATCCTGGTAGCCGGCTGCGGCGCGGGCGCGCCCATTTACGATGTGGGCGATTGCCTCAAGACATCGGTCGATTCTGACGGCAAGGCGGTGAAAACCACCTGCTCGGACAAGGAGTCGTTCGAGGTGACCAAGCTCGCCAAGAACGGCGGCATTCCAAACTGCCCGTACTACATGCCGAAGGAACCGCAGACAGACGGAGCCGCATACCTCACCGACGCCGTCACCGGCGTCACCTATTGCGGAATCCACAACGGGCCGTACTGACCCGCCCAACCAACAATCCTGCCGATTGCGCTCCACCGACCCGCGAGCGCAAGAAGATCCACCGAAGCCACATCACTGAACGGAGACCGAGATGGGCGACGAGAACCAGCCCGAGACCGAGATCGGCGCGCAGCATGAACTCACGCCCAGCAACGCACGCGGTGCCGGTGGCGTCCTCCTGGTACTTGGCGCGTTGGCTTCAGTGGTGTGGTGGGTGCTCTACGCAGGCATGCACCTGAACTTCACCATTCTGATCGTGCTCGGCCCGCTCGCGGTCATTGCTGGCTTCGTCCTGCTCGCCTCCGGCAACCGCCTCCTGAAGTAGGGCGCCAGAATGGGCTACTTCGAACGTCGCGCGACCCAGCAGGCGGTAGCTCCAGTGACCGCGCACGTCGGCGATTGGCCGCAGACGGTCTATGACGAGATCGGTTTCGTCACCCCCGGTGCGGCCCTCTCGATGGCTGGCCTCGCCACCCTGATCGACCTGCCATCCATCCGGTCCGAGTCGAGCCCGCTGGGCGAGGGCCGGTCGCACATGGTTGCGGAGTTTGTCGCGGCGATGAAGTCCCACCTGGTGTACGAGTCAGTCGGGAGTGCGCCCAGCCTGGCCCTTGGCACCTACGCAGCCGGCGGGACTTGGCGCGGTGACTGGCGAATAGCGGTCAAAGCCGCCGGGGGCAGCGCCCAAATGGAGGTGCCGCAGTACCGGACACAGAATGACGAACTGGTAAACGAGCAGGAACTCACAAAGGTGCGAGCAGCCCTGAAGTCCGCCTGCTCGAGGCGGCCGACGGTCACGCTTGAAGACGGTGCGCCGGACCTGGGCAGCCAGCTCGTCACCGTGCCTTTGGGTGCTAGCGCCACCGTCTTCGACAACGACTACTGCGGCCACCAACCCGACCTGATGCGTGCCGAACTCACGTTCAAGGCACCCGGTCTGGAACTCGAGCGGTTCCTCGACGGCCTCGCCTTCCGGCACGACGGCGAAGGCGGGAATCGCGTCGTCTGGCTCGCTCCTGACGGCGATCCTGCAAAGGGCTCAGCGCGCATCGGGCAAGTCGGTGATGGCAGCTGGCGCCTCCGCCTCAGGGGACCCGAGTCGGAACAGCCAATCGACATCGAGCGCTGGAAGCACCGCGCGCTGGCTCTCTGCAATCGCATCGCGGTGAAAGCCGGCCGTGAGGAGGCAGTTGAACTCGCCAGGTTCGTCTCGACCTCCATGCAGGGGCCGCCACACACGGATTGGGTGCCGGCCTGGGACGACCGCACTCCCGCCCCCCAGTTGATCGTCAACGACAACCTGCGGTTGCCGGTTGCGATCCGCTTCAGGACACCAGCAGCACTCCCGCTGCTCACCCTCGCCGCACGGGCCGCGGAATCCGTCGCCGTCCGGCGCCGAGTCTCCACTCGAGGCATGCGCGGTTCCACCCGGGAACAGAACCTGCAACTCCTGGCCAGGGGGCCAGCGCTCCTGATACAGCCGCCGGACACTCGGCTGCCATTCATCAGATACTCCGGCTACGTCGACGCTCACGAGCCGACGCTGATGCCAGTCGACGGTTCGTCTGCGCCCTTCTGGGAGGTTCAGTTCGCCGCCACCGGCGAGCCAGCGCCCGGCTACTTGCTCACCGTCACAGGACTGAGCAGAACTCTGGACGTGATCGCCTACGGCGCCGAACTCACCGCGTATCTGGACGCCTGGGCATCCCTGGTAAGGACAGTTGATCCGGATGCAAAGATCTCGACTCTCTACCTGGCGAGGTCTGGATCAACGGTTTCCTAGCGTCGTGCGCTACTAGTCGTGACGTTCTGTCGGCGACGGTCGAAGAGACGACTTCGACGGGGTGGTTCCACGTCGACTTCGGACGTCGCGAACAACACCCACCATCACGGGCTCCAGCCGGCACAACCCGGCTGGCATTGATCCTCCTTGAACCCTTCGGCGTGCCGGAGATGGAATGTCCGGGTTTCTTCGGAGTCGGGCGGGCCCACTGGGACTCGAACCCCGAACGCGGGTTAAAAGACCACCTCGAACCTGATTCTCACTAGGCTTCCTACGGCTGCGTAACCGCCCGACGTGCGATGAAAATGGCGAGGATTTTGCCCTCAAAAATCCGCTGATCCGAAGCCGGCATCAGCCAGGCCCACCTGACCTGCTGTCGGTCGCTGATCGAGATGGAGAACTACCACTGGGAGTCCTTAGTAGCTAGAGCGCCAGGCCCGCAACAACGGCGCGGACCAGCTGGCGGCCGGTGTCCGGGGCGAAGAGGCTGGCCGGCATGCTCGGTCGCCGTCGGTAGCCAAGGTCGCCAAGCTGGGCCGCTGTAATCGAAACCCCTGGAACCGCACACACTGACTCGGCAAGTCGCTGAGACGCGCCAGGGTCGTCGAATGCGTTGAATCGGACTTCGATTAGCGCGCCGCGAGCCTGGTCGGTGTAGAGGTTCAGGATCCAAACCTTCGCCCCCGTGTCCGTTGTTAGCGCCGCGTTGAGGGAGGGCGTTTCGGCCCGGCCACCAGCAATCTCGAAGCCGCTCTGCCGCATCGTGTCTAGAACGGCCTGGACGGTGTTGGCGGTGGCAGCGTCGTGCTCTGAGCACCAATCGAGATACTGCTCAATGGTCCATCGGGGGCGTCTAGCCTGCGCGGCATCCACCTTTGCCTCGACCAGCTCTGCACCGTACGTCTTGGGCATCAAGATCTCGAGCCCAGACTCATGAAGTCGCGTGAACTCGACCAGCATGATCCCGGTGCTGGGCTTGGTAATGCTGTTCATGTACTCGACGATGCGGCGCAGGTCATCGTTGAGCGCGTCAACAGCAAGCACGAGATTGAACCGGGCTTGGCTCAGGTTTGCTGCCAAGGCTGACCGAGCCTGCCCATCCACATCCCCCAGCCGACTGAAGGCACTTCGACCGCCGTCAGCCCTCGACCAGCGCTGTTCGAACTGCTCGACGTCCATCTGCCAGAGCCGAGACGCGTAGTCGAGAAGCTGTCCGACCACTGTCCTTCGCACTTCTGCGTTGGCGCGCAGCTTGCACTCAACAACGGTGATTGATCCGTCGGGGCTCAGGATCACGACGTCTGCCGGCCCGACACTGCTCTCGAACTCTCGACAAGCGATAGCGCCGCTCACAACACCGGGCACAAGAGTGGGATGTTCGACCAGAATCGCCTGCAGGGCCGCCTCGTTGTCATAGCCATGACCAAGCGGCTCGTGCCAGTCTCCTTGACCGTCGCGGATCAGCAATGACATAACGGTCTACCTCCGACTAAACGGACATCGACAACTCCCGGGAAGAGTAGCAACCAGCGTGACCTGGACCGGCTCCCGCGCTCACCCGCGGGTCCCCCCGCTCCTGTGGGCCAAGTAGGAGCAAAGTCGGCGGTTCTCCACACTTGGCCCGGTCTAGCGGTTTGCGGGCGACGCTGACCGTTCGACGCCTAGGGTGAGGGCATGCGCGCTGTGGTCGCCGTCACCGATAACGATTGGGCCGCGTTCCTGCGCGATCGACCTCACCTGAGTGAGGCGAACTTCTGGCTACCGAGCCCAAACTCGGGATTCAAGCCGCAGAGTGTCGGGGAGCCGTTTCTTTTCAAGACTCACCACCCCGACAACCGCCTGGTCGGCGGAGGCTTCGTTAGTGGTTTCACCCGCTTGAAGGTTAGCGAAGCCTGGGAGTTCTTCGGGGAGGGCAACGGGGTTCCCAGTCGAGAGACCCTTGCTCGTGCGATCAACGGCTACCGGCGAGGGCCGGCAGAGGATGACCCTTTGATTGGCTGCGTTCTGCTTCGCGACCTGTTCTTTTCGTTGCCAGATCGGGCGATTCCAGGTCCGCCGGACTTCGCGCGCAACATCGTTCGGTGGAAGTCCTACGAGCTCACCGGCGACAGCTATGTCCAGCTCGCGCTGGGCAACCTGCTTCAGGACTCCGATGGCCCCAGCCCAGCGGTTGCCGGGCCGATCTTCGGCGATCCTCGTCTAGCCATCCCACGCCTGGGTCAACAGGCGTTCAAGAGCATGGTGCTCACTGCGTACCACCGTCGCTGCGCGGTCACCGGCGCGAAGATCACTCCGGTGCTTCAAGCAGCCCATATCCGCCCGGTCGGGCTAAGCGGCGAGCATCGCCTGGACAACGGGCTGCTTCTCCGATCCGATGTCCACATCCTCTTCGACCAGGGCTACCTCGGCGTTGACGACCGCTATCGAATCCAGGTCAGCCCGCGGCTTCGTGCAGACTTTGGGAATGGTGCTGAGTTTTACTCGCGCGCGGGGACCGTGATCGAACTCCCTGACCGGCGAGCAGAGCAACCCGCCAAGGATGCGGTGACCTGGCATATGGACACAGTCTTCCGTCGCTGAGCGGCGATGCGCTGTGGCTGTCTGCGGAGCGGGGTGCGAACCGCCGACCACGGGTTAACAAGATGATGGCCCCAACGGAAAGTGCCCGCCGAGATCCTGACGGTGCCTAGAGTTCGAAGCGTGAAGGGTGACGAGGCACGCGTGGTCGAAGCGTTTTGTGGGTACTTGACCGCGTTGGGATGGCAGGTGGAGCGCGAGGACAGCAAAGAGCACGGCGTTCCCAGGGTGAGAAAGTATCGACATGGCCAGTGAGGCACTTCCAGACCTGTTGGCTGTCCGACAGCACCAACGCGATGGCCAACGCTCGCCACACAAGCCCCTACTGATCTTGCTTGCCTTGGGGCATCTGGCAGCAACTGGGTCAAGCGAGCTCGCATGGTCTTCGGCGGCCCCCAAGCTTGGGGAGCTGCTCGCCGAGTTCGGGCCCCCTTCACGCACCTCTCCTGCCCAATCGGCGGCTTACCCATTCACGCGACTGCGAAGTGACCACGTGTGGACCTTGTCGCACGACGTCCCCATGGACTTGGTGGCTCCGCTCAACCGCGACGAGGTGATCGGTCGATTCGTCCCGGAGGTTGAAGAGCAGCTCCGCCCAGACGTGATTCATGCCACCGCTCGAGCGATTGTTGAAGCCGAGTTCCCTGCCTCGCTGGTCGACGACGTCCTAGCCGCTGTCGGGTTCGATGCTGACCAGACAGTGGGGCCGGTGCTCGTGGGGCGGTCGCGGCGGCGCACCGCCGGGTGGCCGGCGCAGGTCCTTGCGGCCTGGGATCGCCAATGTGCCTTCTGTGGGTACGACGGGCAGCTGGGGATGGGATCGGTCGGGCTCGAGGCCGCTCATGTCCGATGGTTCAACTTCGAAGGGCCGGACCAGCTCGACAACGGCCTCGCCCTCTGCGCGCTCCACCACAAGCTTTTCGATCGTGGTGCCCTCGGTCTATCTGACGACTGCCGGATCCAGGTCTCGGCTTCCTTCAGCGCACGTACCGACGCAGGACGACGTATATATGAGCTTGATGGCAAGCGCCTGCTACCCAGACCCGGCACACTGCTTCCGGCAGGTGCCCACATCGAGTGGCATTCAACTCAGGTGTTCAAAGGCAAGCTGCTCACTGGCTGATGGAGCCTGAGGCCATTGCTGTCCCGCCCCTCCCCCTCAGCAGGATTGGAAGTGACCGCGCCCTCTCACGCGCCTCGCTACGAAGTTGCGAGAGCCTGGCATGGAATCGGCCGTTCCGGTTCTGGTCGAGGTTGAGTGGAAGATCGAGCCGCCCGATCAGGCGAGTCTCAAGCAGCCAAGGCTCCTCGATTGCGACCCAGCAGACCCTGGCATGGCGGCCCATCCACTCAGACAGCACATACTCCCCATCACCGAAGGTGAGGCGACTCCCGGATCCGACCCGCCTAAGTTGAATACCCAACGTCTCACTCAGCAAGCAGCCCAGAGTGAGCCGGAGCGTCGACCCCTCGGCGTTTCCTCGGAAGTGGTACCGCAGCCGTCTCCGTATGGTTTGCCTGCTGGTAACTCCGCCATTCTTGGGCGTCTCTCGCGGGGAGATCCCAACGTAGAGAAGGAAACTCGAGCCCAACCGGTGACAGCCGTCCGTGGGTATCTCGAACGGAATCTCATCGAAGTACCACGCATAGACGCCAGACGAGGCTGGCACCGGGCATGGACGTTGGAGTACCTCATCCCGACGCCACAGCGCGTGCGGGTGAAGGAGCTGGTCCACTGGTTCCATACCGCCATCCTCATCCGTCTGTGGCAAAGCACCAATCCCAACGCGACCGGTGGCGTGTTTGTTGCACCGATCCACTAGCCAGTGCTTGCCTCGTCCCAGTGGAAGATTGCGAGGACATTTGGAACGGGCCCCCTGAGTGTCGAGCGTCATTGGCTGGCTCCATCGCCGACTCGCCGAAGGGCCGCGGCCACTTCACGTCCTAATCGGACAAGCTAGGGCCGTGCAGACTCAAGACGGCGTCAACCCGAAGCGGCAGATCCAGGTCGTGGGTGCGGTCATCGTGGACGCCGGCCGAGTGCTGTGCACTCAGCGTGGTCCTGGCAGCCTTGAGGGGCTTTGGGAATTCCCCGGTGGGAAGCTGGAGCAGGGCGAGTCTCCAGAGGAGGCCTTGGCCCGCGAAGTCGGCGAGGAGCTCGGTTGCCTGATCAAAGTGGGCGCAAGGGTAGCCGTGACCGAGCACGAGTATGCCTTCGCCGTGATCGAACTGACGACGTTCTATTGCAGCCTGGTTGACGGTGAGCCGAAACTGTCAGAGCACACGGCTCTTGCCTGGCTTCCACCGGACGAGCTCACAACCCTTACCTGGGCTCCTGCCGACGTCCCGGCGGTCCTCAAAATTCAGAGCGACTTCGCATGACGGCTGACTTCTCTTGGACGGAACCCCTCGCCCTCGACGTGCGCTTTGGCTACCTTGCTGCCGATGTCCGCTCGTCTCGACAGCAACATCCGCAGGTCGTTCTGAATGGCCCGGGTGAATCAGTGCTGCGGATTCTGCGCGAGGAACTAGCCAAGTGCGAAGCGTTCCTCTTCTCAGTCGCCTTCGTAACCCCGCGAGCGCTAGCGCTGCTCAAGCAGGAACTGGTCGACTTCACCGGAACCGGACGAATCGTCACCTCTGACTAGTTGGCTTTCAACTCCCCCGCGTCTTTCACGGAACTGATGAACCTGGAGCGGCTCGGCATCGAGGTTCGCCTGCACCGGTCGCCGGCATTCCATCCAAAGGGCTACATCTTCGAGCACGCAAGCGCCGTCACCGCCATGGTGGGTAGCTCCAACCTGACGGAAAACGCACTTGTGACCAACCACGAGTGGAACCTAAAGGTCACCGCTGCGCGCGGCAGCGATCTTGCCGGTCAGTTCTCCAGGCTGGTTGAGGAGCAGATTGCCGATTCCGTGCCGCTGACCGAGGAGTGGATCGCTGCTTACGCCTTGCGCTATGTCGCACCCGCCACCCGTCCGGTTCGAGATCGGCCGGACCTCTCCCCCGTCCTCACGCCGCCGGACCTCGTGCCGAACGGAATGCAGCTGGACGCGTTGGCTGCGATCGCCGCGGTTCGCGGGAGCGGTGCGAGCCGGGCGATCGTGATCTCGGCGACCGGTACCGGCAAGACGATCCTCTCCGCGTTGGACGTTCGTGAGTTCGGGGCGAAGCGACTGCTGTTTGTTGTCCATCGTGAGCAGATCCTCGACCGCACCATCCAGGAGTACAAGCTTGTGCTCGGTGGTTCAGCCGGGGACTACGGCAAGCTTTCTGGCGGCATCAAGGAGCCGAACGCCCGCTACTTGTTCGCAACTATCCAAACCCTGTCCCAGCCCCGCGTTCTGGCCGCCTTCGCCCCTGACGCCTTCGACTACATCGTCCTCGACGAAGCTCACCGTGCCGGCGCGGTGAGCCATCAGCGAGTGCTGGACTACTTCACTCCCGAGTTCTTGCTCGGGATGACCGCGACACCTGAACGCACAGACGGCTTCAACGTGTTCGAGCTTTTCGACTACAACGTCCCGTACGAGATCCGGCTGAACCGGGCCCTCGAGGAGGACATGCTGTGCCCCTTCCATTACTACGGAGTCGCCGACATCACCCTGTCTTCCGGCGAGACACTGACCGATGAAGCCGAGCTCAAAGTACTCATCTCGCCCGAGCGGGTCAGCCACCTGATCAAGGCGATCGAGGTCTACGGACAGGCGAGCGTCCAGCCACGAGGCCTGATCTTCTGCAGCCGCCGCGAGGAAGCGCGATTGCTCTCCGATGCGCTCAACCATCGAACGCTGCGCGGACGGCCGCTGCGCACCCTTTTCCTCAGCGGCGCCGACCCAATCCCCGTTCGGGAGGAGGCCGTCGAAAAGCTCGAGTCCGGACAGCTGGACTACATCCTCACCGTTGACGTATTCAACGAAGGCGTCGACATCCCCTCCGTTAACCAGATCATCATGCTTCGCCAGACCCAGTCAGCGATCGTGTTCGTCCAACAACTCGGTCGCGGCCTGCGCAAGCTGGCCGGCAAGGAGTGCGTCATCGTGCTCGACTTCATTGGCAACTACACCAACAACTACCTCATCCCGATCGCTCTCTTCGGCGACGAATCGCTCAACAAGGAGTCCCTCAAGCAACACCTCATCGCCGCGGAAGAGGCCGGCGTCCTGCCTGGCCTGGCCAGCGTTCGATTCGACCGTGTCTCACAGGAGCGCGTCCTCAAGTCCATCGTCAGCGTGCGGCTGGACAGCCTCCAGAACCTCAAGAACGCTATCGAGACGCTGCGGAATCGCCTCGGGAAAGTGCCGGCACTCTCAGACTTCCTGCGATTCGACTCGGTCGACCCAGTGCTACTAGCCACCAGGGCCTCCAGCTACCCCGTCCTAGTCGAACGGGTGCTGCGCGTGCCGTCCGAGTTGACGCCGCCCGAGCGCAAGGCACTCGACCTCCTCTCGCACGAAGTGATGACGGCGAAACGTGCTCACGAGTTCGTCTTGCTTCAAGCCATGGTTGAACGGGGCGCCCTGAGCCGGGACGAGATCGCCAGGGTCTTGGCGAGCAATGGCCTTCCAGCCGACTCACGGCACGTCTCCAGCGCGATCGACACACTCTCCCTTGCCGAACACGCTGAAGCAGACCAGAAGCGATATGAGCAGGGATTCGTTCGAGTGGGCACCGATGGGAGGGTGAGCCTGACTCCGACCGTTGAGGGTTCCGTCCGTCACTCCGCTGCCTTCGCCGCGGCGGTTCAGGACCTGATCAAGACTGGCCTTCAGCTGGTGGCAAAGCGCTATGCCGATGCTCAGCCGTTTACCACGGGGCGCCAGTACTCCCGCAAGGAGGTCACTCGCCTGCTCTGCTGGCCACGCAAGTGGACCTCTACCCTCTACGGCTATCGAGTGAATCGGAAGACCGATTCCTGCGCGATCTTCGTGACTCTGCATAAGTCGGAGGAGATCGTGGCGAGCACCGCGTATGAGGATCAGCTGCTCGATACGAACACGATGCTCTGGTACACGCGTAGCCGTCGGACACTCGCGAGTGATGAGGTGCGCGCCATCGTTGACAACGACGTGGCCATCCACGTCTTCGTCAAAAAGGACGACGCGGAAGGGACCGACTTCTACTATCTCGGCCAAGCGACGTCACACGCTGCCGAACAGACCACAATGCCGGGTACCGGAGGCGTCCCCCTTGATGTCGTGCGCATGCGACTGCGGTTTGCCGAGCCCATCGACTCGGCACTCTTCGACTACTTCCACCCCGTACTAACCGAGTAGTAACCCCCCGACGACGACACCCAGCGGGAGCGCTGGGAGCTCACTCGGCGCGAGCTCTACGTCGCCATGACCCGCGCACGCGACGGGTTGTGGGTGGGTGTTATTTCCTAGAAAGGGCTAGAGCTGCCTCAGGAGCTCTGCCTTCTTGTTGGCGAACTCCTCGTCGGTCAATGCCCCGGCTTGATGCAGCCTGCCGAGCCGCTCGATGTTGGACAAGATCTCATCACTCGACGGTCGTGCTGCGGGAGCCGCCGGCTGCACCTGTGGCGGAACAACGCCTTGGGCCGGGTAACCCGCGTAATTCAAATGCTGCGTGTGTTGAAGCCTGGTCTCCGCGAGTCTTGCTTCTCGAGCTGCCCGGTTGATGGTCTCGACGCCGATGCGAAAGTCCTCGAGATCGTTCAAGACCATTGTCTCTACGGTCCCACCCCGATTGATTCGAACTCGAACGGTACCTACCCCGCGCATCTTCTGAGGTGGCGTTTGCGCGGCATCCACGTCCATCACCCAGGCGAGGGGGATCTGCTGTGCGTCCGTGGAGATCACGCCCCGCTCCACGAAGAGGTGGACGTTATCCATGCGGACCTTGACGGCGCCAATGCCAGTCAGTGGTTTCCCGATCGCGGCCCAGAGGTCGCCCGGCCGCCGAAATCCGGCTAGTCGATCCGCTGCAGCAGATGCAGCGACTTGGGGTTGAGTGCTTGCCGCAGCCGGATCGGCCTCAAGCCAGAACTGCCACCCGTCAGGAGCCGGAGGCCATGAAGAGTCAGGCTTCCAGTCCTTCGCGGGGACCCAGTTATCAGGTGACTTCGGCCAGCCTGGAGGAGGGTTGAACTTCCAAGCCATATCGGGATCCACCTCGTTGAGAGCCTATGAATCGCAGCAGTTGCTGCTCGTTGACACCCTAACCCGCGCGCGCCCCATCGATGGACGAATCACCGCCCAGGCGGGTGCCCTGATCCGATCGCCGGGACGCCTTCCCCCGTGATGCATGAGGTCTGTGCGACTTGAAGGGGTCGCTCGTCTACACGTTCCGCAGTCAGAGTTGTGACAGCCGAAATGCGCGGTCGAGGACGTGGTCGAGCATCTGGGGAGTGAGTTTGCCGGTGAAGGTGTTCTGCTGGGAGACGTGGAAGCAACCGATCAGGGTGACGGTGCGTCCGTCGGGCGTGACCAGGCCGACCTCGGCGCCGTGCGCGAACCCGGGCGCGGGACGGGGCACTCCCCAGCCCATCTCAGTGAGGCTGGCGAGCAGTGCGTTCCAGCCGAAGGCGCCCAGGGCGAGCAGCACCAGGATGGACGGGCCCAGGAGCTGCAGCTCGCGTGCCAGCCATGGCGCGCAGCGTCGCCGCTCCAGCGGGGTCGGCTTGTTGGCCGGCGGCGCGCATCTCACCGGCGCGGAGATTCGCACGCCACTGAGCTCGAGCCCGTCACCCCGGCTGACGGAGGTGGGCTGGTTGGCCAGCCCAGCTCGGTACAGCCCGGCGAACAGGAAATCGCCGGAGCGGTCGCCGGTGAACACGCGCCCGGTGCGATTGGCGCCGTGGGCCGCCGGGGCAAGGCCGACAATCACGATCGGCGCATCGGGATCGCCGAAGCCGGGCACCGGCCGTCCCCAGTACTCGTCATCGCGGAACGCGGCACGCTTTTCGGTCGCCACGCTCTCCCGCCACGCCACGAGCCGAGGACAGGCGCGGCACCCGACCAGAGACGTATCGAGATCGTCGAGGGTCGGCGCGCCGCCCGCCGAAGACGGGTAGTCCGCGGAATCCGGATCGAGCATGCTCCATCATCGGGCCGAAGTCCCATCTTGGCGACGTGGTGGCGACCCCCGCGCTAAGTTCGGTTCATGAGTTCGCGCGTCACGGTGTGCCCGTCGTGTGGCACGAAGAATCGCGTCCCGACAACTGCGAAGGGACGCCCGCAGTGCGCCTCGTGTCACGCTTCCCTGCCGTGGCTGGTCGACGCCGGCGACACCGACTTCGCCAGTGCGACCGACACCTCCCAGCTCGTCCTGGTCGACCTGTGGGCGCCGTGGTGCGGCCCGTGCCGCATGGTGGCACCGATCCTCGAGCGCCTCGCGAGTCAGTACGCCGGGCGGGTCAAGGTGGTCAAGGTCAACGTCGACGACAACCCGCGCACCTCGGCCCGGTTCGATGCTCAGAGCATCCCGACGCTAGTCATCCTGCGGAATGGCACGACCGTCGCCAGGCTCGTCGGAGCCCAACCAGAACCCGTCCTGAGGAAGCGCATCGACGCCCTCCTAGCTGTTTAGGGGCCCTGCACGCTGCGACTGACCGATCGGTCGCGGCCCGCGAGCGGCCAGACTGCGGCAGTGGGCGCGGCATGTGTGAGTCGCCCAGGCGGGGACTGTGCCGAGCGGGCGCCGGGTGAAACAGTGTCCAACAGCCCACCCATCCGAAACGAGGCGAACCCCGTGCAGTCCGACGTGCCCCGAGTCTGGGGACCCGCCGGAGCATCCCGGTCCGCCGCGTGGCGTCTCGAGCTGGCTGAGGGAAGGTTCCGGCTTTCGACCGACGCGGGTGAGGAATTCTTCACCGACACCGAGATCGCGCGGTTGTCGGTGAGCCGATGGTGGTTCGGTCGCTCGCTGGTGGTCCGTGGAGTTCCGACCCGTCGCCTTCGAGGCGTCCTCAAGACGGACGTCGCCCCGATTCGCGACGCGATCCAGTGGCACCTGGCGCGGGCACAGATCAGACCGATCCTGGATCGCGCGCGTGCGTTCCAGTCGCAACTCAGCATGCTCCTGGCTCATCATCTCGTCGAGCAGCGCTGGATTCCCCATGATCGAGTGGCGCGAGTGCTGGCGTTCCAGCCGACCGTCGAGGAGTTGGCGCGCCTCCGCCAGATTCCAACCGAGGGCATGCTGACGCCAGAGGAGCTCGACGCCGTCGCCTTGCTGGCGCGGGATCCGCTCGCGACGATCCGCGCCGCCAACGACCGCATCTTCCAGAGCGAGCTGGCCACACGAGCCTCCTTCTTCGCCGGCGTCGAGCGTCAACCGCTCACACAGGAGCAGGCTCTGGCAGTGGTTGCCTTCGACAGCCGCGTCCGGGTAATCGCCGCAGCGGGCTCGGGCAAGACCTCGGTCATGGTGGCGCGGGCGGCCTACGCCGTGGGGCGCAGCTTCGTCGCCCCCGATCGAATCCTCATGTTGGCGTTCAATGCGGACGCGGCCGCCGAACTGCAGACTCGCGTCGCGACGCGGCTGGCTGCCCTGGGACTGCCCGCCGATGGCGTGCGGGCCAGCACTTTCCACTCCTTCGGACGCTCGGTGATCGGGCAGGCGACTGGCCGCAAGCCCACCATCGCACCGTGGGTCGAGAGCGGCAGGGACGTCGACAAGATCGGCCAGATCGTCGACGAACTGCGGGACACGTCTCCTGACTTCCGCTACAAGTGGGACATGTTCCGGCTGCTGTACAGCCGAATGTCGGACAGCCCCGACGGAGGGCAGCACGACTCGTACGACCGGAGCAGCAGCACCACCGGCTTCCACACCTACCGGGGAGAGACCGTCCGCAGCGAGGGCGAGCGGATGATCGCCGACTGGCTCTACCTCAACGGCGTCGACTACCGCTACGAGCAGCCGTACTGCCACGACGTCGCCGACAAGGAGCACTCGCAGTACCACCCCGACTTCTTTTATCCGGAGATCAACGTCTGGCATGAGCACTGGGCTCTCGGAGCGGACGGGAATCCGCCACCATCATTCGCTGGTTATGCCGAGGGCATGCGGTGGAAGCGCTCGACGCACCAGCGCTTCGGCACCCGGCTCATCGAGACGACCTGGCACGAGATCGTCAACCAAGGGAACTTCCCGGCCCTGGCCGACCAACTGACCAGGCACGGCCTGACCCTCGACTGGAACCCTGATCGTCCGATCCCCGGCGCCGCGCCCATCACTCACGAGCGGCTCGCCCACCTGGTGCGCACCTTCATGTCGCACGTCAAGGCGAGCTCGCTGACCCGCATCGATCTCGCCGTCAAGCTGGTGGACCGACCCAACCGACGAAGCCGCCTCTTCCTCGAGCTGTTCTGGCCCATCTTCGACCGATGGCGGAAGGACCTGGCCGCCATCGGCGCAATTGACTTCGACGACATGATTCTCCAGGCCGCTGACCTGCTCGAACGAGACCCGTCGCTGCGCGCTTATGACCTGGTGCTGGTGGACGAGTTCCAGGACACCAGCAGATCGCGGGCGCGGATGGTCCGGGCCCTCTGCGCCGAACCCGAGACCTACCTGCTCGCCGTTGGCGACGACTGGCAGGCCATCAACCGCTTCGCCGGCGCGGACCTGTCGGCGATGACGGAGTTCGACCGCTTCTTCGGACCAACCACAACCCTGAGGTTGCAGACCACGTTCCGGAACACGCAGCGCATCGCGGACGTGGCCAGCCGATTCATCATGCGTAATCCCGGACAGCTTCGGAAGCAGGTCGTCGCGGTCTCGCGCTCTTCGACCGCCGCGCCGGTGGCGATCGTGCGCGTTGGCAGCCGCGACCAGCTGCAAAGTGCAATCGAGCAGCACCTTCTCGACGTCACGTCGCGCCATCCGGGAAGTTCCACTCATGTGCTCGGCCGGTATGGGCGCGAACGCGACCTCATGCCGCGTCGCGTGTTCCCCGGATCACAAGTCTCTTTCCGCACAGTTCATTCGTCCAAGGGTCTGGAAGCCGACCATGTGATCCTGCCGAACCTGACGACCGGCACCTTCGGCTTCCCCAGCCAGATCGACGACGACCCCGTGCTCGCCCTCGCCATGGCCGAGGACGACCGGTACGCCTACGCCGAGGAGCGCCGGCTGTTCTACGTGGCGCTGACGAGGGCGCGGCAGACCGTCACTATCTTCACTGTTGCCGGCATGGACTCCCCCTTCGTCGTGGAGCTCCTCGACGACCCCGATGTTGTCGTACAGGACCGCTCGGGCAGCCGCGAAGTCGTTCATGCCTGTCCCCGCTGCGGGCAAGGCACCCTTGAGCTCAGGTCCGGTCGATATGGCCAGTTCTACGGGTGCAGCCAGTTCCCCCGCTGTACCCACAAGGCGAAGGTCGGAGCCCTCCCGGCGCTTCGTTGACGGGCTGTCTTGGGCGCCGGGCTCGGTCGGTGGCACGGCAGTGGAGTTGCCCACGGCGCCCGACTTGTCGCTCTTTGCCGGCTGTCGGATGGACGGTGTCGCCCGCACGGGGTCTAGGCGTGCGCCGTGACACTCGGCAAGCTGCAGAGGTGTCCACTCCCGCCCCCACAGGCTCCATTCACCATGCTCCGATCGACCCGCTGGAACCCGATGGTGGGCTTCCGCGCCGAGGTACCCGCGGCTGGATGACTGAGTCGGGATTGGTTGTCGTCAAGTGGTCGAACTGGGGCAAGCACCGCCTCTACGTGAACACCGTCGCGGAGCAGCGGGTGGGTTGGCTCGACCTGGATACCGGGGAGCGTTCGCTCGACTTGCCTCAATTCGCTTCCGTCTTCGAGGCCGCGCTGGAGGAGGTGGCGGATATTGACGAAAGGGGCAGCTATTCGCCCCGCCGGACCGTGACCCCACCTGTCCTAGATCTCGCGGACCGCCGTCCTGGCGAGCATCTTGAGGCTCAGATCGCCGCAACGATTGAGGCCGGCCGCGAACTGAAGCCCGCCGTTCCTGGTTTCGAGGGCAAGCGCGCCTACTCGAGCTGGGAACTGGGAGTTCTTGGTGAGCGGGCAGTTGCGGATGAGCTGGACCGGCTTGTCGACCTCGACCCCCGCTGGGCCTTCCTGAACTCGATTCCGGTCGGCACTCACAAGTCCGACATCGATCACTTGGTCGTTGGACCCGGTGGGGTGTTCAGCATCAATGCCAAGCACCACCACGGTGGCACCGTTTGGGTAGGCGAAGACGCATTCAAGGTCATCCACGCCTGGCAGCACTACGTCCGAGACAGTCGCTCCGAAGCGGCACGGGCGAGCTCACTTCTCTGCGCGGCAGCGGGTGCCGATATCGCCGTCGCTGGACTAGTGGTGCTGGTGGGGGTTGCCAAGCTCACGGTGGCGGCACAGCCATTGGACGTGCAGGTACTCGAGGCGTCCGAACTCGTGGACTTCCTCATCAGCCGGCCGACGACTATTGACCGCGACGCGGCAGCTGTCGTTCTCAGCTCGGCTCGGCTCAGCTGCACCTGGCGGTGAGGCCTTCCGCCGCAGCAACGACCTAGTTCCGGTTCAGCCCGAACTCGCGAGTCATCAGAGCACGCTTGTAGTGCTCCTCGGCGGCGTTCACTTCGGAGGACGACGTACTTGGACCGAACACCCGCAGGATGCTGAACACGAAGAGCCTGGCGTGATCGCTCCGCACCTTCGAGCCACCCTCGTCGGCTGTACTGACGTAGGCGAGGTCACGGAGCGCCACGTTGCCGCCGTGGCCGTCCCGCGCGTAGCTGTACCAGCGACCGAGAATGCGCTCTCCCCCGTCCGCCTTGCCGACGTATTGCCTGCCGTTCGAGGAGTCCGTGATCAGGTAGATGCCCTGTACTTCCCTTAACGCCACCTGCCAGTCGGCGTAGCGGTGGTCCTGCACCATCTCGCACAACTCGGTGTAGGTAAGCCGGACACGGTCGAACCCCGGGAACGGCACCTTGTCGCGGTCGGCGATCTCGAGCACCGGAAGGTTGGCGGCACTTGTGGCGCGCCGGTGCCAACTCCTGGGGCTGGTCCACTCCACGACCAAGCGGCCCGCGAGCGCGGCGAGATAGCTACTGGGACGAAGATCAAAGAAGCGGTGATCCTCGGTGCGTTCGGCGAGTACCTCTCCGAAGTTCTGGTAGGTGCAGAACAACCGAGAGCGACGCTTGCCATCGGCAATCAGCACAACCCAGTGCTGGGCCGGCTGATCCGGGAAGTGTTTGGTGTAGGGGCTCTGACGTCTGGTGTATTCCAAAACCCGCTCGTCGGTGAGGTCTTCCGGCCCACGAAGCGCCTCAGAGTCAGCCGGCTTGAATGCGTGCCGGATGACATGCACGTCCTCCAGCCGGATCAGAGGATCATGCTGTGCACCGATACTGGTGAGCACGTGGCCCAGGGTGAGGAATGCCCCCACCGAAGACCGTTCGGTCGGGGCAGAAGGCTGAGGCAGTAAGAGATCGACCACCCGCTCACCATAGGGGTCGATGCCACCTGACATCGTGATCTCGCGTCCGTCCAGACAGGACCGCACCCCAGCCTGCCGCTGGACGAGGGCGGGGCAGGAAGTGGTCCCCTCTAGTCGGGGGCATCGCTCCGGTGGAACGCGTGTCTGCATCCGCGCATCGTGACCAGTCGTTCCCGCCCCGCAGGTTCCCGCGTTCTGGGAGTCTTGAGCGGCAGGCGATCTTGAGTCCGGAGGAGAATCGAATGACCAAGGAGAGAGACGAGGCCAGACTGGCGGTGCTGATTGACGCCGACAACGCCAGCGCGCAGCACCTCGAGCACCTGCTCGTCGAGATCGCGAAGTACGGCACGGCGAGCGTTCGCCGCGCATATGGCGACTGGACGTCCACCAGGCTCACCTCGTGGAAGACGGGACTGCTGCAGCACTCGGTACAGCCGATCCAGCAGTTCAGCTACACCACCGGCAAGAACGCCACCGACAGCGCCCTGATCATCGACGCCATGGACCTGCTCCACGCCGGCAACCTCGATGGGTTCTGCCTAGTCTCCAGCGACAGCGACTTCACTCGGCTGGCCGCACGTATCCGCGAACAGGGCCTCACCGTTTACGGGTTCGGCGAACGCAAGACCCCCAAGCCCTTCGTGGCAGCCTGCGACACATTCATCTACGTCGAGAACCTCTCCCCCACCACCGGCGAGGTCACACCTGCACCCAAGCCGGCGTTGAAACGGGATAGCAAGCTCGACCGGCTCCTCGTCGACGCGGTGGACGTCGCCGCCGGTGATGACGGCTGGGCCCACCTCGGGGCGGTGGGCAGCAACCTCTCCCGACTGGCATCCGATTTCGACTCACGCACCTGGGGCTACAGCAAGCTCAAGGACCTCATGACCGCCCACCCCGACTACGAGGTGAACTCGCGACCCACCGGCGAGGGCAAGACCCCCAACGCCTTTGTGCGGCACCGGTAGCGCTCTCGTATGACGGAGGTCATTGTCCGTTTTACCGATAGGCCAGCTGCCCACCTCCCGTCGTACGACGCCGGAGTCGAAGAGGGAGCGACCCCTTGGTGGGTGCCGCATCGAAGACGTTGCCGCGTCGATCCGCCCTGTAGTCGTACGCCTCGACCCAGTCGAAGGAGCCGAAAGGACTCGACGACCTTGACTTGACGGCGGATGTGGCTGCGGAGAATTGCTCCACATCGCCGGCCCTCGCGTCCCGATCGCCGTTGCCGTGGGCTTAGGGCTTATGTGAGGACGTTTCTCCAACCGACACCGCGGAGGCCCCGCGACCGGCGCCTGCGGCACTGGGTGTTCCGGCACGCCGGAACCTGCGTTCCGGTCGTTCCCGCGTCCGCCAGAACAACTGGAACGTCCACAGTGGGAGGTCCGTCAAGCACCGCGAGCTGGCTTATGGAAGGTATGACCTCTCCCTTGCCGACAGTGTCCGATTGCCGCCGCTCCGACGTTCGGCGGATTACGCGGTCGCAAGAAAGTCGCAAGAAAGTTCGGCTTCCGGTGACCGAATACACCCCTTTCCGCGGCTTAAGGGGTTAGGGCGGAAGGAGAGCGAGTTGCCATGTTGAGTCTGCACAAGCTGACTGCCGGCACGGGCTACGACTACCTGACCCGGCAGGTAGCGGCGATGGATTCCACCGAGAAGGGGCACACCAGCCTGGCCGACTACTACGACCAGAAGGGCGAGAGCCCGGGCCACTGGGTCGGGTCGGGCCTGGTGGGGATCGATGGCGTAGTCGCCGGAGACGTCGTGACCGCCGATCAGATGCTCTCGCTGTTCGGCCTGGGCGACCACCCGCTTGCCACTGAGCGGCTCGCCGCGCTGGATCTCCGCGCGACCGATCGTGACATCAAGGACGCCATGCAGCTCGGCCAGCGGTACGGCGTCTACCCGGGAATGACCGAGTTCAGCGTCGAGCTCACCAAGCGCATCGGTGACTGGAATCTCGCTCACGGCCGCGACCCGGGCGCCCCGGTGCCAGCGGAGGTCCGGGCGGAGTTCCGAACCGAGGTGGGACGCGAGCACTTCCGCACGCGCTTCGGCCGCGAGCCGATGGACGCCCGCGAGCTGTCCGGTTTCATCGTCCGGTCCTCGCGGCCAGTGCGCAGCGGCGTTGCCGGCTACGACGCCACCTTTTCCCCAGTGAAGTCGGTGTCTGCGTTATGGGCGCTGGCCGACCCGGAGATCTCCGCCGCGGTCGAGCGCTGCCACGACCAAGCCGTCGCCGACAGCCTCCGCTTCATGGAGGAGCTGGCGATCTACACCCGGCGCGGCCGCAACGGCGTCCGGCAGGTGAAGACCCACGGCATCGTCGCGGCGTCCTTCACGCATCGCGACTCCCGAGCCGGCGATCCCGACCTGCACACCCACGTCGCGATCGCGAACAAGGTGCAGGCAGCGGACGACGGCGCCTGGCTGACGATCGACGGCCGCATCATGTTCAAGGCCAACGTCACGGTGTCGGAGTTCTACAACACCGCCTTGGAGAAGCACCTGACCCGCGAGCTCGGGGTGCGGTTCGTGAACCGTCCGGGGTGCGATCCGGAACGGCCGGTTCGTGAGCTCGAAGGCGTCGACCTGGCCCTCCTCGAGCGGTGGTCGCAGCGGGACAAGCTGATCACGCGGCGGCAGGGCGGCCTGGTCGCCGATTTCCAGAAGCGGCACGGACGGACGCCGACCTCAACCGAGCTCCACAATCTCGCGCAGCAGGCCACCCTCCAGACCCGGGAGGCGAAGCACGAACCACGCTCCCTCGCCGAACAGCGTCGGGTCTGGGCCATTCAGGCCGAACAAGTGCTCGGACGGGGCGGGACGTCACACATGCTCGCCCGCGTACTCCGTCCGAGGGTGCGCCCGGTGCGGGTGGTCGACGAGCGCCGGCTGCAGGCGTTGGCCGCCAACGTGGTGTCGGTGGTCCAGCGGCACCGGTCGTGGTGGCAACCCTGGCACGTGCGTGCCGAGGCGTTGCGCCAGGTGCGGATCGCCGGTGTGCCCGAGCTCGCGTCTGCCCTGGATCGAGTTGTCGACCTGTCGCTGGAGCGCTTCTCGGTGCGGCTCACCCCGGCCGGGGACGGGATCACCGAGCCGGCGGCACTGCGGCGTCCAGACGGCAGCTCGGTGTACACGGTGGCCGATTCGGCGATCTACACCTCGCAGCAGATCCTGGACGCGGAGTCGCGGCTGGTTGCTCTCGCCGGCCGGCGGGACGGCATGGTGGTCGGCGAGCGGTCGATCAGCCTGGCGCTGTTGGCCACGCTCGCGAACGGCGTCCAGCTGAACCCTGGCCAGGTGGACCTGGTGCGCAGGATGGCGTCGTCCGGCGAACGTCTGCAATTGGCGATCGCCCCAGCCGGTGCCGGCAAGACGACGGCGATAAGCACGCTGGGGGCGGCGTGGCGCGAGGCCGGCGGTGAGGTATTCGGAATGGCTCCGTCGGCCACCGCGGCCGCCGCGCTGGCCGAGCAGCTGGGAGGCCACGCCGACACGCTGCACATCCTCACCCAAGGGCTGTCGACCGGCCGCCTTCCAGCCTGGGCCAGGCAGATCGGACCGCGTTCGCTGGTGGTCATCGACGAGGCGGGCATGGCTGACACGCTCACCCTGGAGGCCGCGGTGTCGTTCGTCGTCAGCCGCGGCGGCAGCGTCCGGCTGGTCGGCGACGACCACCAGCTCGCCGCGGTTGAGGCCGGCGGCGTACTGCGCGATCTTGACGCAGAGCACGGCGCGGTGCGGCTCACTGAGGTGGTCCGCTTCGCCGACCCGGTGGAGGCGTCCGCGTCGCTGGCACTGCGGGAGGGACGCCCTGATGCGCTCGGGTTCTACCTCGACCAGGGACGCGTCCACGTCGGCGACGCCGGCTCGACGCTCGACCAGGCGTTCGCCGCGTGGGCATCCGACCGTGCCTCAGGCCTGGACAGCTTGATGCTCGCCCCGACCCGCGAGCTGGTGTCAGAGCTGAACCAACGTGCCCGGGCCTCCCGGTTGGGTGGCGTTGCAGCAGATCGGGAGGTGGCGCTCGCCGACGGCAACCGGGCCTCAGTGGGCGACATCGTGGTGACGCGCCGGAACGAACGGCGGCTGCGGTTCTCACCGACCGGCTGGGTGCGCAACGGCGACCGCTGGACGGTGACCGGGGTGGGACACGACCTCAGCCTGACTGTGGCGAACGGGCGCGGCTTCCAGATCACTCTGCCCGCCGAGTACGTCCGGGCCGACGTCGAGCTCGGGTACGCGACCACGATCCACGGCGCGCAGGGCGCCACGGTCGACACCATGCACGGAGTGCTCACCGGTGCCGAGAGCCGCCAACAGCTGTACACGATGATGACCCGCGGCCGGCTCACTAACCACGCCTACGTCCAGGTCGTCGGCGACGGCGATCCCGACAGCATCGTGCGGTTGGAGACGGCCATGCCGCCCACTCCGACCGAGGTACTGGAATCGGTGCTGGCCAGGGACGAGGCAGCGCTGTCGGCGATCGGTCTGCGTCGCGCGGAGGCCGACCCCGCGACTCAGCTGAAGCCGGCCGTGGACCGCTACGTCGACGCGCTCGGTGTGGCTGCCGAACAGATCGTCGGCCCTGAGCGGGCGGCATCGCTCGAGGCGCAGGCCGAGCAGGTCGTCCCGGAGCTCACAAACTCCCCCGCTTGGCCGGTCCTCAAGTCGCAGCTGATGCTCCTTGCTGCGTCCGGAGCCAACGCGATCAGCGTCCTGGAGACGGCCGTTCGAGACGGCGGGCTGGATGACGCGCGCGACCCGGCGGCTGTGCTGTCGTGGCGTCTGGACCGGGCGGAGCGCGGCGGACCCCTCCCATGGGTGAGCGGGATTCCGACGCGACTGGCGGAGGATCCCCAATGGGGGCCTTACCTGTCCTCACGCTCCGAGCTGGTCCGCGACCTGGCTACGAAGGTTCGGGAGGCGTCTGGGACGCGCGAGCATCGCTGGCAGGAGGGACTGCACGACGATCTGACCGCCGAGCTGGTCGCTCACGTCACCGTGTGGCGAGCGGCGATGGGCGTGCCGGAGGGCGACCTTCGTCCGACTGGCTCCGCGCAGCCGCCGAGTGCGGCCTCCCGCTGGCAAAACGTCCTCGAGGATCACCTCGAGCTAGCCAACCCCGAGCTGCAGCACTGGAAGGCGATGGTGCGTCAGCTCGCTCCGCAGTTGCGCAGCGACCCGCAGACTCCGGTGTTGGCGGCGAAGCTCGCCTCCTTGGCGAGCGCGGGCGAGGACGTGCAGCGACGGCTCTCGCTCGCCCTGCGCCGCGGTCCCCTGCCCGACGACCACGCGGCGTCGGCGCTGCTGTACCGCCTCGAGCGGCCACGCCAGGAGCCCATCCGCGAGATGTGGGAGACCGTCGAGCACACCGAGAGCATGGGCCAGCGCCACGAGCGCATGCGCCCGCCGGACCTTGGCCCGTCCCATGGCCACGGAATCGGCATCTGACTCCCACCTGCAAGGAGGAACACCATGACTTCCCAGCCGAAGCCGGCGAACGAGCCGCCCGAGTATCTGTCCATCGCGGAAGCCGCAGCGCGCTACCACGTTTCGCGCGACTACATCCGCGACCGCATCATCGACGGTTCACTGCCCGCCGTCCGGTCCGGCAGGAAGATCATCCGGGTCAACTCGCGCGATCTCGAGCGATTGTTCCGCCCCGTCCAGTCGTTACGATCGCTGGGTTCGCCGGCGGCCGCGGGTGAAGCCGCTCGGCTCAGCTGAGGTCTGATCAGACAGGGTTAGTCGTGGCCGATCCGCCACGCATCCTGCTGGTGGGCGACCTGGGCATGAACAACACACCGACCGCACCCTTGGTGGTCGACCAGGCCCGGCCGCTCGGCGCCCACGGGATCCCCCATGACGGCGACTTCGGCCGCGATGCAACCGCAGCCCGGTTCGGAGTGTCTCCGCAAGGTCGACACCAAGGGCCCCGATCGTCAGCGTGGGGTGAGGTCGATCATGAACAACTGGGGCAAGATAGAGGCCGTGCCAGGACGTCCGTACCCGACGAGTGTCTTCCACATGACTCGGGTCGAGCACCTTGCCTCCATCGCCCGGTCCGGCTTGATGAATGACAACGCGGCCCAATCGGGCACCTTGATTCACGAGATCGGCAACCTAGATATCAAGGCCCGTAGGCGTGCTCGGCGAGTGGATGCCTGGCCGGGCGGGGTGGTCGCAGATTATGCTCCGTTCTACTTCAACCCACGCAGCCCGATGCAGTCCTCCATTCACAAGGGCAATGTGCCCTCGTATCGGGACGGCAATGATCGTCTGGTGTTCTTGGTCACGAGTACCCAGCGACTCCGCGACTTGGGGCTACCAGTGGTGGTCTCAGACCGGAATGCAGTTCTCGACGTGGCGCAGTTCACCGATGACGATGACTTGGATGACTTCGTCGCTTGGGAGGTCATTCGCACTAGGTACTGGAACGACTACATCGAGGGACGAGAACTTCGCCAAGCCGAGTGCTTGGTGCACGAGCGGGTACCGTGGACGGCGTTCGTGGAGGTCGCATGCAAGAGCCAACCGGTCGCTGATGAGGCGAGCCGTGCCCTTCGCGTCGCCGGCGGAACCGGCCCGCACATAACTGTCCGACCCAGCTGGTACTTCTAGGGAAGGAGGCAACATGATCCGTGAGACCAGTGGCAATCTGCTTATGGCGCCAGCCGAAGCTCTCATTAACACCGTCAACACCGTTGGCGTCATGGGGAAGGGCATCGCGCTCCAGTTCAAGCGTGCCTACCCTGCGATGTATCTGGAGTACGAAAGGGCGGCGAAGGCTGGCGAGCTGGCACCCGGCCGTGTCCAAGTTTGGGAATCCGACCTCCTCCAGGGTCCCAGGTACATCATCAATTTCCCGACGAAGCGCCATTGGCGAGGGTCATCCAAGCTCGAGTACATCGAGCGTGGACTTGACGACCTAGCTCGTGTCATCCGCGATCTCGGCGTGAAATCGATCGCCGTGCCGCCGCTCGGATGCGGCAACGGCGGACTGGACTGGGCCGAAGTCAAGCCCCTCATCGAGCGCAAGCTCGGTTCGCTGGAGGTGGATGTGCTGCTTTACCCTCCTGCGGGTGCGCCGAAGGCCGCCGCAATGGTTGACCGCCGCCCAAAGCCGAGAATGACACGCGGACGCGCAGCGCTGCTCACGATCATGCAGGCGTATCAGCGAGCGACCTGGGACGCACCATCGCTGATCGAGATCCAGAAGTTGATGTACTTCCTTCAAGAGTCCGGTGAACCTCTGCGCCTCGATTATGTGAAGGGCCGGTACGGGCCTTACGCGGACAACCTTCGGCACGTCCTCGCGGAGCTCGAAGGTCACTATTTGTCCGGATTTGGGGACGGCAGCGCTCGCGTCGCGGAGGCGGAGCCCTTGGCTGTGCTGAACGCTGACGACCCGAGCATCACCCGGGAGCTCGCCGCCCACCCTGAGACCATGGAGCGCGTAGAACGCGTGATGGAGCTTGTGGAGGGCTACGAAACCCCCTATGGCATGGAGCTTCTCGCCACGGTCCACTGGGTGAACCACCACTCGACCGCGGGTGGCGATCAGAAGCATGCCTCTCAGACGATCGCCGCTTGGTCCGAACGGAAGCAAAGAATGTTCACGCCGCAACACATCGAGCGGGCTTGGACAAGTCTCCAGACTCGTGGGGCGATCGTCACTCCAGCCTGATCGGTCATGGCAACTTCGGCCTAGTCTTGAGCTATTGGGGTCAACCTTGTTCCCCACCTCCGCGCCATCGCGGCGGTCGAGAGGACAAGCGATCTGCGCGGTAAGCACAGCCTCTCTGCGTCGCCCCGACGTCCTGACCCCATAGGGCACGTGGTCCCGCTCGCGACCCAGTGCCTCGCAAGTCGTGATAGCCGGGATTGCTTGGACCTCCGACCTCTTGAACGGCTCAGGACTGCGCTCGGGATTGGGGCGTACCCGTGGAGACTCCCTGGGCCTCCACGGACCGCTGGCACCGTCAGGCTGCCTCAATGGCAGGCTGGACCAAGTAGCGGAAAGCGCACTCCCCCTTGCGTCCTACGCACGGCGGGAAGGTGCGGCCGCTCCCGAACTGGTTGACGTCGCCGTACTGGTCAGCCCATGCCCCAGCAAAGGGGACGCGCTGCCCGGTCTTCCAAGTTTCCCCGGGGCCGAGCGGAACGTGTCGGTTTAGCATCACCAGTCCTCTTTCACCTCCTTCCCCGAGCCTGACCGCCGGGGAAGGAGATTTCAGGGAATCTCCACTACGATGGGTGCCACGCGACCAGCGTGTTTCATCGTCTCCGGACGGCCGGCCAGGATCCGCTGAAACGGGCCCTGGCCGGAGCACTTCTTGCTCCTGCGCTCTTCCAGGCGGGCTGTTAGCCGCCTGGCACGTCATCTCAGTCACCCTCAGCGTCTCCCTCGTTAGGGAACGCTGCAATTGGGCTGTACTCATTCGAGTTGAGCTTATTGATCAGACCCTGATCTGCTGCACGGTTGAGCGCGACCGTCACAACGTTTCGAGGGTCGGACCACTCCGCTGCCCGACTACCGACTCGGCGTACTGCTTCGTCGACGACCTCATCGCGCGTTGCCGTGCGCCCGAGTTCAGACACGATCTCCGCGACAAGCCTCGGAGTTCGGATGCGCCCAGTTCGAGGAACCAGTACCGAAGTCACTCCGGCAATCGAGGCCTCATCGTTCACCTCGGTGGCGCCCGCGGACTCAGGGGCCAGCCGCAGAAGGCTCTCAAGCGCTGCCTCGATGTCTGCGAGGCGCCGCCTCGAGAAGTCGAGCTGCGCATCAAGTTCTGCAACTGTTCGCGTAACGGTATCCCGCTGATCACGTAGTGCCGCGATCGCTGGGCCGAGTACATCAACTGTCATACTGAAATTGTACCACAGTCCCGTGACAGGCTTCCTGTCTGAGTTGTATCTACGTTTGGTCCGAGTCATGTCCGGAAACGGCGCGTAGCACCGCTGCTGACACCGCGTGGAGCGAACACCCCCAAAATCCTTGAGGCGACACGGTCATACCGAGTAGGAGAACGCGAGTTGGCACCATTCGCTCGGCTAGATCTCGAGGGAGTCCGGGCTGCAGTCACCCAACCGGCATCTACCGGCATCTACCGGCAAGTGTCCGCGGCCCACCCAACCCTCGCCCGACTTAGGCGCAGCACTTATCCGGACGGCTGGCGACGAGTATTCATGTCTAGATGCCGGTGCCTAAACCGCATGCTTTGGACAACGACGTTTGGGGCGCTACCCCGATCGGACTCAGTCATCGAGGCCGCGGTCCGTCCAGGCAGAATCGGGACCCGCCGCGCGACCGCACATGGGATCGGTCTTCCACGAATGACATGTTCTCGGCCGTTGCCGAGCTCTCGGCGCAGATGCACCACAGATCAAGCTCCGCCTTCAATCAACTTGGAGAGTCGCTCAGCTATCTGACGGTCGCGGTCCTTAGCGGCGTGCTGGTACAGCTGCGCGGCCACGGACGTCGAGTGGCCGAGGCGCGCCTGAAGCTCGGCCGTAGTGGCTCCGACCTGGGCGGCCATCGTTGCGCCGGTATGACGAAGGTCGTGCCACTTGAGGTCTTCGCGGCCGGCGGCCTTCTTCGCCTTGGTGAAGTAGCTGCCCATCACTGAGTGCCACATGTGCCCCCGACCTTCGCCTGGGAAGAGCAGCGTGTTCTGCCCGGGCCGGACCCAAGTCTCGAGGTGCTCCTCGATTACCGGCCAGATGTGGGGCGGGATCGAGACGTCGCGGTAGCCGGCGTCTGACTTCGGCGGGCCGACGACTGCACCGCCGGGCGGGAAGGTCACCGCACGACGGATCTTGATCTGCCGGTTGACGATGTCGATGTCCTTGCGGCGCAACTCGGCGAGCTCGCCGTAGCGGAGAGCGCACCAGGCGGCGATGTATACAGCGGCCCGGAGCCGGGGCGGCATGGTGTCGGCCACAACGTCGATCTCTGCTGGCGTGGCCGGCTCGACCGGGCGCTTCGTCGCCGCGGCGCCGGCTCCTCGAATGTGGACGGGCGAGGCCGGAATGAGGTCGTCATCGACCGCCGAGTTCATGATCGCCCGGAGAAGCCCGTAAGCCTTGGTTCGTGACCTGAGCGTCGACTTGCTCAGGCTCGCGTGCCAGGCGCGCACGTCGGCTCGGGCGATCTGATCGATGGGCCGCTTACCGAAAGTGGGCACGAGGTAGGTCGCCAGGACGTGGCGGTAGTCCTTCTGCGTCAGAGGCCGCAGCGGTTGCCCCTTCGAGTTGCGACGCTCGTCGATCCAGCGGGCCGCGTACTCGCCGAAGGTCACCTTGGGCATCGACAATCGCCTGGACTCCTCGGCGCGGGCGGCGGGCGACAGCCAGGGCAGTTTGTCGGCGGCTGCCTCGCTGATGCGCTTCTTCTCGTTGTGTAGCCAGACGATCGCCAGGTCCTTGGCCTCGAAGGTCACCGGGCCGTTGTACCGCTGCATGTCAGGCCCGACGTAGCTAGCCTGATAGCGGCCCGACGGCAGCTTCCGGATGTAGCCGAACTCTCTGCTCTCCGCCATGAGAGGCCTCCAGATCGTGCGATTTCGTGCGACGAACGTGCGATATCACATCATATCTGGGCCCACGACTGCCTACC
>JADLEH010000348.1 GCA_020846255.1 Propionibacteriaceae bacterium
CGGTTGAGCAAGGACCGAGAGCGGACGGTGTTGTCGGCGGAAGCGTTCATCAAATTGGCAATGATCAACCTCATGCTCAATCGCCTTGAACCCAAAGTGAACAAACCGGACTTTAGGTATCGCCCAGCCGCTTAACCCGACTTATGGGACAGTCACTTACCGGGACAGTAGTGAATGTGGTCGATTCGGTCATCCAGAGTCACACGACCAACCGGACGGTCGCCGCACCGCCCAAAGAGATCATTGGGCGGATCGAGAACATCGACATTCAGCTCCCCGAGCCGCCGACTGAGCCGCCATCCCGCAAGAAGCAGCCTTGGTCCCCCGAAGCCCGCGCTGCCGCTGCCGAGCGGATGAAGAGCATGTGGGCTAGCGGCAGGCTGAAGAAGAGTGGAATTGACGAATCGGAAGACGACCATGAAGAATCGCCAGTGGATGATAATGAGGCCGAAGCGGCGGCAAATCCTGTTGTCGAGCAACCCAAAGCAACCGTCCACCCCAAGAAGCCGCTTGGCCGCAAGAAACCGTACTGGTCGCCGGAAGCACGCGCCGCTGCGGCCGAACGTACGCGCAAGGAGGCTCGCCAAGGTCGCGGGGAAAAACCCAAATGGCGGCGCGAAGCACAGCTGGGGTTACTGTGGTGCCAAGCCCCAGCCGACCACCTTGCCCGGCGAAACGTCCACGTTCACCGACCCAGACGGCCAGATGGTCACCAAGCTCCCGCCCGGTTACGCAATCGGGGGTGCGCCAGATCACAGGGTGCGCCCGAAGAGCAGCTATTGAGCGGCGAACGTGAACACGCCCCCTCCGCCGCCCTCCCCAGATCCCGTTCCCGTCACCCAGTGCCCTCCGGCCTACGCCGACGGGGTAGAACCACGGCTCAGCGCCAAACCGAAGAGAGGTAAGACATGACATATCGAGTTGAAAAGCGAGGAAAGAACAAGCCCTGGACACAGGACGACACGGAGGCCATGTTCCGCCGGCACGAAGAAAAGATCGTGCCGGCGGGCATCGCCGCCGCTCTGGGGTTCACAGAGTCCACTGTCCGAAACAAGATGTACGAACACGGCTTGAAGCCGCACGTCAAGAACTACGGGAAATCGGGCGCGCACCCGAAAGAGCCATCGCCGCCGAAGGGCAGGCCCAGACCGTTTGCCATCGCCACGGAGACATGGGGCGAGGCCTTCGACCATGAACGGATGCGGCTGCACGGCGTACCGATCAAGTTCCTCGACCTGATGCGGCAGACGAACGAGCGGCGGAAAGCGCTGGGACTTGAACAGTGGACCGGCGACGAGGCGTGCGTCATCCCATGACCGCCCTTGTCCTGACCCTTCAAGGGAAGCGCTGCAACTCCGTCGAGGTGGCCCAACAGGACTACAACCTGGCCGAGGCCCGCTTCCGCGACGTCTGCGACCGGTTCGACGCCACCAGCGAGGATGGAGTCAGCCGCTTCCACGCCGCGCAAGAACGCCGGGAGGATGCCCGGGAGCGATACATCGTGGAACTGCATGGGTAGCTCAGAAGAACACACCCGACTGGTCGGAGAAGTGCTTGAGGAGTTGGCCTTCATGGGATACCCAGCCTGGGCGAACCGCACCGGTGCCACGAAGATCGAAGATCGCTTCATCCGCTTCGGGAAGAAGGGGAGCGGCTGACGTCTTCACCATGCTGCCCCGACACATCGGCGGGACGCTATATGGAATCCACGGCGAGATCGAATGCAAGACCGGCGGTGCCACGCAGACCAAGGGTCAGAAGGCGCACATGAAACTGGTGCGGAATAGCGGCGGCATCTACCTGATCGTGCGGTCGCGTGCGGAAGTCCGTCCTGCAGTCGAACGGGCTCTCGGTCTTTCGGATCACCCGGGCTGATTCAACTTCTGCAGCCGGGCAGTAAAGACGTGGCTGGCCCAACGTTCTGGACTCTTGTACCCCCTTGTCTTGCCCAACTCGATGAGTTGCTCGAGCGACTGCGCCCCAGCCTGTTCCCGCTGCATTTGGCGGCGGGCCTGCTCGCGGTCTATCTCCCTCAGTTCGCCGGCAACCTCATCGACCTTCCGGCCACCGCCCCAAGATTGCTGGGCTGCCCCGCAGTGGGGGCACGAAGGAAGCAGGATCGGGAACAGCACGTCGCATGACTGGCACTTCCGCGTCATGGGCGCGGCCTCGTCGCCCTTGCCCCCGCGTTTCTCCTTTGGCCGTCCCGCCAGCGACCATTCGTGCGGATGGTCAGGCAGCCCCAGACGGGCGAGGTTGCCACACAGGTCGAGGATGATGGCCGGGTACGGCTTGCGCCGCAGGGCGCGGCCGACTTGCTGCAGGTGCATCGTCAGGCTCTTCGTCGGGCGGGCCTGGATCACGCACTCCACCGGCACGTCCCGCTCGGCAATGGCCGACAGGTCGAACCCCTCGCTGAACAGGTCGCAGTTCCACAGAACCTGCAGGTGACCAGTGGCGAAGTTCAGGATGTGCTGGCGACGGACGTGCGGCGGTGTCATGGCGTCGATGTGGGCCGCGGGGACGCCTGCCCAGTTGAAATCCTCGGCCATCAGCTGCGAGCGTTCGACCGAAACCGCGAACCCGATGGTCCGCTTGCCGAGGGCGCGGGCACGGTACTGCTCGACGCAGTTGGCTATGATGGCCTTCCCGATCATTACCTTCTCGATCTCGTTCTTAACATAGTCGCCGGCGAGGGTGTGGATACCGCTCAGGTCGGGTGCTGCCGGAGCGTAGGCGCGGTAGTCGCTCAGGTAGCCGTTGGCGATCAGCCAGGCCACTGGCGGGCCGAGCACCATGTGCTGGTAGTGGCTGTCAAGCCCCTCGCCGGACAACCGCCAGGGCGTCGCGGTCAGCCCGATGATCTTCCCCCCTCCGGACTCCACCCAGCGGATGATCTTGTCGAACGACCCCGCCACGGAGTGGTGGGCTTCGTCCACGACCAGGACGCGCGGCGGCGGGAGCGAGTCGATCCGGTTGACCAGGGTGCCGACACTGGCGATAGTTGCCCGAAGTCGGGAGTTGTGGCGGCTCCCTCCCATCAGCATCGAGTGCGGGATGCCTGTCTTGAGGAACGTCTTTCCGGTCTGCTCCAGCAACTCGCGCCGGTGAGCCAGCCAGATGATTGAGTTACCCTTCTCGGTCGCCGACCTGACTGCGTACGTCCCGATCTGCGTCTTGCCGGAGCCGGTCGCGGACTGCAGCAGGACTGCCCGGTGCAGCCGCAGCGACGCGCGCGCCTTGCCGTAGATTTCCTGCTGGTGGGGGTACAGCTCGATCACGCCAGGGACTCGCCCCCGGCCGGCCGGTGCTCCCTGAAGTACCACTTCCCCAGGTGAAGTTTGGCCGCCGCGATGTCCCCGGCGGCAAGCTTTTGCAGCGCCAGCCGCAGATGCGCCCCGTAGCCGAACGATGCGTCCGCTCCGCAGACCTCGCAGACGTGCAAGATCACGAATGATCCGGACGACTGAAGGCGCTTCAGACTCGCGGGCATGGCTTGCGCCCGAAGCTAGCCCCGGTAACCGCGCCACCGGTCATGATCCTGACGGCCTCGGCGACGTCCGCGCCCGGCATCACCCCAGATTCTCACTGGCAGATGCTCGGTGCGTGGACGGATCGCCCGAGGATGGCAGAGAGCCGCTTCGCCGTCTCCCTCTGGGAGAGGCGTGTCTGCTTCCGCCATTCGGACAAGGTGAGAGCGTCGGGCATGCTAGATCACGTCTTCCATGCTGTCGTCGGTCTGTGTGGACGGCTCGTCCCCCGCCAGGGTCAGTTCCTCCACTTCCTCTGGCTGTTGCTTCGGCTGTTTGGGATTGAGCTTCGCAGCCGCTGCTCCACGGGTCTTTGCTGGCGGCTTCTCAGGGCCTCCGGTGGGCTCGTTGTCCAGAACGACCCCGTCCGGCGTATCCACCTGGCCGGTCGGCTTGAGGTCGTAATCCCCGTCGATCCGCTGGACGACGCGGGCGATGTCGGAGTCCACCGGCAGGCGTTTCGACAGGCGGCGGATGACCGTCTTGCGTGCCATTTCTGACCAGTCGGTCTTCCACGGTCCGCTGTCCTTGGACTTACTGCGCTCGCGGATGGCCTCGATCTGCTTTACCGACATGAACTCGAAATCGGTCTGGCCGTCCTTGAACAGACAGACGGCGTAGGCACCGATCGGCTCGCCGGGGTCGGTGAAGTTCGGTTCGTGCTTGAGAGACATCTCCAGCCCGTAGGTGACGTGGAACACATCGTTCTCGTAGACGACGAAGGCGTTCAGGCGGGAAATCTCGCCCGAATTGCGGACCCGCTTGATCACGCCAGCCACCATCGGGATGTACTGGGCGGCCTTCTTCCACGAGCCGTCCTTCTGCTTGACGTTGTAGATGGTCAGCGCTGCCTCGCGCCCGTCGAGCACCAGGCCGTCGGCGGCCGCCTTCATGCAGGCATTCAGCACGCGGTTCTTGTCGACCTCGGCGAGATCCGGGTTCAAGGTGATGGCTGTCTGCACGGTGCGGACGAACTTGTCCGACGGCAGGCTCGGCGGCAACATCTTCTTGAGGTCTGACTCGATCAGCTGGATGTCGGTCTTTCGCTGGACGACGAGTTGCTGGCGGGAAGTGGGTTTGGGTTGTGGGTTCAGGTCTTCAGTCATAGGTAGCCTTTCGGTTGGTGTTAGAGCGCTTTGCATCCGTTTGTAGCGGTGGGCCTCTAACTGGGTATGAAAGCCTACTCTCAAGATCTTCGCGCGCGGGTCGTTCGCGCCTGCGACGAGGGCTGCGGCACCCGCCAGCAGGTCGCCGACACCTTCGGCGTCAGCACCGCCTGGATCCGGCGCCGCCTCAGGCGCCGCCGCACCACCGCCTCCTTCGCCGCCAAGCCCCACGCTGGCGGCGCCGTCCCAATGACCCCCGACCGCCGCAGCCGACTGCTCGTGCTGGTCTCCGAGCAACCCGACGCCACCCTGGCCGA
>JADLEH010000349.1 GCA_020846255.1 Propionibacteriaceae bacterium
CCTCAACGGCTACTCCGAAACCGCAACCGTCACCAACAACAAGTTCGGACCCAACCGCAAGGTCTCATCGTGCGCCTTCACCGCCTACCCGGCAGTGAACCTCACCCAGAACGGCAACACCTACGAGACCAGTGGCGGGACCGTCACACCCCTGATCGTCGTCTCCTGAGGTCATTATCAGAGCGTGGCTCCCCGGTCGCCGGCGAGCCACGCTCTGGCATCGCGGCTTGACAGCCGCGGGCACCCTCCGTTCCACTACTAACCAATGATCGCCCTCGGGGGGAGGAACGGTCCGCCGGCTGGCGCGCCTGCCGGTGGGTTGCGAAGGGGAAGGTCCTGCTTGGCATGCAAGCTAATCGCAGCGTGTTGATTGCGAATCCGTCTCCGGACGTCTATGGCTCCGACCTCCAGATGCTGGAGAGCCTGGTCGCGCTTCGCGAAGCCGGATACCGGGTGGTCGTCGCCCTCCCCCAGGACGGTGAACTGGTGCCGAGGATCCGGGAACGCGATGGGGAGGTCGCCTTCGTCGACTTCCCAGTCCTGCGAAGGGCCAACCAGAGCATCCCGAGCTTCCTACGCCTGCTCTGGTCGATGGTCGCCTGCCTGCCTCGGCTGATCCGGTTCATCAGGCGGATGAACCCGGCAGCCGTCTACGTGAACACCGTCACCATCCCGTGGTGGCTGCTGGCAGCAAGGCTCGCCCGCGTACCCGTCGCCTGCCACCTGCACGAGGCGGAGACGACCGACTCCCGGCTGGTCCGCCGGGCACTGGTGGCACCCCTTCGACTCGCCCACGCTGTGCTGGTGATCAGCCGGTCGACGCTGGACGCGATGGTGACCGCCGACCCCGGCCTGGAACGGAAGGCCAACCTGATCTACAACGGTGTGCCGCAGCCGCCGGCCGAACCGAAGCCGCCGGCCCGGGTCGCGCCCATCCGGCTGGTCGTCGTCGGTCGGCTCTCGCCACGTAAGGCCCCCCACCTCGCCCTCGAGGCGACAGCCGAACTGCGTCGCCAGGGCTACCAGGTGGAGCTCGAGCTCGCCGGATCCGCCTTCCCCGGCTACGAGTGGTACACCGATCAGCTCAAGGAGCGCTCCGAACGGGACGACCTCGCCGGAGCCGTCACCTTCGCCGGCTACTGCTCGCCGATCTGGGAGAACCTCAACCGGGCGGACATCATGGTGGCGCCATCGCTCCGGGAACCGTTCGGCAACGCCGTTGTCGAAGCCCAGTACTCGCTCCGCCCGGTTGTCGCCACGGCAGCTCTGGGCCACACGGAGAGCATCACCGACGGCGTGACCGGACTCCTGGTCCCGGCAGAGGACGTGGCCGCGATGGCCGCCGCCATCGCTCGCCTGATCGACGATCCGGAACTCGCCGAGACCCTTGCCCGCACCGCGCGGGCCGAGGCGATCCGGCGGTTCTCGGTCGAGAGGTACCGCGCCGAGGTGGTGCAGCTGTTCGGGCGCCTCACCGGGGAAACCGCCGGGTCCACCGCTGCGGGAGGCGCAGCCTGATGCCGCCAACGGTACGGATCCTCGGCACCCACGGGATCCCCGCCGGCTACGGCGGGTTCGAGACCGCTGCCGAGAACGTTGCGCGCTACCTGGTCGGACGGGGCTGGCGCGTGGTCGTCTACTGCCAGGACAGTGGCACCGGGCCGATCCGCGAGGACGTGTGGAACGGAGTCGAGCGGGTGACCGTGCCGGTGAACCGCGACGGCTGGCTGGGCACCTCCCAGTTCGACCTCATCACCATCCGGCATGCGACCGCCCACCGTGACCTCTGCCTGACCTTCGGATACAACACGGCGGTCTTCAACCTCCTCCAGAAACTCGCCCGCGTTCCGAACGTCGTCAACATGGACGGGATCGAGTGGTCCCGCGCCCGCTGGGGCAAGGCCCGACAGGCGATCCTGTACGTCAACGAGCGGATCGCCTGCTGGGTCGGCGACGAGCTCATCGCCGACCACCCCGAGATCGCCGTCTACCTGCGCAGCCGCGCCAGCTCCCGCAAGATCACGACCATCACCTACGGGGCACCGGCCGTGACGAGCGCCCCCACAGCCATCCCTGAGGAGCTCGGCCTCACGCCCGGCGAGTACCTCACCCTGATCGCCCGGCCCATCCCCGAGAACTCGATCCTCGAACTGGTCCGCGGGTTCTCCGCCCGGCGGCGTCCGGTCGAGCTGGTTGTGCTCGGCAACTACCAGCCCGAGACCGACGACTACCACGCCGAGGTCATGGCAGCGGCATCCGACCAGGTCCGGTTCCCGGGTGCGATCTACGAACCCGAGCGGGTGCAGGCCCTCCGCTTCCACAGCCTCGCCTACCTTCACGGCCACACCGTCGGCGGCACCAACCCGTCCCTGGTGGAGGCGATGGGTGCCGGCAACCCGGTGATCGCCCACGACAATCCGTACAACCGCTGGGTCGCAGGCGCTGCCGCGCGTTACTTCACGAGCGAGACCGATGTGGATGCTGCGGTGACGGAGCTGACCGCCGATGCCGGGCTCGTCAGCCGGCTGAGCGCTGCCGCCCGGGAGCGGCACGCCGCGGAGTTCACCTGGGAGCACGTGGCCGGGCAGTACGAGCAACTCCTGCTGAAGGCGATCGGCAGATACCAGTCGCGACCGGCCCCGGCCGGTGGCAAGACGAGGACGGGGAACACATGATTCGGCTAGGGATCGTCGGGCTCGGCAAGATGGGACTGTCGCATCTGGCGATCTTCAGGGCCCACCCGGACGTCGAGGTCGCAGGCATCTGCGACTCCTCCGGCTACCTGCTCTCGGTCCTCTCCAAGTACACCGGGGTCAACACCTACCCCGACCTGGACTCCATGCTCGCCGACCAGCAACTCGATGCTGTCGTGATCGCCACCCCTTCCTGGCTGCACGGCCAGATGGTGCGGGAGTGCCTGTCGCGGGGGTTGCACGTGTTCTGCGAGAAGCCCTTCTGCCTCGACCCGATCGAGTCCGTCGAACTCACGGCCCTCGCCGAGGCCGGCGGCCTGGTCACCCAGGTCGGCTACCACTACCGCTTCGTCGGAGCGTTCGCCGAGGTCAAGCGCCTCCTCGACGCCGGAGCGATCGGCCAGGTGACCCAGGTGCTGGCAGAGGCCTACGGCCCGGTGGTGCTGAAGCCCCAGGGTGGCACCTGGCGCAGCAAGAAGAACCTCGGCGGTGGCAGTCTGTATGACTACGCCGCGCACCCGTTGAACCTGCTGAACTGGTATCTCGGCGAGCCGAAGGCCGTTGCCGGAACGGTGCTCCAGCCCGTCTTCTCCGCGGAGATCGACGACCAGGTGGCTGCGACCTTGCGTTTCGGTTCCGGGGCGACGGCGCAGCTGTCGGTCAACTGGAGCGACGAGTCCGAGCGCAAGATGTCCACCAAGATGACGCTCTGGGGCACGAAGGGCCGGATCCACGCCGACCGCCAGGAGATCCAGGTGTACCTGCGCGACGGCGCAACGGTCCCTCCCGGCTACAGCCCGGGCTGGACGGTGAAGTACACCACCGAACTGACCAAGGAGGTCTGGTACTACCTCCGCGGTGAGGAGTACAGCGCGCAGGCGGCCGACTTCGTGGACCGGGTGCTCACCGGCCGGACCACCGGGGTGAACTCGTTCGCCGAGGCCGCCGTCACCGACACCTCGCTCGCAATGCTGGTGGCCGACGCGAACGGCGTGGCCCAGGCCGGTCCGCTGACCGCGCCAGCGCCCCGCAAGTCCAGGTTCTGGCTCCGCCGGACGACCCGCTGAAGAGAGAGGAAACAGACATGGACCGGCTCCTGTTCGGCGACAACCAGTTCTTCGGCGTGAACCACATGTCGGAGGAGAAGGCTCGGGCCCAGGCCATCAGGTTCCAGGAGAACCAGGCCATTCAGGAAGTGCTCGACGCAGCCTACGACGAGGGCATCACCACCTTCATGTGCACCACCCATGACCGGATCGCGCAGGTGGCGGAGCACTTCCGCGCGGATCCGGACCGCTACCGCAACCAGAAGTTCTTCCCCTGCATGCCGTACGCCCACAAGTATGCGAACGCCATGACCGAGGATGGCCCGATCGGGGCCGTGCGACGCTTCCTGCCCGATGGCGGCCTGCTCGACGCAGCGCTGCGCAGTGGGCGGTCCCTGGCGAAGAAGGACATCGAAGGGGTGACCACCCTGCTGATCGATGCGGAGATGAAGATGTTTGACGGGTTGTCGACGCCCGTCATCTTCCTCCAGAACGTGGTGGTTGACCTGCTGCTGGGCATGGGGTTCCTGGACGCGTTCAACATCTTCGCCGACCATGTGCGCTCCCGCTACGGGGCGGAGCCGGGCTTCATCACCATGAACACGCCGATGCTCCTGACCGCGCTCGACCGGGCCGGCATCGAGAACCCGATCGTCTGTTCCAACATCAACAAGGCCGGCTTCCGGATGAGTGGCGGGCTGGCCGGCTACCAGAAGGCTCTCGCGGAGCGGCCCTTCCGGGCCGTTGCCATGTCGGTCTTCGCCTCCGGCGCGATCCCGCCCCGCGAGGCGCTCGAATGGGTCTGCTCCCAGCCCAACATCGAGGCCATCGTCTTCGGCGCCTCGAGCCGAGCCCACATCGCCAGCACCAGACAGCTCGTCGCCGAGTACTGGCCCGAGACCGGCAAGCAGATCGAGATGGTCCCGTGAGCACCCTGCAGTTCCCGGGCCCGGCGGGCGCGAGATGAGTCCCACGGCTCCACAGCGGGACTTCGGGGAGGCGTTCAACCGGCTGCGCAAGGCCCAGAAGAACTCCAACGGTGCCCCGGTCTACTCCCGGTTCATCAACCGGCCGTTCGGTCGGGTGCTGGCCGCCGGCGCCTACGTCCTGCACCGAACCCCGAACCAGGTGACCGCCCTCAGCGCGGTCTTCACCTTCAGCGGCATCGCAGTCCTCGCAGCACTGCCGACCTCGTGGGTGACCGGGCTCGTGGTCAGCCTGCTCCTCATCGTCGGCTACGCGCTCGACTCCGCTGACGGGCAGCTGGCCCGGCTGCTCGGCGGCGGCAGCCCGGAAGGCGAATGGCTGGACCACGTGATCGACTCGGCCAAGCTGGCCACCATCCACCTCGCGGTGCTGGTGGGCATGTACCGGGAGCTGGGCGGCCCGTCGTGGTGGCTCTGCGTGCCGCTGCTCTTCTCCGCCGTCCAGTCCGTGCACTTCTTCGGGATGATCGTCACCGATCTGGTCCTGCGCGAGCACCACTACCGTGCCGGGGCTGCCGTGCCCTACCGGGCCGAGGTACTCGGCGACCGCCACTCGACCCTGCTGACCCTCGCCCGGGTGCCGGTCGACTACGGGCTGCTGTGCCTCGGGTTCCTGCTGCTGGCCTGGTACCCGGCCTTCGTCGCGCTCTACACCGGCATGGCCATCGCCTCCACCGGCTACCTGTTGCTCGCGGCCCGGAGGTGGTTCCGCCAGGTCCGGGCAACCCGGAGCGCCTGACCGGCGTTGTCCCGACGGCGGCGTCAGTACTCGCCGAGCGCCCGCCGCAACTCGGTCGAGGAGGTGTTCAGGGTGTAGGGGAAGTAGTGAACCCTCGCCCCGACCGTCGCCATGGCCTGCTCCAGCTTCAGCCCCTTCGCCGTTCCCCGCCAGTCGTCACCCTTGAAGAGCACGTCGAAGTGGACCTGTTCCCAGGCTGCGAGCTTGTTGGCCGACTGGTCCACCACGGCTTCGTCGACGATCCCGATGGCCGCGACGATGGCGAGCCGCTCGTCCAGCGAGACGATCGGGTACTTGCCCTTCATCGCGAACAGCGTCTCGTCCGTGACCACACCGGCCACCAGCCAGTCGCAATTCTCCCTCGCCCGGTTCAACAGGTTGAGATGCCCGATGTGGAACATGTCCCAAGCTCCGGGGACATACCCGACGACACCTTTGCGCGCACGGTCACTGTCCATAGCCGACCTCCCCCCAGATTCGTGAGCTGACTGACTCCCCTTCATCACCCCACGTCGGCGTAGGTACCAAGCGGTTCTGCGGCCACCTGATCCCCTGATTATCCAGCTACGGGGGGCGCCTGCCAAGTCATTGAAATCCTGGCCACCGAGCCGATGGCCGGCATCGCCACTTGTGGTGCGGCGACACACGGGGTTGTCACGGACCCCCTCCACGGGCAAGAATGGCTTCCAGCACGTGCCGATCTGGGAAATCGGCGAACTGCTCGATCTTCGGGGGGAAGGTCGTCGGGGGCTGGTCTGAGCCGGGGGGATCATGACCACATTCAGCGCGTATCTTGACGCACTCACAAAACAACCGACCGAGACTCGGCGTGCCCAAGGGCACTGGCTGATCTCGCGCCGAAGCCAAATCGCGTTCCTGTACCTGGCGGACATGTTCGTCATCGGGGCGGCGCTGCTGCTGGCGATCAGCGCGCGCGGGCTGCTGCCGTTCGACGGTGCCGGCGAGTCGGCCCAGCTGGTCTACATCACCGCACCGTTGATCATCGCGGCCTGGCTGCTCACCCTTTACGCCTTCGGCGCCTTCCAGCTCCGGCACCTTCGCGCCGGCGCTGTGGAGTACAAGCGCGTGGTGATGGCATCGTTCTCGATGGCGGGCCTGGTCGGCATCGGCAGCTACCTGCTGAAGACCGAGTTCCCGCGCGGGATCTTCGTGCTGCTGTTCGGGCTGGGCACGATCGGCCTCGTGCTCGCGAGGTTCACCCGTCGCAAGGCCATGGGTGCCATCCACCGGCAGGGCGCGTTGATGACGCCGATCATCGTCGCAGGCGAGAGTGGCCACGTCGACGCGATCGCCAAGGTGCTGCGCCGGGAGACCTGGCTGGGCTACCGCGTGGTGGGCGCCGTCACCCGGGACCGGGTCGACACGACACCGGCCGGCCTGCCGGTCCTCGGCAGCCTCGACGACACGGTAGCCGTGATCGACGAGCACCAGGTGGCCACCGTGATCTTCGCCGAGGGTTCGTTCTCCTCCCCGGCTGACTTCCGGCGGATGGCCTGGCAGCTGGAGGAGCACGCGACGCACATGATCGTCGTGCCGGCCCTCACCGACGTCAGCGCACAGCGACTCGACGTCCGGCCGGTGGCCGGACTGCCGCTGGTGGACGTGGCCCGCCCGCAGGCGATCGCAGCTGCCCGCTGGATCAAGCGCACCTTCGACGTGCTCGGCTCGTCCGTGCTCCTGCTGCTGGCAGCGCCGGTGATGGGCCTGGTCGCCCTCGCCATCAAGCTCGAGGACGGCGGCCCGGTACTGTTCCGCCAACCACGCGTCGGCCGCAAGGGCGAGATCTTCCAGTGCCTGAAGTTCCGCAGCATGGTGCTTGACGCCGAAGCCCGCCTCGCCGAGTTGGCAGCGGCGAATGAGGGCTCCGGTCCGTTGTTCAAGATGACCCACGACCCGCGGATCACGAAGGTGGGCCGGTTCATCCGCCGGTTCTCCCTCGATGAACTGCCGCAGTTGTGGAACGCCCTACGTGGTGACATGAGCCTGGTCGGACCCCGCCCGGCACTTCCCACGGAGGTCGCCCAGTACGACTCCGACACCCGACGACGGCTCGACGTACGCCCCGGTCTCACCGGTCTGTGGCAGGTCTCAGGACGCTCCAACCTCTCCTGGGACGACACCGTCCGACTCGACCTGTA
>JADLEH010000350.1 GCA_020846255.1 Propionibacteriaceae bacterium
CCCCGGCCCCCGGCCCCCGGCCCCCGAAACGCGCGCTCGCTCCCGGAATTTCGGGAGCGAGCGCGCGTTTCGGGAGCAAGCGGGGAGAGACGGGGCGCTTCAGCGCTGGGGGCGCTTCAGCGCTGGGGGCGGTTCAGTGCTGCGGGTGCTTCGGCCACAGGGACGAGGCGTCGGCGGCGAAGGCCTGCAGGATCTGGTCGGACGCCTCAAGGGCGGACAGCTCGCCGGCCTCGACCTCGGCCTCCAGCCGCGAGCGGATCGCGCTGACGGCCGGTGACGTGCGCAGCGCGTCCTCGAGCTCGCCACGAACCAGCGCCCACAGCCATTCCCGCTGCTGCCTGGCTCGCCGCGACTCCAGCCGACCGTCCTCCTCCAGCTTGGCGCGGTGGTCGACGATGGCCTTCCAGACCTCGTCCAGGCCCTTGCCGGTGAGCGCGCTGGAGGTCAGTACCGGTGGACGCGGCGCGTTGGGGTCGGAGTTGATCAGCTTCATGGCGATCGACAACTCCCGCGCCGTGACCCGCGCCTCGCCCTCGTTGTCCCCGTCTGCCTTGTTGACCGTGATCACGTCGGCCATCTCGAGGATTCCGCGCTTGATCCCCTGCAACTGGTCACCGGCCCGGGCGAGTGCGATCAGCAGAAAGGTGTCGACCATGCCGGCCACAGCCACCTCGGACTGGCCGACGCCTACGGTCTCCACCAGGACGACGTCGAATCCGGCCGCTTCCAGCACCAGCATCGACTCCCGGGTCGTGCGCGCCACCCCCCCGAGGTGGGCCCCTGCCGGGGACGGGCGGATGAAGGTCTGCTCGCTCTGGGCGAGTTCCCCCATCCGGGTCCGGTCGCCAAGGATGGAGCCACCGGTTTTCGCCGATGTCGGGTCGACGGCCAGCACAGCGATCCTGTGGCCGGCGTCGATCAGCCGTTGCCCGAGCGCATCGATGAAGGTGGACTTGCCCGCCCCGGGGACGCCGGTGATCCCGACCCGGACGGCCTTGCCCGAGTACGGGCGCAGGATCCGCAGCAGGTCAGCGGCGATGGCGTGATGGGCCGGCTTGCTCGACTCGACCAGGGTGATCGCCCTGGCGATGGCGGTGCGTTCACCGGCCAGCACCTGCCTGGCCAGCACCTCCGGGTCGAGGTGGGGCCGCCGGATCTTGGCCGGATCCCGCTTGGGCGGGGGTGCGTCACCGTACTGGCGGCCCGGCCTCGGGTCGGACCGCAGGTACAGCGGCGTCTGGTCCTCACTCATCGGACTCCCCATCGGCTACCGATGGCTGAGCCTGCCGAAACCGCCAGGTCTCGACAGGCTCGACCACCGAACAGGTTGTTACGCAGCGTCGAGGCGTTCGCGCAGCTTGGTCAGCAGCTCGATCGCCGATTCCGGAATGACCGTGCCGGGCGGGTAGATGGCGTCGGCCCCGGCGGCGTACAGCTCGTCGAAGTCCTGTGCCGGGATGACCCCGCCGACCACGATCATCATGTCCGGACGGCCGAGTTCGTCCAGCGCCTTGCGGAGCGCCGGCACCAGGGTCAGGTGACCGGCGGCTAGTGACGAGACGCCGACGACGTGGACGTCGGACTCGACGGCCTGGCGTGCGGTCTCCTCAGGCGTCTGGAACAGCGGACCAACGTCGACGGTGAAGCCGAGGTCGGCGAAGGCCGTTGAGATCACCTTCTGCCCGCGGTCATGGCCGTCCTGGCCCATCTTGGCCACCAGGATGCGCGGACGCCGGCCTTCGACCTTCTCGAACTCCTCGACCAGCGCACGGGCCTTCGTCACGCCCTCGGTGGAGCCGGACTCGGAGTTGTACACGCCTGAAATGGTACGGATGTTCGCGGTGTAGCGCCCGTAGACCTTCTCCAGCGCGTCGGAGATCTCCCCGACCGTCGCCTTGGCGCGCGCTGCGTCGATGGCCAGCTTGAGCAGGTTGCGGTCGGCGTCGGTGGAGTCCGGGTTCCCGGCAGCCCAGGTGAGCTTCTCCAGGGCAGCGTCGGTGGCAGCCTGGTCGCGCTCGCCGCGCAGCCGGTTCAGCTTGGCGATCTGCTCTTCGCGCACCTTGTTGTTGTCCACCTTCAGCACCGCAGGCACCACATCGTTGTCGACGGTGTACTTGTTGACCCCGATCAGCGGCTGGCGGCCGGAGTCGATGCGGGCCTGGGTGCGGGCCGCTGCCTCCTCGATGCGCATCTTGGGGATGCCGGCCTCGATCGCCTTTGCCATGCCACCGGCAGCCTCGACCTCCTGGATCAGGTCCCAGGCCTTGGCGGCCAGGTCGTAGGTCAGCTTCTCGACGTAGGCGCTACCGGCCCACGGGTCGACGACCCGGCAGGTGCCGGACTCCTGCTGCAGGAACAGCTGGGTGTTGCGCGCGATCCGGGCCGAGAAGTCGGTCGGCAACGCGATGGCCTCGTCGAGGGCGTTGGTGTGCAGCGACTGGGTGTGGCCCTGCGTCGCGGCCATGGCCTCGAGGCAGGTGCGGCTGACGTTGTTGAACACGTCCTGGGCGGTGAGCGACCAGCCGGAGGTCTGGCTGTGCGTTCGCAGGCTCATCGACTTGGGGTTGGACGGCTCGAACTGCCGCACCAGGCGGGCCCACAGCAGGCGGGCAGCGCGGAACTTGGCGACCTCCATGAAGAAGTTCATGCCGACGGCCCAGAAGAAGCTCAGCCGCGGGGCGAACTGGTCGACCTTCAGCCCGACCGCCTCACCGGCGCGGATGTACTCCACGCCGTCGGCGAGGGTGTAGGCCATCTCGATGTCGGCCGTGGCCCCGGCCTCCTGCATGTGGTAGCCGGAGATCGAGATCGAGTTGAACTTCGGCATGTTCGCGGAAGTGAAGGCGAAGATGTCGGAGATGATCCGCATCGACGGGGTCGGCGGGTAGATGTAGGTGTTACGAACCATGAACTCCTTGAGGATGTCGTTCTGGATCGTTCCGGCCAGCTTCTCCGGAGCCACGCCCTGCTCCTCCGCCGCGACGACGTAGAGGGCGAGGATCGGCAGCACCGCACCGTTCATGGTCATCGACACCGACATCTGGTCGAGCGGGATGCCGTCGAACAGCTGCCGCATGTCCAGGATCGAGTCGATCGCAACCCCGGCCATGCCGACGTCACCGGTCACCCGGGGGTGGTCGGAGTCGTAGCCACGGTGGGTGGCCAGGTCGAACGCGATCGAGAGGCCCTTCTGGCCTGCGGCCAGGTTGCGCCGGTAGAAGGCGTTGGACTCCTCGGCGGTGGAGAAGCCGGCGTACTGCCGGATCGTCCACGGCTGGTTGACGTACATCGTGGCGTACGGACCGCGCAGGAACGGCGGGATGCCCGGGTAGGTCTTCAGGAAGTCCAGGCCCTCGTAGGCCGACTCGTCGAACCGCGGCGGCACGAGGATGTGCTCGGGAGTGAGCCACCCCTCGCCCATCGGCTCAGGAGCGTCGTCGGCGAAGGTGGGAGCACCGAGCTCGATGCCGGTGAAATCGGGAACCGTGGTCACTTGGCCACTCCAATCCGGTCAAGGGCACCTTCGAGGAAGGCGACCACATCCATTCCGTCGAAAACCTCGCCGTCGAGGACGCTGGTGTCCTCGGCTCCGGTCTCGGACTTGCGACCGGCGATGTAGACGGTTTCGACACCGGCGCCCTTCAGCGCGGTGGCGACGGCGATGGCCTGCGTGGCGTAGATCTTCGCCGAAGAGCACAGGATCGCCATCTTGGCCCCGGACGCCGCGGCCTGGGCTGCGATCTCCTCGGGGCTACCGCCCTCGGAGGAGGGGAAGTCGATCCCCCCGACGAGCAGGACGTTCGAGGTGAACATCTCCCGGCCGCCGAAGTCGCGACGTGCACCGAGGCAGGCGAGGAAGACCTTCGGCTTCTCGCCGGCTGCCGCGCGGTCGCGGATGACCTCGAAGACCTCGGAGTCACGAACCGGCTTCAGCCCGGCTGCCGCCGGTGCTGCGGGTCGGGGCTTGGCCGTGACCGGCTGCTCGTCCTTCATCGGGAACATGCTCACCCCGGTGATGGCCTGCTTGCGGGTCGCCAGTCGCTTGGTGCGCTCCGCTGCGGTCGCAGCGATGCGCTCCTCGACGATGCCGGACTCCAGCGCTGCCACCATCCCGCCGGCGGCCTCGAGCGCCTGGAACTCGGTCCAGGCGTGCGCTGCCAGCTGATCGGTGAGGCTCTCCACGTACCAGGAGCCACCGGCCGGGTCGCTGACCTTGCCGATGTTGGACTCCTCGGCTGCGACGAGCTGGGTGTTGCGGGCCATGCGGCGGCTGAAGTCGTCCGGGAGGCCGACTGCGGTGTCGAACGGCAGGCAGGTGATCGACTCCGCGCCGCCGACGGCTGCTGCGAAGGTGGCGATCGTGCCCCGCAGCAGGTTCACGTAGGGGTCGTCGCGGGTGATCATCCGCCAGGACGTGACCGCGTGCTGGATGGCGCCGCGGGCCCCGGCCGGAACACCGGAGACCTCGCCGACCCGCGCCCAGAGGCGACGCAGGGCCCGCAACCGGGCGATGGTGAGGAACTCGTCGGCGTTGGCGCTGACCCGGAACTCGATCTGGCCGAAGGCGTCGGCCGGGCTGACCCCGGCCGCCTCGAGGTCGCGCAGGTAGGCCACCCCGGTGGCGATGGCGAAGGCGAGCTGGTCGACGTCGCCGGCACCGGCGTCGTCGTAGGGCAGGACGTCGACGGTGAGGGCGCGGACGCCGGGCAGCTCGGCCAGAGCTGCCTGTACCCAGACGGCGTGCGGGGTCAGGTCGACCTCCGCCCCCGTACGGGCGGCAAGCGCGATCGCGTCCAGGCCGAGGTTGCCCTTGGCTGCAGTGGCACCGGCGCCCTTCCAGAAGGCTGCCAGCGCCTTGGCTGCCGCAACCTGGTCGGTGGTGCTCGAGACCGCGATCGCAGCGAGAGCCGGGTCGACCCCGGCGAGGGCTGCGGCCAGGTCTTCCGGCGCGATGGCGCCTTCGCCGACGCGCAGCCACAGCGACGTGGCACCGCGTTCGAGGTCGGAGAGTACCTGCGGGTTGGTGAACGCGACGTCGCCGTCCTCATGCAGGGCACGCACATCCCAGGCGACACCTGCGTCGCGGACGGCTGCACCCCGGGTGAACGGCATCGCGCCCGGCAGCCCGAGGGGGGCGACCGGGTCGGTGTAGAGGGGCTCGATGGTGAGGCCGTCGACGGTGCTGGTGCGCAACCGTGTCAGGGCCTGCTCGATGGTCAGTTCCTTGCCTTCGGGACGTCGCCGGTTGAGGACCTTGAGGACCTCTGCCTCCCACTCGTGGCGGGTCGGCGTAGCGAAATCACCGGCAAGCATCAGGGGCGTGTCGGTCATGGGCTCACCCTATCGCTCCGGCTAGGCGATCCTTCTTGGTCTGACCAAATCGGGACGATTGCGCAAGGGGATGCTCACATCGTGGACCGCGGTCCCACCGAGCCGGCGCTCGCTGCGAGGAGCCGCTCGCCGAGGGCCCGGACGGCCTCCCGCAACTCCGGACAGCCCACCACCCGGAACGGCGCCGGAATGGCGGCGAGCACCTCCGCGTACCACGCCGGGTCGCTGGTGCTGCCGATCAGCCGGCAACTGGTGGCGTCGATCGGCTCGAGGCGCCCGATCGTCCGGGACAACCAGTGCGACATCTCCTCCGCCGGGGCGTCGATCTCCACCTCGGTGGCGTACTCCCAGCCGATGGCGAAGTTCTGTTCGAGGACAGCTACCGGGTCGAGGTCCGCGGGCAGCTCGAAGCCGGCCTCCTGCAGCTCGACGCTGTGGATGCGGTCAAGGCGGTAGGTGCGGATGGCGCCGTTGCTGGTCCGGCGGGACAGCAGGTACCAGCGGCCGAGCCGGACGACCACGGCCCACGGCTCGACGAGGCTCGACCACTGCGGCCCGTCCTCGTGCCGGTAGCCGATCAGCACCTGCCGGCGGAGCGAGCAGGCGTGCACCAGTTGCGCGGTGATGGCCGGGTCGGCCGGGGCAGCATGCCGGTCCGGCACGGGCCGGGCCGTCCGCCGGACCAGCTCGGCCTGGGCCGCGACCGCCTCGGGCAGGGCTCGCATGATCTTGCGCAGGGCGTTGGCGATCGGGTCGGTGGCGTCGGCCGCCTCGTGGTGGCCTTCCAGCACGGCCATCACCATGCCGAGGGCCTCGGTCGCCGTGAACACCAGCGGGGGCAGCCGCACTCCGCGTCCCACCCGGTAGCCGCCGTAGCGTCCGCGCACGGAGATGATCGGGATCTCGGCCTCCCGCAGGATGCCGATGTAACGCCGGGCAGCCCGCTCGGTGACGCCGAGCGCCGCTGCCAGCTCACCGGCCGTGGTGCCGGGCTGGTTCTGGAGCAGCTCGAGCACCTGCAACGCCCTTGCGGTCGGACTGGTCTCTGCGGCCACGCTGCCCCCTCGGAAACGCCTCGAAAATGGGTGAAACAATCCGGAAGTGGAACGTCCGGTATCGATTCTAGGGTCGTGTCATGACACAAGGAATCCAGCACCGGACCCGTACCTATGAGTTCAGCCCCGCCTACCTGGCGCGGATCACCCCCAAGGCACGTCCGCAAGCCCGCAAGCGCTCCGGGGGCTGGCTCGTCGATGCCCTCCGCCGCCTGATCCGGGCCGTCGTGCACCCTCGCCCCGACGAGGTCCCCGGATCCCTGCTGGAGGACGTCGGGCTCGGCGCCCGTGCCACCTCGCCGGAGCTGCGGGCGGAGTTCAACCGCCTTGACGCCCACCTGCACGCCCGCTTCTACTGAGTCGATGGCCGACCTCGAGTTCGAGTTCACCGCGAGCGTGATCGAGTGGCGTGGCCCGGCACCCTTCTTCTTCGCTGTCGTGCCGACGGCGGAGAGCGAGGAGATCGGCGCCTTGTCCGGTGCCATCACCTACGGCTGGGGGGCGATCCCGGTAGCGGCCCGGATCGGCGGCCTCAGCTTCACCACCTCGCTCTTCCCGAAGGACGGTGCGTACCTGCTGCCGCTGAAGGTGGCGGTGCGCGAGGCCACCGGGGTCCAGCTCGGCGACCGCGTCCCCGTGAAGCTGGGACTCACCCTGCGCGGCTGACCGGTCCGGTCAGGTGACCTGGCGGACGAGAGCCTCGGCCGAGCCGATCATGGTGGCTGTCTCCCGTTCCCAGTCCGGCTCCTGCCCGCGGAACGGTCCGGTGGCAAGGGAGATGATCACGGCTGCGGCGCGCAGTCGCAGTTCGGTGGCGTCCACCCTGGTGTCGAAGACCGGGACCCAGCGCCGGATCAGTTGGTGCACCCGGGCCTCCTGGGCCGCATTCATCCGCTGGATCGTGGACAGGTGGGCGACCAGGCAGGCCAGGTCGTCGGCCCGCCGGCCGGGACCAAGGGTGTCGGTGTCCAGCAACCCGCAGACGCGGCCGCCCGAGACGTGCACCTGGCCTTCGTGGAAGTCGCCGTGGGTCGGCTCGTTGCCCGGCGGGATCGAGGCCAGCCCTTGGCCGATGGTGTCCACCAGCCGCTCCAGCTTCGGTTCGAGGGCCGGCAGGGCCGCAGACACCATCCGGGCGTAGTGCCCGACGGCGTCCGACCACGGTGGGCGCCGGTCCAGCCGGACGACCGAGGCCGGCATGGCGTCGAGCAGCTCGATCAGGGCCTCAGGGGAACAGGGCTCCGCCGTGTCGAAGATGGCCTTCGCCAGCGGCTGGCCCGGCAGTTCCCGCAGGATCAGCAGGTGGTCGTCGGTGACGGCGGCGATCGGGGCCACCGGGAGCCCGGCCTGCAGCAGCAGCCGGTGCCGATCGACAACGTCGTCGAACAGCCGCGAGCGCAGGACCTTGACGTAAACCACCTGGGGCGGCTCGCCGTAACCGACCCGGACCACGGCTCGGCGGCGTGGCCGGTAACCGATCATCTGCAACGTCAGGTCGTCGGGGCCCACCTCGGCGGCGAACACGTCGTGGCGGTTGCACAGCTCGGCCATCGACTCGGCGTAGGCGGCCCGGGAGAGCCCCGGCAGGTCCGGGTCCTGCGGGTAGATCCAGACAGCGACCTCGCGGTCACCGTCGGCGAAGATCTCGGCAGCGGTGTCGGTGTCGGCCGGGCCGGACGCCCGCGCGCTCACCCCGAGCAGTTCCTCGCGGCGCCCGTAGGGCCAGTCGACCAGGGCCGAGTAGGTGGCGGTGGTGGATTGCGCCGGGTTAGCGTCGACGTGGTCGAGGGCCCAGGAGACCAGGGTGCCGCCGGCGTGCTGGACGGCTGCGGCGAGCAGGCCGCCGACCTCATCGGAGGTGAGCAGCAGCGAGCCGTCGGGATCGGACGAACGCACCCCGCCACCTCCTTGTCTGCCCAGGCTGGCAGCAGACTACTTCGAAAGCCCGCCGCAGGCGCCTCGCCGGGCTCTGCCTAGTACTCGCCGGGGCTCAGCGGGCCGAGCCTGGTCAGCTTCAGGCGGGACGCGCGGCGGCCGTCGAGCTCCGTCACCCGGAGCTCGAAGAGCTCCGGCGGGGCCTGTTCGCTCTCCGCGGCCAGCGTCACCGTGCACTTGTCGCCGACCTGCGGGAGCGTGCCGAGCTGGGCCATCACGAAGCCGGCGACCGTGTCGTAGGGCCCTTCGGGGAGCACGAACCCGAGTGCCTGCGCGAAGCCCTCGAGGGTCTCCAGGCCGTCCAGGTCGATGGTGGCGTCGTGGTTCGGCGTCGCCGGCGACTGCTCCGGGTCGAACTCGTCGGTGATCTCGCCGATCAGCTCCTCCACCAGGTCCTCGATGGTGACGATGCCGGCGGTGCCGCCGTACTCGTCCCGGACGATCACCAGGTGCTGCTTGGTCTGGCGCATCTCGGTCAGCGCCCGCAGGATCTTCACCGTCTGCGGCAGCGACATCACCGGCCGCACCAGCTGGCTGACCGGCGCGTTGCGCTCGACGGTGTCGAGGTCGGCGAGGTCGCGGATGTGGACGAAGCCGATCACGTCGTCGAGGTCCTCACCGATCACCGGGTAGCGGCTGTGAGCCGCCCCCTGCACCGCCCGGATCGCCTTGTAGGCCGGCATCGAGCCGTCCAGGAAGTCGACCTCGGTACGCGGGATCATCGTCTCCCGCAGGCTCACCTCGCCGGCAGCGAACACCTCGTCGACGATCTGGCGCTCCTCGTCGCCGAGCGTGGAGGAGCTGCCAACCATCGCGCGGAGCTCCTCGTCGGTCACCTCTTCGCGGGCAGCATTCGGGTCGCCGCCGAGCACGCGGACCAGCAGGTCGGTGGACTTGCCGAGGAACCAGATCACCGGAGTGGCGATCTTGGCGATGGCGTTGACCAGCGGCCCGAGGGCGATCGCGAACGCCTCGGCCCGCTGCATCGCCAGGCGCTTGGCCGTCAGCTCACCGATGACGATCGAGAAGTAGGAGATCACCAGCGTGATCAGGACCAGGGCTACCGGCTGGGCCGCCACGGCCGGCAGCCCCCAGCCGATCAGGACGACGGCGAGGCTGTCGGCGAGGGTGGCACCGCCGAAGGCTGCCGAGAGGAACCCGGCGAGCGTAACGCCGATCTGGACCGCGGAGAGGAAGCGGTTGGGATTGGAGGTGAGTTCTGCAACGGTCTGGCCACGCTTGCCGCGCACGCTGAGCTGCTTGACCTGGGACTCGCGCAGCGAGACCAGGGCCATCTCTGCTGCCGCGAACACCCCGCCGATGACGATGAAGAGGAAGATCAGCAGGATGTCGCCGACGATCGGACTCATATGGTTCCTCTCCGACTGGGGCACACAC